>NZ_JAWOUY010000001.1:493205-628445 GCF_033339635.1 Vibrio sp. 2092 | reverse complement strand
AGATAATGGTTAATCCTATGAATTTAAAGGAAAAAGGTAGAAATTATGAGTAGAGGTTCGGTGAACAAAGTAATCCTTGTCGGCAATCTAGGTAACGATCCTGAAGTTCGTGCTATGCCGAATGGTGGTAATGTAGCTAACATAACTATCGCTACTTCTGAGTCATGGCGTGATAAAGCGACAGGCGAGCAACGTGAGAAAACTGAATGGCACCGTGTGTCACTGTTTGGCGTTCTGGCTGATGTAGCAGCTCAATACCTGAAAAAAGGTTCTCAAGTATACGTCGAAGGTCAACTTCAAACTCGTAAATGGCAAGATCAGCAAGGTCAAGATCGCTACACAACTGAAGTAGTTGTTCAAGGATACCAAGGCGTAATGCAAATGCTTGGTGGTCGCCCACAAGGTCAGCCTGCTCAGGGTCAACCTGCACAAGGTCAGCACCAAGGTCAACCTGCACAAGGTCAGCACCAGGGTCAACCTGCACAAGGTCAGCACCAATCTTATGATGCACCTCAACAATTCTCTCAGCCGAGCGATCAGGGCTTCCCGCAAGATAATGGTCAACCTCAACAATACGCTGCTCCGCAACAACATGCTCCGCAACAACATGCTCCACAGCAGCAATATGCTCCACAGCAGCAACATGCTCCACAGCAGCAACATGCTCCGCAACAGCAACATGCTCCGCAACAGCAACATGCTCCGCAGCAGCAACATGCTCCGCAGCAGCAATTCAATGAGCCACCAATGGACTTTGATGACGACATTCCTTTTTAGGCTAAGTCATTGATTTATAACGATATTTTCCGAAAAAAGCCCGCTTGATAGTGGGCTTTATTTTGCCTAAAAACTACATATTGACTCTGAGATCAATATATGTATAATAGAGTCAATTAAGAAATCAAAAAATAGGTAAAAGTAATGAAAGTGAATAAAGTCCTAATGGTAGTTTTGGCTACAATCTCGTTAAACGTTCAGTCTGCAACTTACGAAATGGAAAGAGCTGATACATACTATGCAATTAAGTCTGATCATGTAGCATCTGTTTGTTTCAATCTAGCAAGAGAATCTCTGATTGAAGCGGGTCTAAGTCCTCAATCAGCTATTAGGGAAGACATCTACAATACGTGCATGTCAAAGCTTTCAAAACTTGATACTTTCACAGCAAAAAGAAAGTACTAACTTTTATCGAAACGAAAAAGCCAGCTATAAGCTGGCTTTTTGATTAAAATGCTGGCACCCATCCTTTTGGAGTACTGCTTTTATTTTTTATAGGCTTTTCTTCAGGAATCAAAAGTCTATCCTTCCATACATGAAATTTTTTCTGATCTATTTTACTCATTATTGGGAAAAGATTTTTTTGGAATGTATCAAGGTTATTGTAGTAAAGTGTGCTTTCCTTAAGATTCTCGAAATCTCTAGCTATCAAATTCATCGAGTATAATTGGTTAGAAACTTTAGTTCGAGTAAACTCTAATCCTGAAATATCAGCAATCACTTCTCTCTCGTCATTATTTCTATATTGCTCAATAGCTTTCTTGATACTTACTGGACTACCATGCTTATCATAAACCTTGTGGTTTAAGCACTTTTTCAGTTTATCCTCTATCAAAGGAAGGCAAGTATCGAAGTCAATCAGAATTCTATCTTTTGGCACATTAAAGGAAAAAAGGTGCGCATCTAAAGAAATCGTAGAGTCCTTTGTGAAAACGATGGAAGGCATTGAGTTAGCTATATTCAAGCAGCTAGAAATATTGTGTGATAATGAATCAACCCCAAACCCATTTAAGTCACTATCGCTCTCTAACATTAGAACTCTATACAAACGAGTTGGGGTATATGACTTTTGGCTAAGTTCTACAAGTTCAGGGAACAAGGTAAAGAAATCTTCACTTGTAAACCTATCACTCTTTTTAGAGTGAGTTATATGTTGAATTAACTTTTTGGCGTGTTCGAATTTCATATAAAAACCAGGGCGTAAGTTATTTAATTTATATTAATAAAATACGCCCTCAATGTCTATTTCCTGCCTCTATGAGGATTGTTTGCTTGCTTCCATCCTTCAATAGCTAGTTTCTTTGTTGTGTCATGTGACTCAAACCCATAAGGGCATGAAATTGGGTCATGCACCACTACATGAGGATGATCTCTATCTAATAGACATCCTTCGCATGGAGACTCTTTAGAACATTCTGAAGAGCAGTTTTCGCCCCAAGTTGTGTCATAAAAATACTTCGGACTTTCCTTACAGTTAAAGCACTTCAACCTATGAAGGATAATTGGATTCTCTTTTGTAGGTAGTTCTGATTCACACATCAATAAGCACTCCATTATGTAACCAGTTTACTTTATGAGCTTCATCTTCAATTGGCAATTCAAACTTTGAACACTGATTTTCAATAACCTCAGGGATAACTCGTTTTTTACGGCTTTTGTTATCAATGTGAAGTTGCGCTTTATCTTTGATGAAAACAAAAAATCGAACATAAGCTTTGTACTTAAACGCTAGTTCAGTAACCTTGCTCCTAAAGTCATATCTGTAGTTTGTTGCATCCCAAATTACATGATTTCCACTTCTCAAGTGATCCTTTAGTTCCTCTAGTGCAATTCTTAACACTTCATTGTTCACATCTTGTGAGTCAATGTTTTTAAACCTAGCTCTAATGTTGTCCATACTAATGACAGGGCATTCAGGTACTGTTTTTGTGTATGTCGATTTGCCAGAGCTAGCCACACCAACCAAAACATCTACAATTGGATAGCCCATGTGAGCATAAGGTTTACTTAGAGACTCTTCAATCATATAGATGTTGCCATCAATAATGTTTGAAATACCTCTGATACTAATATGCTCAGGGTTTTGACTTGGTTTATGAATTAATTTAGCAACTTTTTCTTTTTGCTTTAGCTCATAATCTTTGAAGTAACCACCAAGATTGTAGTCTAGATAGTTGAGTTTGAAAAACTCAACATAGTCAAGTTGCTCTTGTTTGTCTTCACAGTCTCTACCTAAGATATCTGCCATTGCTAAGTAATAAAGCAGGTCGAGAGATTTTACCTCTCTAAATAGGCGAATGTATGAACGGTAGTCTTCATTTCGGATCACCAATAACTTTGCTTGCTGGTGGAATCCAACTAGCTTGATGATGACCAACCATTCTTCATATGTAAGCTCATGTGGCTTTTTGCATGAAAATAATAATGATGCACCAATCTGCTCGTGCTTTGGCGCTACAACGCGAATCTCGCCATTGATTTCTCTTTCATGAGTTGTGATTGGCTTCGCGTAGTCGTGCAAAGCTGCTGACCAAAGAAGAATTTTTTGTTCAGACTCAGAAAGTTGCGGATTTTTTAAAATTAGTTTTTTCATCTCTTGGATAACTAGGTCTGTGTGAATTTTCACATTACCTTCACTATGCCAACGACTGTCTTGAACGGTACTTTCAAATTCCGCTAGTAGAGGAAATTCTTGAAGGTGATTGTTCAAAACTGAGTCTAGAGAGAAAGAATGAACAAAATCACTCATACTGCCTCCTTAAAGCTTTCCTTATTATATATAAAAACAGGCACAAGTAAATACCTTGTGCCTACTAAGCGAGTTTTTGTTTTGTAGCTATAAATTAGTATGCGAACATTAAATCTTTTGGATTTAAAGTGGAACAAACAACGTTTTTATCACCGACACATAAGTAATCAATTCCTTCTTTGGAGCCTTTCCAGACGCTAGAACCAGGCTTAATTAAGGGTATCTCCCTATCCAGAACAAAAGATTTATTATTGCTAACTAAAACAAGGGTTAAATTCCTAACAATATGTACTGAGTCTCTAGTGATACCAGAATCAAAATCTTTATAGGTGTAAACATATGATTGCTCGACAGTTCCAATCCTTTCAAACTCTTTTTTAGCGATCTCTTTCATGCTATCAGTCTTTTGAAACTGAGCTTGCCTTTGTTCGTATTGAGCCGTTTTTACATCTTTAAAAAATGAGAAGCCTAACGCACTAAAAGCACAGAAAGCTGTGACAAGTAAAACAATTCTTAAACTCAGATTTCTTTCATTTCTTTTATCCATTTTATGCTTCCTTTTATGTTTATAGCTTTCTGATTGTGCCTTTCTCTAAAGCTGAAATTACAGTATCTAATTTTGATGTGTTCTGTGAAGCGATTTCAATCAAGTGAGCAACTAAACTTTCAACTTTTGAATCTTTACTGACATCTACAGCTTTGTAGTTGGACGGATTTTTTATCTCGTCTAGCTCTCTTTTTCTTCTCACTGCTGCCGTGTGTAGATCTTCGTATAGGTTACTTTGAATTGAAGCTCTTACGATGGAACTGATAAATGTTCCATACATGATCAGCGACACAAATGAGCCAACAGCAATAACTGTTATTCCTTGATTTGCAGTATTAGCAACATAGAATGCACTTAGGAGCGGTATTAAAGAAGTAATTGAGATTCTAACACTTCGTTCAATTGCATTATTCATCGAGCGATATTTATCGTAGTTTGTTATCTTGGTTACTTTCGTGTCGTTTTTCGAAGCAGTCTCATTATCAGAAAACTTTTGCCTTAGTCCGTCAACGTATTCAGAGGCGTAGTAAACAAGTAGGAAGGCGATGATCCCAGCTAGGTAGTAAGGTACGAATTGAAAGTAACAGCCTATAGCTAGAGCTATACTGAAAATTGCATTGAAAAAAATCATGTTTCATTCTCTTTGAGTGTTTATTATACAATTATTGTTTTTAAAGTAAATAATGCTTGACTTGGTTTTTATTTATATTAATATTTGGGTGGTTGGTAAGCAATACCAATGACAAAAAATTAATCAATTAAAGTAAGGATTTAACTATGGCTAAGCGCGTTGGTGCTAAGAAAGCACTTCAAATGATGGATGATGTTAAAAAGCATGTTGCTCAACAAGCTAAGAAAGAGTCCAAAGACAAATCCTAATTTTAGGTATTAAGAAAACCTTGGCTATTAAGCCAGGGTTTTTTGATCTATAAAGGAAATGCTGAATGCGATACTCATTACTAATCTGTATGATTTTAATGCTCGGTTGTGCAAGAGCGAATGCAATGGATAGGACAGGAGTCGAACCGTCAGATCCATTCAATTTTTCTAAAATTGCCGATGATCTCATGAAAAGTTATGACATTGTTGATATGAAAATTTCAATGTTCAGTGAGCAAAACACGGTATGTCGATTTTTAAAAATGTCATTCTTCGAGATTGAAGTGGTATCGAGACTTATAGATTTCGGCGGTGATGATTTGCAAGGAACTCAAAACGCTAAGCAATATCAGCAGTATTTTCTGAATAGAAAGATTCAGTTTGATGAAAGAACCAGTCTGTCTATGGGTGTGGGCGCGGTACTATCATTTAAAACTGATGAATCCATGAGAAATCTTCTTGCGAACAATGGTTTGGTAATTGAAAAGACAGGCGTTCCCGTAATGATGTCTCAAATTTCATTCAATACAATCCAACCGATCTCAGAGCATTCAACTATAAATTTTGGGATTAAGGTCGTAAAGGATTTTGACGCATTCGGATCAAAAAAGGGTATGTATCAAAAGAGTATGAGTGAGTCTCAGCTATCCTTAGAATACGTGCTTACATTTTAACTTTTTATATTGATTAATAATTCTCATAACGTTATGATTAATGGCTAATTAAATTAAATAAAATCTAGTCAATCTAAAGGATTCTTCATGAAAACTCATGTGCAAACAGAAAATCAAGATAATTCGAACTTTCAACACTTACAATCAATAATGCTTTCAAAGCGTAGTGCGTACTATGTAAAGAGCGAATCATCTTCCAACCCTGTGAGCGCTGAAATCGCTAAAGAGATTTTTGATGAGATAGACACAGAGATGCTGCGTCTAGGTTACGTCATGTCAGCACATTTAAAGCTTTCGTTAAAACAGCTTTCAGAAGAATCTTTGATTGAAGAAGCTAAGTCACTTATCTATACGCTTTCTGAAGCAAAAGGTGATCTTAATAATTTTGTGACTCTTCACGCCAACTTCCCTTATACAGCTCAAGATCGTTCTTACCATGATAACCGAGCTGGAGTGATTTTTAGCCACATCTTCGGCTTAAATGCCAAACCTACTTCACTTCAGGTCAAGTTACCATGCGGTTGTTCTTTCCATGATCAATTATTCGACTTATCCATGTTCAATGCTTGCCCTGTATGCCAGCATCAAGTCGAGGGATTATCCGACAATGTAGAAGGTGAAAAGCAAGGAACTATTGAATTTTCTCTTAACGATAACATCGTTAAGTTATCAAATGTTGGACTAGCATCTAAAGCTGATTTATTTGAGGTTTTCGGCAACTTACTAGCATCAAGCACATCAGTTACGGCTTTTGATAAAGAGTTTGTTAAGCAGGTCATTATTGCATTCAAAGAAGAGGCTCTTGAATACATTCCTGTTTCGATTGCACATAAAGAACAACTTTGCTTTCTTACTGGAGTGATTTCTGAACACTTGCCAGATGCTATTGAGATTATGAGACACAAATTCAAAACATATACGGATGTGTTGCGATTAGCAGCTTACCTGAGTGGTTTTGATGTTTCTCTTGAGGCATGTAAGAAAATCAGATTTAAGCTGTCCAGAAAGCAACGTAAGTTGGTTATGACTCTATTAGATAGACATATGCTTATGGAAGACATGATTCGTCGTAGAGGGCTTTTCTTAGCCTTAGGTCGATACTTACATGTTGGAGCTGAATCAAACAAGTATCCTCATGCTGCACATGCTTTCAATGTCCTACGCAACGACCATAAAAGTATCAAGACTTTTAACTCGAAGAAAGAAGCTCTGTTGATGGATGCTATGGGTGTTCAGCAGACCCCAAAAGGAACTATCCCTAAAAAAGACGTGGAAATTCATTTACACAACACATCTTTGAAAGTAACTATTGGTGATACTGTTGGTGATAAAACACTAAAAACTCTCCTAGCCATGTGTTCGGAAAAACATGAAAGTGGTGAATCTCCTGAAAAGCTTGCTACTGATTTAAAAGAAAGAGGTGAAGCATTCACAGCTTTGGTAAGCTTGCTTTCTTCACGACCAGGAGAATTTGCCAGAAATATCGATTTGATGTTGAGAATTGGCGATGCTTTAGGCGATGATTACACCGAAATTGTAATTAATGCTTTAGAAAAATCAGTTGTTCAAGAATTGAAGATTAGTCAGTTATTCCAACTAAGAGCTTATTTTAATAGCCGTGTGGTAAATGAAGGATACCGATACTTCATTCCAAAAGGAAACCGAGCTAAACTTTTCTATCTTGAAGAGGATAAGCGAGATTCACTGAGTCAAGCTAATGCTAATAAAGTATCATTATGTCTATTAGCAGAAATCAACAAACGGCTATCTCAAAAAGAATCCTTGGGTACTGTTTACATTGATCCAGCATTAAAGAACATTGTTCTTCCGCTTTCCATGCGATCTATGGCTTCCTCACTATCACTTTATCCAAGAGGTAGCCGAATTCCTTTAGAGAAAGATGCAGACATCCTGCGCATGTTCATGTACTGGAAAGGTGAAGTTGATTTTGACTTGAGTGCAAAAGCGCTTGATGAAAGCTGGAACGCAATGAAAGATATTGGGTATTGGACATACTGGGATTGTGATCCAGAGGATACATACTCTGATTGGAGTCAGGACGAATGGGCTAGGTTCAGTGGCGATATTCAAGATGCACCATTGGGCGCTGCTGAGTGTATTGATATCAATATCAAAAAATGCGCTGACATGGGTATCCGATATGTAGTTATGTTCGTTAATATCTTCAGCGGCGGTAAATTTGAAGATTACAATGCCTTTGTTGGAGTGATGGAAAGAAAGGATGCTAAAGTTGGTGAGTTGTTTGAACCATCTTCTGTTAGTCAGAAACTTGACCTTGTTGGAGAAAGCAAAGGTTGCGTTCCTTTAATCTTGGATGTCCAGGATATGTCTTACTTCGTTTGCGATATGGACTCTTCGACTAGAGCCGATGGTCTAAACTCCAGCACAGAATCTAAAAAGATGATTAATATCGCTAAATCAACGGAAGCAATGAGCCGTACAAATCCTACGATGTACGACTTGGCGTTAGCGAATGCTGTTGCAAGAGGTCAACGTGTCACTTTAGTAGATAAACCTATTGAAGAAATCGTTAATGATGAAGTCGTGAGGCACGAAATTGACTTTAGATTCGATATGGATTTTGCCATGCAATTAGATACCGTAATGGGTAAATGGCTTGTAGATTAAGGTTGTAATAAAAAAGCCCATTCAATTGAATGGGCTTTTAATTTAAAGATAAAAAAGATTGCATTTAGAATACCTTTAGAGTAGTATTTACAACATGGAAGCTTAGAGATGACTTTGAGTTTCTATATCATGGCTTAGAATTTTCTTCCTTCTAACTATATTTTTTCTTTCAAAAAAAACGCTGATAGAGAATTCAATTTCCATGATTCGCAACTTTGTTGCGATACCATTAGATACTTTCTAGCGTCTAATGGTATCTCATTAGAGATTGCACGGCACAAAACTTTCTTCCTTCTAACTTACAAAATTAAAATTGCATATTTGATCATAGAGAGTTTAATTTCCGATAAAAGCACCCAGAAGGGTGCTTTTTGCTTTTATTAAATAATAAAATTGGCGATAAAGGGTTAATAAATGAAAGATTATGAGCTGATATATCAAGGAATTTTAGAAAAAAATCGGGATTTGATAACTACTGAGGATATTATCGTCGCACTACACCTAAAGAACATTCTTAATCAAAAGATTGTCATGATCAGGTCTATGAGCAAAGAAAACGATAAGGAAACAGTAATTAATAAGCTTGAGGGAAAGGTTTCTGAGCTTGAGAAAGTTGCTTTGCCAGTGAATGTTATTGATACCATAGAGTGCTTAGAAAAACTGATAAACAAAAACCCAAACAAGCTAACTGACTTCGATTTATGCTTATCAGAATCGCTCAGAGAGCGTCTGGCTGGTCTTCATAGCTATTTAAGGGGGAAGTGTAGTAGAACCAGTTTTGGAAAGAGAGCGCCTTTCACAATCACTTCACTAAAAAGGCTTCCATATAAAAAAGATTTTCGATTGATTTTTCATTCAATAAAGAGAGCCAGTGACATTGCAGATGAGATTTCAATGTATAAAATCTGGTGCATGGATGGAAATGCAGTCAATGGTCTTGTAATTCATAAAGATAGAGAAAGATACCTGAATCAGTTAAAAAAACTAAAAGAAGACCTTAATGCAAATATGGATAAAGTTAAGGTTTGGGTTAATTTGCCGAATAGATAAAAATATAGAAACCTCTACCTTGAGGTCTCTATGTTTTATAAAGCTCTAGAACTCTAGAGCTTTTTCATTAGAAGTATTTATGTCATAAATATAATCTTCAAAATTCCTGTCTCGAAGATCTATCAATTCATTGCGATTGCAATCTACATAATCACCCAAGTATGCGCTTTCAGACTCAATTTCGTTGAGGACTTTTGTAGATAAATTTCTTGATTGATGATTTAGTTTAAGAATATTTAGATATTTCTGAGTATCGATTGAGCTTCCATTATATGCATACGCCATATTAAGAACATATGGTGAAATCTCTCCAGACTCAACTCTTTCTATGAATTCATCATAATCCATATCTTCATCAAGATTGGAGTTTTCTAGGATAATGTCAAATACATCTATTTGAAGATCGTGAGAGTACAATGAATGGTTTACAGGGATCTTAAAAGTATCAATCCCATCATACTTATTCATCTTGTGATAGATATTCTCAGCCTCACCCCTAACTGACTCTCTATCAGAAATCAGCACCGCACTTTCCGACATTGTATTCAATTCGTAAAGAAGTGCTTCATACATCAAAGAACCAAAACCAGGATATGCGCCAACAGTCCCTAAAATTCTATAGGCGTTCTTTCCACCTATGCTTTCATTGGTGTTGAGCGCAGTAATAGAACCAATTACTGAAACCCTTTGGTTTTCATTTATAGTGATGCTTTCAGTTTTGTCAGAGCAATTCATATATAAACTGATAGTGATATGCTCTTTTCCCAATTTAACGTAGAGAGAAGGCTTACCTTTTGCGATCATTTTGATGTTTGAGACAGTATGTTTACCAAGCATTAATATTACCAATTAGTTTTTATTTAATTATACATTAAAAAAGCACTCCAGAAGAGTGCTTTTTAATAATTAAAATAACCTTAACTAGATCTACAAACGTCATTAATGACTTCATTAATCCTGTTTTGTACTTGATCATAATCTCGATTTTTCATTTCATGAATAAGTATTAATAGAGCTTTTGCATCCTTGATTATTGATTTACCACATGGATTAGAATCAACACTTTCATCTTTATAAATGACTGCTGTTGCTATACCTACATCATTCATCGATAACTGATATAACACATCTCCCCATCGAAACTCAGAACAGTCAATTTCAAACCGTTCAATGCTATCACCTCCGCGTGAAACAATCTCTTCAACCATCTGAGAAGCGCCAGGAGCAATTGTAGACGTAACCAATAATTCTGGCATAGAGCGATTTGGTCGTAGGATTACATTTGCTCCCAAGTTTCGAATACGCTCTCGGTTTCTGTCGTTAACTATTTCTGCGGTGACACCATTACTGTAGGATGTTTCCTTTTCGATTCGATAAACCATGTCAAAAACATCACTATCAGTAGAAACATCATTTTCGTCTGCGAGAATATAGACACGCTCCGCGTGATCAATCGAAATCTTTTCAAAGAAGTGTTTTTCGTTCAGATTAGCATTAACAAACTCAACACCTTTCAACTCGTCTGAAAACTCTGTGAAGTAGTTAATTAGGCTGCTGTTAGCGTCTTGATTGTTGTTCACTAATAAGATTGGAGTCTTACAGTATTTAAGCGATTTTCGATGCTGACCCACAAACCGCTTAAGCCACAAAAAGTTGTTTCTCTCAATAGTTGATGAGTCACAATATACAATTATGTGTTTCTTTAACATAGGGAACCATCGTCCAATTTTTTTAAGTTCTCTGTGATGCTTAAACAAAAAGCCAGCCACACCAGCGGTATAGATAAATCTAGTCGGTAGGTACAGGATCATAAAAATAATCACATACCACTGCGTTAAGACATTTCCAGGGGCGTGATCCCCGTAGCCAACTGTCGATGCTGTAATCACGGTAAAGTAATATGAATTTGATAAACTGATTGGATCGCTATCTACAACTACATAATTTTCTAAGTAGTAATAAAAGAAGCCAATCAATAAAAATTCAGTTATGAATAGTGCTGCATGGATTATGGGTCTTTTGAACATTTTGTTTGATGAATAGTTCTTTATTAACCCCAAACGCTCCAAAACCTTTATTCGAAATAGAAAACCAAGCATTTAGTCACCAAATCACTGAGCCAATTCGTTTGGCACGACTTTTTGATGTGACCAGTGTTGATCAGTCTGAACGTGTCCCTTTCTAACTGCCTTCATCACACATTTCTGGAATTCATCGTAGTGAAAGCCTCGCGCTAGACGAACTACGATACCTTCTTCCTTTTCTTTATCCAGATTTTGGAAGATAGCCTTAATCTTATCCATATCGAAAATGCCGCGATATACAACTTCTACTGTTGTTAATCCCAGACTTTCGCAGATCTCTACAGTTTCGTCCCATGAGTGGCACATGTTAGTATCACGATCCCATGTGTTAAAGCACATGAAGTAGTCGGGTAGGTTCTTGTAATGAATACTATGTTTGGCGTATAGATTTTCGCCACAAATACGATGATTCGGGTTCATCATGTAACGGATTTTTGCATGAAGCTGTTTTACCCATGTAGATGATTCGTGTGAATTCATCTCAGCAGAGCGAGCATGAATATAGTCTGAAGTGCATGTTGTGCATTGCCCATCTTTCTTAATTGACACGCATACTTCTTCGCCATCCATCATGGAAAAATCATCAGCTAATTTATCATCATTAAATACCGCTTCACTGAACGGTAAGTGATACGTTCTTGGGTATTTAGGTTTTAAAGTTTCCATTATTAATCTCTTTGATTTTATTGGTTGTTTTTATTATATATAAAAAAGAGGGCTAATCAAGCCCTCTGTTAATAGATATTTTTAACAACACTAGTTATACATCCGTAATTTGGACACCTTTGTGCTTCAAAAACTCAATGATTTCTGTCCCAACTTGCTCAAACCCGCCAACTGGTGAAGTTGTATTTGCTAGCAGCGAAATTTTAGAGATATGAGATTTAGCTTCATCTTCACTGTAATTGCTTTCAATACAGTCAATGATTTGCTTCAAGCCTGTTCCAACACAATGAGATAACGCCTGACCACTAACTAGAATGGAATCAAAGTTATCCACCATGTTTTTAATGACATCGACTTTTAGCTTGGTTTCGTCGTCATGCTCAACTACAACTTGAGATTCAAAAGGTCCAAAAAACTCATAGTTAGGGTTTTCACCTTTATTGAATCGTTCAATTGACTTATTCTCTTTCGCCTGACTCCACTCTGCCAATGCTTCTGCCACTGGAGCCACAATTTCGTAACCTTCAGTACCAGGAATGCAATGGTTAGGGAAAATGAAGTGATTCGGCTTTCCATTGTCTTTAAGGCTTTGTAGGTACATTTGCGCATGTTCTTTCAACGCGGGATCGCTTGTTGTGTACTTACCAGAAATAAAGCTCTCGACGGTGATTTCTGTGAACGGAAGAGGGTTCTCTCCAGTTTCAGAGTCAATCCAGTAAGAGCAGTGGCTGATATCGTATTCACTATGGGTATCAAAAGTAGCAAAGATGGAGTCGATATTGAATTTTTCCGATTTGATAAAATCGGATAGACGCTGAGCGTCAGCCCATGAGCCTGGCACTGGAAGAGTAGGGCGGTATTTCAAGACACTTTCAGGGATGTCAAAAAAATCATTTTGTGCGTCAATTATTAGTAGTAGGGTTTTGTTTTTCATAATTCTGAGTCCTTGTTTCAACTTATGTATATACCTTAATGCAAAAAATGAATTAAGTAAACACCTAAATTCAAATTTTGCATTAAGGTAAAGAACTCGGAAATAAAACAATGAAAAATCAATAAGATGATAACAATCTATGAAAGAGAGATTGATTCAACCTCATCTTTTAGGTCGTAAAAATCTGGCTCCATACAAAGCTCTTCATCCAAAACGTCAAAGATATGAATTAATGAAAGTAGGTAGCTATGAATCGTAGATTCAGATAGATCCTCGGATTTCACAGCATCTTTGATTTCACTAAATCCGTAACCCTCAATAGCTTCTTTTGTTAATTCGTCTGAAGTATCGTTTAACGACTCAATTACTTGATCGATGTACGTAATGCTTTTATTAATTAATTCAATGTTTTTATTCATAATTTTATTTCTTTAATGGAATGCTTAAATAATCAAAACTGTTAGCAAGAATCGACTGTAGGGTATCACTAGTGTTTTCGAAATAACCACTTTTCTGGCTGAAACGCCAGGATGGGATCTGATTAAGTGATACTCGACGCGTTCTAAAGTAATCATCGAGCGAGATATGAAAACACAAGTTCATTCCTGCTTGGACACCCTCAATGTTCTTTGTTGAGAATGGACGAGCTGATGCAAGTTCAGCAGGTTGAACCTCATTGTTTACAAGAAACAATCGGCTAGGATCTAAGTTATTCTGATAATCATGCATTGTGAAAATCAAAATATCTTGATAACCAGACTGGTAAGCACCATCAAGGTTGATAATAGCATGATCACCTTCTTGTGATGGCATATAGCCGCTATTAGGAACACTTTGGTTATTGAAATACAGAATCGACTTTGTAGATACAATCTGTTCACCCTTAAGAAATACAGCAACAATTGATACATCTTCGCGATCAGTATGAAAAGTCATTTTAGGATGTTCGTATCTTAAAGACATATTGTCCTCTCTAATTTGCGTGGTGATAGTATGCTTCTACAGATTCAACAATGGTTTTTCGTCTCATTCTCTGAGTATTCCAGAATGCTTCTTGTTTTGCGGGTTCTGTTGTTTCGAATACTTCAGGATGTTTAAAAAACAGATAATCAAGACATACCCCAAAATGCTCTTGTGGAAGGTCAGTGACTATTTCTTTATAGCCTTCCGTCTCAGCAAGTATCTGCGCCAACATTTCAACAGAGCTTGTTCTGACTCGTGTATGTCGATTAATCGGTGTTACGATAGAATCTTGATCAACAGCGCAGTCACTTTGATTATCGTATATCTTGTATTCGCCTTGCTTATTAACAGCGATGTACTTTGTATCTAAATCTGATCGAAGTAATGGTTTATTGCTCATTTTCACTTTACTCTACATTTGTTGGGTTAAAAGTCAATTCTTTTTTATAGCACATAAAAAATACATTGACTCTGAAAAGTATTGAATGTATGTTTAAAAACAGTAAAAACATTCATTAATAATCAACATTTATACTGTAATTGTGTGTCTTATGCCATGATGAATTATGCAAAAATTAAAGAAGAAGCTGAATACGTTTTTGAGCAATGGAACAACCCCACTGCTTTATCGATGATTTCAGTTAGTTACTTCTTAATGACTTCATTGTTTGTTGGTGTTGTGTTCTTCACGGATCATGAATATTCATACCTGATACGAAGTTTAACATCCACCAGCAGCTTATGGGCTTTATTTATGTTTGTTGTATTTATAATTCCAATGCTCATGGGATTATATCAAAATAAACAATTTAATAAAGTTTCAGTAACTAAGGTGATTTCGGTTTCACTAATTCCATTTTTGACTGTGCTTACTTTAAGCAAGTTGGAAGACGGTAACTATTTTGATGATGCTCTGGTAGCAATAGATATTAGCTTGTTGTCAATTTTAGTCTGTTCAGCTATGTGGCTGAAGAGTAAACAGTTTAAAGTAGAAAAAGCTTTTATAAATGGATGGTTTATTCATTTATCGGATCTCATTAAGTCGTGCTATCATAATGAGGATGAAATCTCTAAGGAGTTTGGTCTAGAGATTTTTGTTGAACTTAAGTTATTAAAAGCAGAGATTGATAGCGTTCCGAATCCAAATGACTTCATATTCAAGTCAAAGGGATTGATTAATCAAGTTAGAAAGTCATGTAAAGAGAAACAGAAAGTTATCGCAGTTAAGTTGAGAACAACTGAGCCAAAGCGAGTAACATTAAATATAGATGGTAAGCGGATTACCCTTTCTCTAGAAAATGCTCAAAAGCTATCCTCAGAGCTTGATAGGGTGCTAATTGAAGCTGATGAGTGTGAGATTGATACTGTATTGAGTTTTGACTGATACGGCTCAAAAACAGAAAAGCCATAGCATGTGCTATGGCTTTTTTATTAAGAAGCTAAAGCTTCAAAATTCGATTATGCTGATTGTTCTTCATCAAGAAGAGGGTCGATGTTTGGATCGTAAGCGTCGAACTCATCAATACCACCTGGATCTTGGTTGAAGTCGTCTACTGGTTGTTCGTCCACGATATCAACAGTTACTTGAGTTCCAGTTTCTTCCTCAAGCTCTTCAGAGCTATCAACAGGTAGTGTAGCTTCAGGAGCTTTGCTTGCAGCCTCAGCAATAGCTTGCTTCTGTACCACTTGATATTCTGCCAGCTCTTCTTCAGACATGCCTAGTTGCTTACCGATTTCGATAGCATTCAGGTTGTGCGAGTCAACTTCATCAAGGTCAGCTTTAGCAAGATACAGAGCTTTGATCATCGGTCCATCCAAACGGATCGAGACCGTGCCATCTGCATTACTCTTATGTTTGCTGTTACGGATTAGAAGAGTGATGTCAGAAATAAGCGTAGACATATTGCCTACAGTTTCCTTTTCAACCTTCTTAGGCTTAAGCTGCTTCATGTTTGCTGCAACTTGCTTCTTGATCTTAGCGATTTCTGACTTGTACTTAGTCATTTTCGCTTCAAACTCTTCCTCAGTCATCTTGTCAGTCATCTGAGGAACGTTACGAATTGGAGCTAGGTCAAGTGATTCGAAACCAATCATGCCACATAGACGTTGGTAAGCACGTTCTTTATGCTTAGTGATGTTTGAAGCAATCACTGACATACCAACAATGTTGTGATCAATAAGAACGTCGAAATCAGGATGTTCTTTCGAGAAACGCGCTACAGCGATATTGTTTGCTGCTGTTGAAATGCTAACGTTGAACAGTTTCGAGATGCTATCAAGAGTCTCATTCTCTTCTTGTAGACGTAGCATCGCTTTTGCAAGCTCAAGGTTAGTCAGGTTACGACCACTGTTCGCGTGAACCATGTGAATGATTTGGTCACGTAGGTTGCCAGAGAATTCGACAACATCCAAACCTTCACTTTTAAAAGATTTGTCACGCATTGCCAGCTTGTAACCAAAGTAACGGTGCTGACCATCGATAACCTTAAGAACCGTTTTGCCGTTCAGTTCAATTGGTTGAACTGTTAGTCGAGGGATAAGCTCACCACGAAGAAATGATTTGGAGAAGCTAAACACCTGATTCATGTTTACGTCACGGACGTTGTATCCTGGTTCTAGGTACAATAAATCAAAGCTAGCTGTTATACCGTCTTTTGTTTTCTTAAGACCTTTGGTGCTGTTAGCCAATTGTTCCAATGTCTTCATAATGACTTCCTCTCTCAGAGATGTAATAAATCAAAGAACAATGTGGAGTATAAGACTAAAAATATTCATGTCAAATAAAAATAGTTAAAAAAATAGTGATTTGGATGCGTTTTATTGAGAATTGAGCGATGTGCGATCTTTGTAAATGATCAAAAACAGATTTTCCATGAGTGAAACTTGATCAATCACAATGCTTGGAAAGATGAAATTTGAGGATTTAATTAAATTGAAAAATTTTGATAAATTCAAAATTTTGGAAGGGAACTGCGTGTAAATCATTGAAAAGAGGGGCTATACCCCTCTTTTAGTGTTTTCTTATAAACGGTATTTTAGGTTTGCAACCAAGTGAATGGCTGTATTTGGTACTTCAACGCTACCACCGTCTATATCGATATCTGCATATGAGTAGGTAACTTTGCTTTCAATGCCTAGAGCAAAAGTCTCATTCAACTCAAACTCTCGCTCAAGTGAAAGTTGACCAGTAATACCTGCCAATTGATATCCACCATGTGTGCGCTCTCCGTCAATGATCACATCAGGGTGAGGAATCGCTGCACCAATACCTGCACGAGCAATCCAATGGTCTTTCTTCACCGCGTAGTTCACATAGAGTAGATTGTAACCATCAGTCACTTCGAACTTCGATACGCCTTGACTGAGGTCACTGCCTTTAGCATAGATTTTGTGGTGAATAAGCTCCATTTCAAAAGCTGTTGAGTCAGCCCATCCATCATTTAGAGACCATTTTCCACCACGAATGGTGTAATAAAGCGGTGCCTGGAATGGCTTGTTTTCAAATTCAACGTCTCCAAGCTCGATATCGGATGCGTTGTCTCGTTTAATAGTTATGTCTTCACTCGCGCTGTAAGCTCCGCCTAAGCCCAATGAAAACTCCCAACCTTCATTAAATTGTGAAGCTGAAGCAGCTTGAGTGAACGATGCTGCTAAAATCGCTGGTATTAAAATCTTCTTCATATATAAGATCCTTTCTTTAACCAATGCTAAAACTAACCCTTTAAAACCAAAAATTCAACTTAATAGATCATAGCCTTAAGGTAATAGTAATAGAGCAATAATATTCCTGCCAATGGCAGAAGCCAATTTTAAGATATGTTATACATTTTTTTGCTTAATCTAATCTCTTCTTGGTCTAACACTGAGATATATCCATCTGGTTTATACGATCCAGTATCGATATAAAGATGGTTATGTAACCATAGAGGTTTATTAACAATGCTATGTCCAGAGATTAAAATATCAATGTTTTTAACATGGGGAATGTCATGAACTTTAACGCGATCATGCACAAAAGATTTAATTTTGTTTCTGCTTTCTGTAACAACGTCAGCATGGTTTTCTAGCTTTTTCTTGTCTAAAACGAAATTCCAATCATTGTTTGGTACTTCAGCATGAACAAGACCAAATCTAGTTAGTCCATTTGAGTGATGTATGTCTACTTGTCTTGCAGAAGGTTTAAGACTTAAAATTTGTGCTAGTTCGCGTACACGATCTTTTTGTGCGGAATTTAAATCTTTAAACCATGCTCCACCAGTACGAGGGGAAAACCACATACGACCAGGTAATGAGCCTTCATTTTCACCCGTAATTAGAAAAAGAAGCATAAAGAGGTCATGATTACCAAGCATAGCTCTAAACCAATCCTCATTGATTAGTTCTAGGCATTGTAAGTTTTCTTTACCACGGTCGGTTAAATCACCGAGTGAGTAGACAACATCTTTATTAGGATCAAACTTTAGCTTTTCTAACTCGCGCATGAAATCGCTGTAATGCCCATGAATGTCACCAGCAAAAAGAACTCGACCAGTTGACTGATCAAGATTGTGCGTTGTCTTTTCGAAAAGGTAATGTAATTCTTTCATGATTTTCCCTTTATTTTTCATTCATTTTAACAGAACTGATAACAATTTCAATAAGAGATAAAAAATAATTGACCATAAAATTAACGTATGTATAATGCCGAATATAAAGTCAGTCATAGTGACTAAATAACCTTAAATATTTCAAGCCTAAAGCGAACTCAACCGCTTTGGGCTTTTGAATGCTATCAGTATTGTAAAACACAATTCTGACAATTAATTAACAAATAAAAATGAGGTAGTAAATGAAGAACTTTGTTTCTAGTGTTCAGTCCTTTTTCAAAATGGAGACTGCAACGGGCATCGTGCTGATTGCATCTGTTGCAATCGCCATGCTGGTGGCAAATACAGGCTTGTATACAATGTACAGCCACTTGAGTCATAGTGAGTTTACTCTCAAACTGCTGGGTATCGATCTTGAGAAAGATTTTCATTTTTTTGTAAATGACGGATTAATGGTCGTATTCTTTTTCCTGATTAGCCTTGAAGTTAAGCGGGAATTTGTAAGCGGTGAATTAAGCAATCCAAGAAATGTGATCCTACCTGCTGCCGCTGCACTAGGTGGTCTAATTGTTCCTATTGCTATCTACCACTTCTTTAACTTTGGTACAGAAACACAGAATGGTTGGGCTATTGCCGCAGCAACCGACATTGCAATTGCATTCGGGTTATTGGCACTTGCTGGTAAAAATACGCCAACATCGCTAAAAGTATTCTTGATGACGTTAGCAATTTTTGATGATGTTATGGTGATCGGCATTATTGCCTTCTTCTTTACTGAATCATTGAACTATAACTACCTAATTGCATCAGTTGTTTGTTCTTTAGTGCTTTGGTACATGAACAAGAAAAACGTAGAAAACTTTGCTCCATTTGCAATTCTTGGTTTTGTGCTTTGGTACTGTGTATACATGAGCGGTATTCATGCAACCATTGCAGGTATTGTATTAGGCATGTTTATTCCAATGTCGCCACGTAAAATCTATGACAATGAAGGAAAAGCGCATGAAAGACGCTCAATGCTAGAGTCTTTGGAACATACACTGCATGAAACAGTAAGCTTCTTCATTCTACCGATTTTCGCTTTTGTGAATGCAGGGGTGGCAATTTCAGCACAAGATATTAGTGGTCTAACTAGCAATGTCTCATTAGGTATTATCCTTGGATTGATTGTTGGTAAGCAATTTGGCGTGTTTGCAACAGCATTCATTCTTGTAAAAGCAAAAGTAGCACCAATGCCACAAGGCGCAAATTGGCTTCAAATGTATGGTATCGCAGCATTGTGTGGTGTTGGATTTACTATGGGCTTGTTTATTGGAGGTCTGTCTTTCGACGACCCTACTGTGCAGTATAAGCTACCTATCCTGGTTGGTTCGGCAATCTCTGGCGTTATCGGTCTTTCAGTAATGAAATATAGCCTCAGAAACAAGTAATCATCTACCTTCCAATTAAAATCGTCTCTAATGAGGCGATTTTTTTTAAAATACTATAAAAATATTGTTGACAGGTGAACCGCACAGTTATATAGTTAGCAACAACAGAGAGGGAAACCTCCAAACAGATTTAAGAAAACTTGGTGACTAATAAAAAAACTTGACCAGCAATCTTAAAGATGTATAATCAATAACAACGCTGAATAATAGCAAACAAACTTAATAGGAAAAAGATTATGAAAAACCAGTTTAAAATCACCTCAGTACGTGACGCATACCTAAAAGCAATTAAAGACGTAGAAGTCTTTGCATTCTTGAAGAATGACGTAAAACTAATCGGCACAGTTATCATGGTAGATGAAACTGGTTTGGTGCTAGCTTCGCACGGTAAGAGCCAGCAAGTAATTGCTTGGGACGCACTAGCATCTCTTTCTCCTAAGCGCCAAGAGTCTCACAACTTGAGCAAAGACTCGAAAGCTCTAGTATTGGATGTTGATGCTCTATTTGCAGAGCAAAACAAGAAAGATGCGCCAACTCCTACGGTAAATAAGCTTCAACAGCATTTCTTCCGTCAGGTACGTAATCTTGCAGAAAGCCGCAACTCTTCACTGATTGTTGCTAACTACACAGTAAGCGGCACACCAATCAAAGGTGAACCAGTAGTGTGTGACGATGAAGTACAAATCATCATGAACCACTTTGGCGGTCTACAGCTTGTACGTTGGGATGCTATCTCAACTGTAAACTGTGAAGTTCCAAAAGCTAAAGCATACTAATCAGGGGAGTAGTGATAATGATTAAATCAGAAATTTACAAAATCACACTTGATACGCTTATCAAAGAAGCGAAAAACCTGAACAGTGAGTCATTTAATATCTTTCTACAGAACGGTATCAAAATTGATGGTGAAATTGAGCAATACGATGAATGTGCTGTTCAAGTGAAACGTGAGGGTCAATCATCAATCGTTAACTCTGACACGATTAACACGATCACTGTTAATGACCAGAGCCTTATTGAAAATCTGCTTTCTCAACTTAATGAAGTAGAAAACACAGCTCTTTTCAATGAAAAGTTCAACACTGAACTGTGTGAGCCTGCGATTCAAAGCGAAATGGACATTGAAATGTTCTTCCTTAACCGAATCAGCATTAGTGGTCGCTTACTTCGCTACGGCGGTGATGTTCTAGTAATCTTTAGTAAGATTCGTGACAGAAAAACAAACGAAATCGTTCCACAACTACAAATTGTAGTGACTGACAACGTAGTTTCGGGTTCAATTAAAACTGAAATCATTTTCTAAGATTGATAAATGATTAAGAGGGTAGCTTTTTAGCTACCCTTTTTTTATTATGTCGAGATAAATAAAGAACAAGTAAGCCCGATTGTGATCTCACTCCGTAAGGAGTGTTAAGGAATAAAATGAATTTTGAATTTGATGATTTAGTAAAAATCTGCAAGCTGAAAGAAGTGAATCGACTCTTGTTTGCTTTAGACAGCTTTGAATACTCTAATCCGATTTTTGCCTTTGCATACAAACACACACCTGAAGGAATTCAGGTTTGCGATGAAACGGTTGAGTGGATTAAGACTTCTAGAAGATGTTGTGATTCGAATGATGGTATCAATAGCGCGGATTACAAGATCGGAAAGTTGCTTGATAAGCTTTTTAGCGCCACCGAAGATTTTGATTCCTTTGAGTTTGGATTTGTTGATAACATTTCTAAAGGTTTTACATCATACCTTTCATTTAATAGAAGCTCGGACAGAGCCGAGCTTCATGATTCGATAAAATCTTTGATTCGCTTACAACATGCGGCGTTTCATGATAACCCTAAATATTCAAAAGTTGTCTATGGAAGGCATGTCTTGAACAAAGATGAATTGACCAGAAAATTTGCAGAATTTTTAATGGACTACTGCATTGAAAATAATGACAACGCAAATATTGTTACAGATCAAAACTCTGTTATTAAGACTTTCCCTGACCTTATCCAGCTTTCTAAGGATTTTATGGAATCATCAGGACTTTCATTTGGCGATCAAAAGCAACAGCTAAACGCTCTCAGTGCGCTCACAACATCGCGAATTATCCATATTGGGTGGAGTTACCAGGATATTACAGATGAATCGGTCTGGCCTATTGTAGAGCGTATTTATGGGGAAGCTAATTCGGAAAACTATGAAAGACTTATGAAAGAGAAGTCGAATGAGGTTATGGCTTACTTCATGCTCGATGTCAACTTTATCAAATCGTTCAGATTGAAAGTTGAGTGATAAAATTTATAATAACAATAAATATAATAAGGAATTAAATTAATGAAGATATATGAAAATGGCGTAGTCCTCACAATTACTGCACACAACATTACACTTGGTAGATGGGGTGTATTTAACTCTGAACATCACAGAAGCAAGAATACGGGTGAGGAAAAAGAGAGCAGAATTGGTCATTACTCAAATTGGGATTCTGTAGTTAAATCCGCAAGACAGAATAACCTAAGTGAAGATCAGATTAAATTTATTGAATGCGTACAGTACATTATCGAAGGCAAAGGGAGAGTACCAAATATCAGGGTCAAAGAAATAGAGGCTGCTGGTGGCTTTAGCGGAGAGAAGGTTGAAACCAAATCATTCATCCTAAGCCTATATCGCGGTCAACTTTGTGTGTACTTACGAAAGCCTGATCCAGAGGCTTTAAATTTGGCTAAAATTGGATATTTTGTATTTTTAAAGAGAGCCTTTACCAACATGGCAACATTTACGCTATGTAAAGCTACAGCTTCAAATGAAAAGGTAACAATGGAACAGCTTGAATCTCATTGTGAGTCAGTCTTTGAAGAATTCAAGTTTATGCCTGATATGCTTTAAAACTTACAAAAGACCTTATGAATAAGCCGCTAACTAAGGCGTAGTTAGCGGCATATTTTTTTATTAAGAATTAAATGATATAATTGTTTGGTTATTAATAATAAAGAAAACTCGAAAAATGAAAACAAACCTTAAAGTATTCAAAAAATCAAAAGAGTGGTTAAAGAGTAATCAAACGGAATTCCATCACGCGATCTTTACCGATAAACTGCGTTATGAAAGAACGGTGTCAGCAGAAAAATTTGCTGAATTTATCGAGCCAGACTGTAGTGAAAGCAAAGAGGCTTTAGCTAACATAAACAAACGTACAGTTTTGAAGCTATTTTTGATGAAAGGATACACTTTAGGCGCTAAGTTTGATGGCGACGAAGTTACGTTGTTTACTCCAAAAGGAATTTCTCCAGATAGATTGTCTGATCTGAATAAGGGGGCGATCAACCTTATATCCAGAATGAACAGAACGGATGAAATAGACTTTTCGGGAAAGATTATCGCGCAAAGTATGGACTTTGGGAACATTGAGCGGTTTGAAGCAGATAGTGAAGAAGCATTGAAGCAAAGTATGATACCTAGCTTCTTAGGTCGCGCATTATATGCTTCCAAAGACTTAAAGAATGCTGTTAATGCTCGTTCTTCATTTAAGGATAGAGATACCGAAAATAGTAAGGGGATAGCATTCCTTCAGGTTAAGCCTGGTGCAAACATTGTTAGCTCTGATCATCCTGACTTTCTAGAGTTGAAAAAAGATATGGATAAAGAGCATTTCCCGATCTTATTGAAGATCAAGAACATTGATGGTGTTTATGACAAGACTCTGAACTCTTTGGCTATTCACAACGTGCAGGCGGTTGACTATATTGAATCTTACCGTTCAAGTGATTTAGTAAGCTTAGTTGAAAGAGTTGAGCAAATGGGGTTAAATCGCAGCGCATTGACTATGTAATGAGCGATCAGACAAAAATTTCCAAATTGTTTTAAAAAGAACATAAAAAACATTTGCAAAATAATTTAGGTAGTGTATTATTTACAACATCAAAGGTTAGCAACAAACCAAAGTTCTTTAAAAATTAGGTTTCTGTAAAAGCTTGGGGATGAAATAGGTCTCGACAGGTGTTGGAAGGTCTGCAATCAGCCGAGGGTCGGTTGGCCTCGTAAAAAAACCGAAATTAAAATATTCGCAAACGACGAACATTTCACTGCAATCGCTGCTTAATAACCAGTAGGTTGCCTCATGCACAACACCAGCCCTAATCGGTGTTGTATATGCATGGGTCATTATTAGATTAGGGAAGAGCGCAAGAAATACAGCCGATATTGCGTAGTAACCCGTATGGGATGTGCTGAAGACATTTAGGTGATTGTCTCTCTCAGCCTAAATTGTTAATGATAAGAGAAGATAAAGCTGTAAGTATTTGCTTTCTGGAATACATTTGGACGGCGGTTCGAATCCGCCCATCTCCACCAATTCAACTTGTTGATTTATCGGGAAATAGTCAATTAGTTAAATGCAGTTTTCGAGCATAATATCGTTATTTATTAACGAAGGACGCGATTCATGAATTGCTCCGATTCCGAGACTGCATTGTGAAGGTCTGGTATCCAGGCTTTTACAGAGACCTTGTTTTTATCCTTTGCCATTTTTGTTTAAGATAATTTGATGTTCTTATCCCTAATTTTGTTTTAGTTAGAAACTCCAGGCTTCGGTCTGGAGTTTTCTATATTGCGGAACAAAAAAATCTGGCATTTAACAATGCCAGATCACTATTGGTCAAATTGAGCAAATCACTAATGCTTCGATATGTATGATGATAAGGTATCGATGCTGATAAGCGCTTGATCATATTCAGTCATGATTTCTGAAAGTCTATTTTTGTTAAGCTCTTCGTCCGACTTGAATTCAGCCCACTTTTTATCAAAGCCAATTGTTTCTAAATTATCAAAAAAGATTTTGTTCGCTTTAATTATGTCATCAAATAGTTTCCAGCACTCTATGCCTTGTTTATGTAGGTTAAACTGATCTTCTGTAAGAAATTGTTTGTACATTTTTAGTACATCATCGCCACTGACTTCAAATGTTATTGAGCCATTTTTGATTTTTAGAATGTTTTGTACAGTAGTTTCAGGTCTAACAAACCCAATAAATACAGAGGCATTACTGACACAAAAGGGTTCCAGCTTATACCTTTTCTTTTTCTCTTCTTCGTTTAGTGGTTTAAAATTATGGTTGAGATTGTTCCACTCATTAAGCTGACTTTCGCCATCATTGATGCTAATTTCGGTCTTGTTTTCAATTTTTCTATTAAGAAAGTCAAATAATTCCCTTGTAGCTACAGGAAATCCCTTCACTGAATTCATGTACTTATGCAGAAAATCTTCAATCGTCATCTGTAAACGATTAAAATGATTCTTATCAAAAGACTTGTCTGTAATGACAAATTGTTCACTGAAGTAACCTTCATGAACCAAAAAATCAAACGCTGCTCTATGAGCCTTCAATACTGTTTTAACTCTTTGTTGAATCCAGTGGTTTGAATTTTCAGTTAGCTCATATGAGGCTACGATAGCTTTCTTAAGGTCATTGAATTCATGTGAATTACACTCAAGCCTTATATTGCTATCTAATAAGTTGAGTGTATATAACTCATCTTGAATCGTTAGAAATTTAGAATCAATATCGATACTGTTTGTTAAAATCATTTCTTTTTCCTTTGCTGCTGGATTACCGACTCCAATAATCGCCTTTATAATCAATATTTATATACCCTTCAGTATCACTTTTAGGGTTTAGGCTCAAAAGCACCTTCACTTCATCACCGTTTAAAAGGTATGTTTTGTATTTACCACAATTAAGATAGTTGAGGCATTGATAAAAGCTGGTTTTATCGTATGTGTTTCGTCTATCAGCAAACTCAAAGTGAACAATATCAAGTGAAGGGTTCTCAGTTAATATCCGCTTCTTTTCGCTGTAGTAAAGCGTAACGCCATTTCTACCATAAGGATCATTACCGATAGTTTTGGATTGCACCTGGACGTACTGAAGACCATGCTCATTAAAGTAAAAGCCTAGCCGTTTATAAATGAAGTTTTGAGAGTCAGGATTATCAACCACAATAGTGTTCGGATACCCTCTTGGCACAGTTAGCTCGTACCCACTTAAAAATGACTTCGTTTGCTCTAATGTCATCCCAAAGCTTACCCCTAATGGTAGGGGAATTGATTTTACTTCTGTGGATAAGGCATTAGAGGAAAGCAGGATAGAGAGTAAGCAGATTGTGTTTTTTATATTCATAATTATCCTCATTTAAGCTCAAATTATATCCCATAAGAAGACATTGAAAAAGAAAGAATTTTAAATGCTTGACTCTAATCTCAATGAATGTATAATCTAATCATAAATTAAAAGAAAGGTTATTTTATTATGGGGCTAGCAAAAAAAATTGCAGGCTTTCTCTTTATCGTTTTTTGCTTTCTGCTTGGTTTAGTTGCATTTTATGCATACGTGACAGACAAAGACGTAAATGAGTATGTGTCAAACTTCATGGGTTTGATTAAGCCTCTGGCTCAATTTTTGTGGGAAATCATTCTGGATTTCTGTAAGAACGTTGTTTCTGGGCTTTTTGAATGGAGTCCTTCTCCAGAAGAAATTCCGCTAGATATTAAATAGATAATCTATTGACAACAACAAAAACAATCAGTAATATTCTCTGGTTGGGATAATAACAATATAACAGGTTTTACAATGATAAAAGTTATTACGCCATCGACGGATCCTACCGTTCGAACTGGCATTAAGATTAATATCACAGATAAAAAGATTAATGACAGTGTCGAAGGTATTAGCATGTTCCGTGATCTTCCTTGCGGTAACTTGCAACAAATTGCTGAATCGTTAATTCGAATTCATCAGTATGCAACCGTACAAATGGTTGTAGAAACAAAAAATGACGAACTAATTGAGCTGCTAAGTACAGAAGCTACTAAGCAAGGTATTGAAGAAAACATTTTTCTTTAATGATATACCAAGCTCAATTATCAAGAGCTTGGCTGCGAATTAAAAATCGAGAGCACCCAAAGCTCTCGATTTTAATTTTATATAAAAACAAAAAATAATTCGGAGATATATCATGAAACGTAATCTAGCACTTCGTAACAGCCGTAAACGCAACAACTGGGCTGTTCAAACTAAAAAGTAATAGATAGGGCAAGCGGCGAAGCTTGCCTTTTTGCTATCTGGACAATGAGATTGCATTTGACTCATCACCGCCCATAATTCTTGAATAGAACTTAGAAAAACTATGACACTCTTGAATATCTTCTCTTAAGTGTAACGATTCCGATGATAGTGTTGATGCTAACTCTTTCTCAAGAACTCTTGCAGCAGCTTTTAGTTTTGGGCTGGCGTGTTTTGCTTCATTAGTTAGCATCAAGCTTTCAGCATGTTCAGAAAACTTTTCGTGCTTTGCGCACTTACTAAATAGACCTTCGAAAATTGAATTATCAAGATCTTTAAGACCATCAATTAACCACGCTGGACAGTCTGGCATCTTAGCAGCATTGCACACATTCTCATAAACGTAGTGTCCTAAAAACTCATGCACAATGGTTGATATATTGCACTTATCACTAACTAGGCTTACTATCGTCTGTCCATTCTGATAGAAATCAATGAACCCAAGAGACGATGAGTAGTATTCGTTCGGTAAATCTTGGTGATTATATTCAAAATCATCTTTCCCCCTAAATAAAGGAATGTTTGGATACTGACTTAACATCGCGAATTCAGAGAGAAAAGGAAAAGACTTGTTTGATGGTTCGTTAGAACCTGACTGACTGTTAATTCTCCCAACAAATCTTGCCATTGATTCACCAATAGTGCTTTCGTACCATTTTAATCGCTCATCTTTTGAAAATGTTTTCTTACCATTAACGTCATAAATTGAATCATCTAGGCGCTCTAGAAATCTAGATTCAGGTTGGTTATCAATCTCATCGGCGTAACTAATTATGATGTTTTCTTCATCGTCATTGATGTATTCGAATATGTCATTCGGGTTGCACTCATATTTTTGCGCGAGTTCTAATCGGCATTGATCATAAGTATCAACAGCCTTTTTTAGATTTGGGTATGCATTCAGTAATCTCGTTCTCGATTGGCTGAGTAGTTGTCCAATGTAATGCGGGAATGTTAATGCTTCAGCCATACCGCGAGACCATCCTGGCTCAAAATTTTGAATAATGTGCGCAAGTTCGTGGTTGATTACTTCATTTATATAGCAACATGCTTGATCGAAGCCATTAGCTTTGTAGAACTCTAAAAGCTTTTCTTTTGAGATGTTTATTTCACAAGAGCTAACAGTTAAACTCCCCGCAGCACTCATCCCTTCAACCATTCTGATAGATAGTTTCTTAGCTTTAGGATAAGCAGTGAAGATTGAGTTTTGAGGATTCATCTTCAGCAGTGACGCAACCCTGTATTTTTCACTATGGGGATTATCTAACATCATAGCTAAGTACGATGGGTCTATCCTTATTGGGTCGAATGTAAACCCTTTAAAACAAAAATCGTTATCACACCATACCAGTTTTGTAGCGGAGAAAATTTCTTCTTGTGATGCGCCAAGATTATGAAGCTCATTTGCAAGTGCGTACTGTCTTTCACTAATGAGATTTGAAGTTCTTCCAATAAGCTGAAAATACCGAGTGGAGTTTGTGTTGGCAGCAGCTTTAAGCTCATTCACGATATTAAGGCTAATAGCACTCAGCATTTCATGAGGATTTTTCTTTAATATGGGAGCTATAGTTTCAATATGCGCTGCTAGCAATTCGACAGCAACATCAATAGGTTCCTGGTTACTTGCGAGATTTGCATGAGTAAGCCTATCCCTTAAGACTTTAGCTTCCTTTGAATTAATTAATTTGGTCATGACTTTCTTTGACTCCGTTTTTAATTTATTATATATCAATTAAATAAAGCAATGAAGAGAATTGAAAGTTATGCAAAAAAAGATAATTATCCCGCGTAAAAAATTACAGTTGGTAATGGACTCATTTATCACGATATGGGAAAAGAACCTGCCTTCAGAAGACGATCTTGAGTTGGGAAAAAGTTTTAGAATTGGAGAAATCCCTGAAAAGCAAAAGATGAAAGATATCTTTTATTCGATTCTTGGGTTCAATAATCATGATGAACTCTTAAGGTTCACTAAGAATAATGAGAAAAAAATATGGGTTAATAGATCGTTAGGTGATTCTGAATTTTTCCCTAATGAAGAATTATTTTTGTCGGCTGTGAGAAAAGCATTAGCGCCCATCATCTTTACATCAGCTCTTGAAGAAAAGGCAAGTGACAATCCAATCAAAAAGCGAGCTACGATAATTAAAGACTTTTTCAATGAGGCATTGCAATTCATTGATGTTTTTGAATACGACCAACAAGACTGGGAAGTATACACTCTAGATGAAGATTCAGTGAAGCATGTTGTTGAAAACCCTGAAAACAGAGTTTCAATTAGCCTGTCTGAACCAGGAGAGGGTCTACTAGATATTTATGATCCTGAATCAATGGGATACCAAGTAGAGATAATCAATATCCAGAATATGTTCAAAAAATATCAAGATATTAAGCTTGATACAGATTTAAGTGGAAAGTTGTATAGAGTTAGATTAATGAAGGCAACGGATATCAATCTACTAAACACTTTTATATTGAAATCAACACTAATGAACGCGAAGTGGGTGATTGAAGTGAGAGAAAAGCTTGCGAATCATAAAAACCTGCAAGAGAAACTGAAACAACTTTCGAATGTTTCGGATATCACAATTAAAGTTCAATAACAAAAAGCAGAGTCGATGACTCTGCTTTTTGAAGTCAGATTTCGGTCTACATGCTTAGACCGACTTCTCGACCTTTAGCGCCAGGAATAAACGATTTAATATATTCAGCCACTTTCCCACGAAAGGATTCTTGGCTTTGCTCTTTTCCTGTTGGGGTTCCAGAAATTTTCATCTCTTTTCGCTTATCCACTTCCATATAGTCAGCCATTGTAGTTCTCAATGGTTGGATAAAGTGACGCTTAGCAAACTCACCTAAGAACTTTTTCTGTAGATCTTTATTTCCTTTCAAATCTTCCAGAGTATATGTTTTATCCTGATCGGTATCTAGTGAGAAAGAAGTGAATTCAGACTTGATAACGAACGAGTCCAGTTTGGTGCCATCATTTAAGGTTGTGAAGTTTGCGAATGAACGCTTACTTCCTAATGCTTTATGTAGAAGATGCTTAATTGCAGGTTCAGCGTTACTTAAATTGAATGATGCGCACAATGTAAATCCATCTTCTTTTAGGTTGCTAGGCTCAACTTTGAATCCGATTTTAGCATCATTCTTCAAAATATCAGCAGGAGATCGATCTTTGATTGCATCTGTGATCTGTCTGTTCGTTAAATTTGTCATATCAATTCTCTTCTTTGTTATTATTTATTTAGTTTTAATATTTTTCTACTAATAGAATAACAAATGGAGCTGGATATTACAATTTTAATATTCAATAAAAAGTATTACTGTGTTTAATAACAATTCGTTTCAGATTCTTCAACGGAATGAATGCAACTAAGTGTTTATTAAATGACGAAAAAAACCACCAGAGCTTTCTGGTGGTTATTAATAAAAAATTGGCTATTTGTTCTTACTGAAAAGATGTCTTTAGAACGCGTTTGTGAGAACCGTCAGCCATTAGAACTTTAGAGTATTCACCCATATTGGATTCGATAACCCCTTTCAGTATTTTCCTGGATTTAGGGTCAATGAATGACACTTTATCGCCTTTCTTGAAAATTCGAGAGTCTTGCTCTTTGTAATGTTCAAGTACTTGATTTAGTGAGATAGGTAAAGTGGAAGGATCGGCATCGCCAGTGATGGTTATGCCATCATTGGTATTCTTCATTTCGATTTCGCCAGATTTTGGGTCTCTATAACAAACTTTTATGGATTTCTCTGTTTTGCTTATAATGAATCCAATCACACTTATGTCATCTATTGATGCTTCTATAACGTCAAATTTATTTCTCATAATAATAATTTTTATTAGTTAATTTATTTGATTTTGATTTTACTTTTTTTAAGTCCTGTGTAAAGGTTTTTTTTGATATTCAGCCCAAATGATGAAAAAACATACAGAAATATGTATTGACTCTGATGTTTTTGCAGGTATAATCAAAACAATATCCAAAAATTAGCAAAAATCATGACTATTACAGAACAAATTCAATCCACAGTAAGAACCGTCATTGAGAACTTCCAAGGTAATCGAATCAATATTGCCTTAAGTGGCGGTGTAGATAGTGTTGTACTAGCTCACGCTGCTTCACGCGTATCTCATGAATCTCTTTACTGCCTACATGTAAATCATGGGATTTCCGATAACGCTGAAAAGTGGGAGAGCTTTTGCTTTGAATTCTGTAAGCAGATTGGAGCGAAATTCAAATCTAAACAATTTCACCTTAAAGGCGTTAACAATCTTGAGAGTGTAGCTAGAGATTGTCGGTATGAGTTTTTCATTGAAAATCTTTCAGATGGAGATGTTTTACTTACTGCGCATCACATGGATGATCAGGCAGAGACTTTTTTACTTAGATTAATGCGAGGGGCTGGTGTTGATGGTCTCGCATCAATGCGCCCAACTAGAGATTTGGGTAATGGAATTCTTGCTAGACCACTTCTAGGTTATTCTAAAGATGAACTCATGGCTTACGCAACGGAAAACGATTTGAAATGGGTAGAGGACGAATCAAATCAGTCTTCTGACTATGATCGAAACTTCCTAAGGAATGAAGTTCTTCCATTATTGAGAACTCGATGGGGAAATGCATCATCCTCTATCTCAAAATCAGCTTCATTGTGTCAACTTGCCTCAGAAATGAATGCTGTAAAAGCAAATGAATGGCTTAAAAACTGCTCACATCAAGAGAAAGAAAAACTTATTGTAAATGATTTTGTGAAAAATCTAGATGGTGATTCACAAACACTACTGGTGAGAGCATGGCTTAAAAGCAATGGTTATCAAGCAATCTCGTCAGGAAAGACTGCATATCTAATCGAAAGGTTAAATGGTTTGTCATCAAATGACACTAAATTTACCGTTGAGATTGAACATCAGACAAAAATTATGTTCTTTGATAATGCCCTGCATATTGTTAAAGATAATCAAAGGCTGGCTGTCAGTTTCTTACCTGCTAAGAAAGGGGATGTTGGTATCTCTATTGAACCAACAGAGCTAGAAGATTCAGTATACAAAGGATCCTTAAAGTTTAGATTCAAAGGCTGTAATCGAACTTTAAAGAAATTCCTACAAGAACAGCGTGTGCCATCTTGGGAAAGGGAAAAGTATCCTATTAAATTATTCAACGGTGAGGTTGTTACAGTTGGTGAGTGGGTATCTGACCTTTATCTAAGTAAAGAGCCTAAGTATAGACCAATCCTCACAAAGGATTAATTAGATAAAAAACCCACTGCTAATGCAGTGGGAAATTTCAAATGGGCTTTATTGCTCTTACTATGCTTTCCCCTAGTACTTCGGAAAGTTTTGGTGGAACAGCATTCCCAATCTGTCTGTATTGCGCTCCCATAGTACCTTTAAAGTCCCAATGGTCAGGGAAAGATTGGATTCTGGCATATTCTCTTACGGATAATGGTCTTGTTTCTATAGGGTGACATCTCCCTGTTTGTTTCTGGGCTGGTGAACAGGTTAGGGTGGGGGATGGTCTATCCATTGCGAGCCTTTTAAACGTCCCTGAATTACCCCCGCCATTAAATAGGCTGGCTCCCATTACTTCAATTTTTATAGTATCGGGTAAATCTCGCCAGTTACCGCCTTCAGGAATCAGCTCAAAGACCCCGTGAGCCTTTTTAGGGTACTTTTGACCTATGGATTCAGGTACATCTATTGGGTACAGTGAGCCGCTACACAGAGCGTCTGAGACAACTTTTATGTCTGGGTTTTTTGCAGGCCACTTGAATTGTATCTTCAAATCTTCTCTGAATCCTACAATGAATAGTCTTTCTCTCTTTTGAGGTATTCCGTAGTGGAACGCATTGAGTACTTTGGGAGCTTCAACGTTGTAGCCTAAATCCTCAAGCACTGAAACCATAGTCTTTAGCGTTCTACCTTTATCATGAGTCGCTAATCCTTTTACGTTTTCCATAATAAAAGCATCTGGCTCAACTTCTTTTATTGCCCTTGCGAACTGATAGAATAGTGTTCCACGAGTATCTTCAAACCCTAGTCGGTTTCCGTTATGTGAGAATGGTTGGCATGGTACTCCACCAGAAATCAAATTTACTCTTCGATACCACTTTGTAAAATCAATATTTTCAATTGCATCATTAACAATATTACCATTGATGTTTGCTCTCAAAGTCTCACATGCATCCTTATCGATTTCGTTAAGCAGTACGTGTTTAAATCCTGCATTGGCTAATCCTAGCGCCATTCCACCAGCACCACTGAATAGTTCAATAGACTTTAAATTAACGGATTGAGTTACATTTGGTTCAATTTTATCGTCAAGAAGAAACGACAATCCATCAAGATGTGCCAGATCTTCTCGCGTAAATCCTCGTTGCGAAGAAGCAATCAGTTTTTCAGATTTTATCCAGGTATTTATTGTGCGTAATGATACGCCGAGCAAGTCACTGACCAGCTCAGGTGAGAAATATTTGATCATATAGTTTCTTTTTATTCTTTATTTTATTTATTAAACTTATTTATATTAAAAAAGGCGCAATGCGCCTTTTTTAGTTACAAACATCAGAGCGCTTATTGTATATCGCTATGTTTTGCATTGTTTTTGTCTCATCATTGTTTAGCCGTGCTTGATGACCACTAGGAAAATATAGTCCTGGCTTGCTCAAGTCGATATTCTTAACGTAGTACAAAGGAATGCTAAAAGCTTTATCGCCATTTTTTTGCTTGATTACAGAAAACCCATCCATTTTTGGAATGTTATAGCATCTCTTACCGTTTTCACCATTGAGCATTATCCATGCACCACCAGTCTGCTCAGACTTTTCATGAGCCTGAACTGAAAGCTTATTGCAATTAATTGATTTAAAGTCTGGATTTATTGCGGCAAAAGAAGAGCATTGACTAACATCAGAAAACGAAACCACCTTCATTGTAGGGCTACTAACGGCTCCATTATCATCAAGGATGCGATCTTTAAGCATGAAAAAGCCACCAGCACATAGAGAAAGTGCAATGATATTGATTATAGAGTGTGTTTTCTTAGCTTTCTCTTTAGCTTTCGCTAGCTTTATTCTATTTTGCTCTTGCTGCATCTGAGTAATACCTTGAATTTCCTTTTCAATATCAATGGCATTATCAGTGCTACTAACTGAATTTGTATTCTTTTCCGATGACATTTGTACACCTATTTATTATTATTAAATTTTTGCATTCTTAATTCTATCAGCAAAGATTTTTTAATTCCATAATAAAAAATCAAAAATAATCCATTAAAAGATAAGTTTAAGTGTAAAATCAAGTGGTTTTTCTTACTTAATTGCAACCTAATGATTGATTCATAGTCTAGAGTTATTATGAAAATCACAAATAAATCACTTAATAATTTGAAGCAATACTCAGTTTTTTCAAACACGCTTCATAATTAAGGCAAATAAAAAACAATGACTTATTGAAAGAATTACTGCATAGTGTTATCATTTATCAGCTATTAAATAAGAGATAATAAAAATGTCTACAAATAAACAAACCGAACAAAAAAGCAGCAAAGGGATCATATTAGCTTCTGCAATCGCAATTGCACTTGCTGGTGGTACTATCTATGGAAATCACGTATTTACTAAAAAATATGAGGGTGTGCGTGATGGCTTCATTAAAGACTTTAGCAGTAACGGCGACCTGAGCATCAAGCTGGTAAATGCAGAAAAAGGGTTCTTCAGTGTAACCGACACTTTTGAGCTTTCCATGAAAGGGCATACTGATAAGCTATACCTTAAAAATGCTGTAAAAATTAGACCTGGCGAGATTCCAGGAAAGATCACACTTGATTTTAACGAAATTAGCGAGTCAACAGTTGAGGAAATGCCACAACTTAAAGATATTAGCTTGAACTGGGTAGCTAAAGCTGATGGAAAGTTTAAGTTTGAGCTTGATTTCCCTGATATGCAGAAGAGCGAACAATACATCGGTAGTTACGGTAGAAAGATTCAGAGTCAATTCCGAATTAAAGGTGTTTCACTTTCTGGTGAATTTGATAAAGACCAGATGAGCGCTGTTTATCAAATTGAGAACCTCAACATAAAGGATGGTGATAAGACTTTTGACATTTCTAAGTTTGGTGGTACTGAAACTTATAAATGGAAAAACGGATGGATTACCGAAGCTAAGACTGATTTCTCCGTTGATCGAATCATGCTGAATGAAAACAAGGAATTTATAGATTTCGGAAAGCTAACGGCAACTTCTGATTTAACCATGACAGACTCAATGTCTATTCATCAAAAAATCAAATTAGATGGCGTTACAGGCATGTTTAATGGCATCAAGCTAAAAGAATCAGATTATACGCTTGATTGGGAGTTAAACGATGTTTACATGAAAGACATCATTGACGCATCTGAAACAAGTGATGATATTTCTCGAAATATGAGTGGTGAGCTTCTTAGCAGCATGTTTAAGAAAGGCATAACATTCAAAATCAACGAGTTGAAATCAGATTGGTTTGATATTGACTTAGATGTTAAGTTTAAGAGCTTCTCTGAAGAGCCGCGAACTTTACATGAATTCTTAGAAAAAGTTACTGCTGAATTAAATGTGTCAGTTGATAAAGCAATGACAGCTAAACTAGGAATTCCTCCATTTATGATTCAAGATCACATTGATCAAGGCGTTATCTCTGATAATGGTAAAAACATTGAGACTCACGCCGAAGTGAAAGAAGGAACGTTAACCATTAACGGGAATGAAATTCCACTTCCAAAAAATATGTAATGGCTTTTAGTTAAGTCACGTAACCAAAAAGAGGTGAAACGAGAAGTTTCACCTTTTATTTACTTTTAATTCGATTTGTGTATAATGGAGGAAACTATGAGTAGTATGACAGAAGAAGAGAAGCATGTTTTTTCTACGCATATCGTACTAACCTTGTTAGCCCTGATGCTTACATTCTCTCTTCTAGCAGTTTTCGCCATGTTTGTTGCCAATAAAGCTGCTATTGATTCATATGATCGTCATAAGACGAATGTGTTAACAGTTATTGAGAATACAACAGATTGGACGTACTCGATAAAAGATTCAAGCATTTCAATCTTAAACGATGATAAGGTTGAGATTATTGGATTTGCCAATTCTTACGGTCAATCAATTACACTTGAAAGTAAAGTTAGTGTTGGCATCTGGGATATGAATGGTAGCGTCCGTATATTAGGTGTAAAAGGGGTGAATGAAAGCCTGTTAAGCTACGATGCAAATTGGACATTCATCATTGGCGAGAATGACTTGCTTGTTAAAGAGAATGGTTCAATCAAAGAACAGTTTGTTGACCTAATCGCTATAAAAGAATCTATGATAAAGGATAAAAAATAATGGCTAAGAAAGTATATGTTGTTTGGGTAGGCAGAAAGAAAGGGGTTATGAAAACGTGGGCTGAAACACAAGCAGCAGTTAATAAATTCCCTGGCGCTAAGTACAAAAGCTTCCTGCCAAGCGAGGCTAACGAAGCCTTTAAGAAGGGTTGGAAAGCATACTACCCAGAAAAAGCTAAGCAACATGTACCAGACAAGCCGTTATTCGAATGCCTAACAGTTGATGCCTCTTATTCACAAAAGACACAAGAACTGATTTATAGGGGCGTATTAAACGTATCCAAAGAAGAGGTCTTTAGAAGTAAAGTCTTCATTGGTGGTTCTGCAAACATTGGTGAGTATCTAGCGCTCGTTGATGGTATCAAATACCTGATGAACTCGAATGTACACAACTTACCACTAATCATTTACAGTGATTCAGCGAATGCCATTTACTGGTATGAAAACAAAGCACACAACTCAGACGTTATCCGCAGTGGCAATGCAGACCCTGAGCTTGTGCGATTAATGGGAGAGGCCGATCAGTTCCTTAGAACTTGTAAAGATGCTGGCTCAATTGAAATTCGTAAGTGGCATACAAAAGAGTGGTCAAAAGAAATCCCTGCTGATTTTGGGAAGAAGTAAATCACTTGGCTTTGAGTTTGAAAAACTCTGATCTGCTTATGTGACCATCTTTGTTGGTGTCTATACTTTCAAAGATGGTCAAATAAGGGAATGTTTGTACATCGACTATGAAATCTGACTTAGGCGCTTCATAGATGTCATTGCCTTGGTCACTCCCCCATGAATACACAATGGACTGGTTAATAATAGCTTCCAAGCCATGTCGTTTTATAAAGATATCGAATTCATCCTTTGAGATTGTGTCAGAAAGATTTATGTCCATTTCGAAAAGTATGCGGTTGGTTTCTGAGTTTTTGTTTATCAGAGATCTATAAGCATATGCTTTCCACTCTTCAAATTGTAAAACCATATCGCCATTTCTATCATATCGCTGGAAATCTCTCGTTAACTTAGTGCTTCCATAATTCGCTATGGCGAACGCATCTATTGGCAGTGCAATTCCTATGAAAGATAAAAAAACTGATAATTTATTTTTTGACTTACTCATAATGTAGGGTCTTATTCTTTATTTGTTTTTTATTGTTTTGTTGTATTTTATATGTATAATAAAAACTATCTTTATAGCCTCTAGTGTTCTATAATACCTAAATAAGAAATAGGAGGGAACATGTCATACACTGATTTCTACCATGCTAATAAGTCAGCAAATGGTATCGCTCTTCGTTTAGATGTGGGATTGCTTAACGACGATGTTAGCAATGTTTTCGATGGCTTCTTTGCAAACGAAAATCCAGAAACCCTCAAAAGCTACGAAGATAAAGGTATGAGTATTTACAAGTGCTCAATCAATAAAGAGAATATCATCTCATCTCGAAATCTTCAAAAAACACCAGAAAATATGGCGATTTTGAAATCAATATGTAATGTGGATGATGGGAACATACTGGATATGTTTTCTGATTTTATCTTCCTTGGTCGAAGCAACATTGTTGACTTAGAAGCTTTCATTGACGTTATTCCTACTAAGGCAGATTACACGCCAAACGCCACTAAAGCTGGTAAGTTGAACTTTTTAAAGCATGAGATTATCAGGCTAAAAGGTAGAATTGCAGCTAAACTAGGCTATGATGGAATCAAGATGACAATTAAGGGGCAAACATTAGTCCTAATTGTTAACCCGTTGATCGAGTGGCAGTATGTAGAAAAGAAGATAGCGCAAGCAGCTTAAGCTGACTTGAATATAATTTAGATTAAATTAAAAGAAAAGGCTGGTGGGCTAATGAATTTTGATTTGCCTGATTTGAGTAAAGATCATGCTGTCGTAAAAGCTGGACGATTAATGCAGCACCTATATCACCAATATGAAACCGCTCTAGAGCCATGTACTAGGGTTCTAGAAGCTTTTCCAGAGTTAAAGCCAGATCAGGTTATGTGCTTATGGGTAGGCGTTAATATTGCTGAAAATCAAGAATGTAGAGAACATATCGAGCTAGTTACACCTTAATTGTCAGCTAAGACACAAAAAACCGAGACACTTCTCGGTTTTTATTTATTAAACAAAAACATCTACTGAACAACCTTTACTCTTATCACCAGCGCTTTTTTGCTCCAAACCAACTACCTTTCTGTTTTGAGATGAATCCTTGAAATGATTTAATTCATTCACATTTGCCCTGGGTGTTGAGGGACTTGCCATGTATACGGTTGGTACTTTTCGAGCATAGTAAGTATTGATATTCATTTTATTCACTTTATTATTTTTTATTCATTTATCTAATGATAGCATGAGGTGTTTTTTATTGACAATTTTTGGTCAAATTGTATATTAATAAATAAAAATCAATTTAATTAATTAGAATAAAGAAGGAATTATGAGAAAGATAACCACTAAAACCGAATCGGATCTATCGGATAAGCTAGCAAAAGCTAAAGAACAGTTATTGCGAAAGAAAAATCGCGACGATTCTAAAGAAAGCGGTTTTGATCACTCTGATTTCACAACAATTGCTATCATTGTTTGCGCTATGCTTAGCTATGGACTAGCAACATTACCGAAAGGTGAGCAGGGATCCTCTCAGGTGAAAAAAGATGTGGTAATCACAGAAGCTGCTATCAATGAAGATGTTAAAGAGAGCCTGAGAATAATAAAAAATGATGTAAGTAAGGCTAAAGAAACCCCAAGTATTGGTATGCACTTATTGAGAAAAGGGACACCTGAAGATCTTAAAGCTTCTATTGCTAAAAACAGAGAATACTTAGATTTTTGCGATTCACTAAAAATGGGAGGTACAGTCAGAAGTTTTAAACGGTCTTGGGTAATGAACTACCAATGTAAAAAGGGAGATTTCGAATACTCAAATACAGTCAACTATAACTTTAGCACCGCTATTACAGCGGATTATGAGGTTAAAATGGTATTTGAGATTGATAAACAATCTGGATACAAAATTGAATACAGCGATAAAGAAAATTATGTAGCTAGAGTTGGGGCTGGAACTATTAGCGCTCTAGGAAGTCTTGAGGCATTGGCTGATAGGCAGTTGGGCTGGGTCAATAAAGTTATGAAGTATGAGCTAAATAAAAGCCTGAAAAGTGAGTATGACAAGCATGTAGTTGAATCTATATTATAGGTGAAATATGAATAAAGTAATTACAAATAAAATAATAGATATCTACGAGACATCTGATATTCATACGGAAAACTTTAACGATTTATATCCAAGAAGTGTATTTTGGAGTCAATTCGATGCCATTAAACCTATCCACCGTGATCATTTCAATGTGCTTATTCTAGCGGGAGATATTTTCAAACTTAGAAAGGGGGTGCTCGCGAAAGAGGTAGTTTCGGAATTGAGGAATCGCTTTGATCTTGTTTTGTATGTGCCAGGAAACCACGAATACTACAATTCTAACTTTGATAGTGAGTCATTGAAAGGAATTGAAAAACTCAATGAGATTGATGGCGTATTTGTTCTTGATAATGATGACATTGTCCTAAAGGGTGAAGAGGGAGAGATTGCATTTATAGGATCTACCTTATGGACAGATATTGCTCTAAACAAAGAAGACGCAGATTACGTATCTGAATATCTTGGTCAAGGGACGTATCGATTCCGAGACTTTAAAGCTATTCGGAAAAAGCTTATCGGCAAAAATTCATATGCCCGACTAAAACCTATTGACCAAACTCTAAGGCATAAAGAGTGTGTGTTGTTTTTGGATGAGACAATTGAAAAACACAAAAACGAAAATAGAACAGTGATTGTAATCACGCATCACAGCCCAAGTTTTAAGTCTGCGTCAAGATTTAAGAAAGGTACTCCGATTGAATTCAAAGACACAATTAGAAAGTTGAACTCTGAAGGTATAGTGCCGAGATTAAGCCCATTAGAGGGCGGGGATATTGACCTATATGCCAAATATGCTGGTAAAGGTACAAGTTTGTATTGTTCTAATCTCGACCCATTGATTAAAAGGTTGCAGCCTGATTTTTGGTTTCATGGTCATATACATGAAAAAATAGCTTATTATATTGGGGATACGCTTATTCAAAGCGAACCATTTGGTTATATCAATAGAAAAGAGCTGAGGGAAGTGAGAGAACAGATTCCTATCAAGATAAGCTTCAAATAAACAAAAGCCGTAGTCATTGTGCTACGGCTTTAGTGATTTTTGTATTTTATCCAAACAGGAATAAGCTCATAAGAAATAATAGGATGAATACAATTCGCTTATAGAGTCTCAGTTTTCTATGCTGAGCTAAAATTGTTTCTTGTTCGGTTCTTTTGTTAGGATGCTTTTTGAGGTAATAGGGTTTAAGCTTATCTGTCGGGGTATATGAATATTGAGACCATTTACCCTTATATCCTTGAATTGAATCATTTCTTGTTTCGGCTCTATACCACTTAATGCCACATTTGCAAGTACCACTAATTGAATTGAATTCTCCGAAATATGCTAAACCACCATTCAATCCCTGACCATTATTATCCAAGGACTCTCTACAGCATTTTTTAACTTTATCGCCAAACATTGGATATTAACCACTCTTAAGTTTTTTTTGGTTAAATGTTGTCTTGTACACTTTAAATCCGTGACCTGTATCCTTCATAAATACAAAAGAATGTAAATACAAATCTTTACAGTCTATAGTGTGGGCATAAATCCTGATGTTATGCTTAGACTCAATCTTGGTAAATCCAGCGCGACTTGATAGGCGCTCAAAAGTGTTATTGCAATTTTCAACTTCAATTTTAAAGTTGTCTCTAATGTCTATTAATGACTCATTAAAGTCTATATCAACCACATTATACATTTTTGATATCGATGCATCATTGTCATCAATTCTATTCTCGAAAAAACTCAACTGTGATTGCGCAGGGTAAAAGAGTTCGTCTATGTTTGCACCATCTGGGTTTTCTAGGAAAGAAACATAAACATTCAATCCAGGCTCCTTCCCGTCGATAAGTGCCTGATCTGAGATTAAAACCGAATTTTTATAAATGAAAACACCAGAAACTATTACTAGAATTGTCATAAGATGTAGCATTACGCGGTTACTTTTTTTCCAAAAATTCATTACTAGTCCGCCGAATATTTTTATGTAACACATTAAAGCATAACTAGGTGTATAGCTCAATTGTTTGCGGTATAATATTGATATCTAACAAGTAAGTTTGCCGAAAAAGCCATTTATTAAATTGTTAAAAATAAAAAATGATTACTGATTGATTAAGCAAACCTTAGAATGATATAATTAATAGAATAAAAAATATTAATTGATGAGAAGAATATGATACAAGAACCATCCAATAAAATTGCTAGATTTGAATTGTTTAAAGTCTCAAAGTTAATGACTGGTGATTCTAGTGATAGTCGCTTTGCACGAGAGCAAGCCCAACAAGCAGTAAAAACACTCGCTTTGGAGCATGACATTAACATCGCTAAAAAGGCTACTACAATTGTGTTGTCTCAAGATGCAATTGATAACCTTCCATTAAGTAAAGCATTAGTTCTAAATGATGAGACATCATTGAAGGATTTGATAAGCGATATAGCCGAGGAAGCTTTTGAAAATAAAGCGTTATTGAATTTTTTCGATGTATCTGAAAGCAACAGAAATATTCCTGGTAATATATCGGTGCAATTAAAATTTACTGACTTCCCTGAAATGCGAACTGAAGTTTTCAACGCTTTGAGTAGTATCTCTGAACAATTGGAAGAACTTGGTGTTGAGTCTAACGGCATTAAAGCAAGAACTTTCGGATTCGACTTGGACTTAAAAAGTTTTGTGCGAAGAGTTGGAAATTTTGAAGATGTTTGGGTCTTTGAGACTGATAATGAGATTATCTCTTTTGCAAATGAAGAAACTCAAGATCAAATGCTTGGCGAGCTTTTGACTACAAAGGATAATCCCTCAAATGCAAGCATGAAATTTTTTGTAGAGCAGAACCCTGACCTCGAAAAGGTGTTTAACGCTTGGATGGCTAAACAGCAAAAACCATCCATGAAGATGGATGGTTTAACCATGTAACGTGCTAATTCCAAACTTAACCATACATAAGACCTTGAGATGAATTATCTCGGGTCTTTTGTTTTAAGAATAAATCAACATGCTCAACTGTTGCCAGTTCACTATCACAAATGGCGCGTAATTCTTCCATTGTACCTACAAAGCTAAAATCTTCACGCTGTTCAATAATAGGTGAATGGTCGAGATCCCACTTATGAAAAACCATTCCATTAGCTCTGCGCTCTACTAAAACAGGGATCTCATATGCATTATTTTCACGATCAAATACACCGAAACCAGCACATACCTTACCGCCTTTTCCGATAGTAACCTTTGGTTTTAATTTGCTAGATAAAAATCTATTAGCAATTGTTTTTACTGTGATCATAATTTTCTTAAGTAATTAATTTTTATTAATTATACTATATTCGCCAATGCATTAGAAATTTTTTATCTAAAGAAATACAGAATATTGTCTGCATCTTCTTGCTCCAATGCGATACCAACGTAGATCTCACCGAACTCATTGACTTTGTCTGTAATAACATTACAGACTATTTCCAGATCTTCTTTATACAATTTCTGATTCTCTTCAGACATTAGCTGGTAGAACAAATCTTCTGAACCACAAAGATTGAGAAAATATTCGTAAAAATCAGAAGTCGATGACGGGTCTATTGTAAATATTTCTGCCAAAGTTCTCTGCTGTATATAATTCACGTAGTCTATTGGATTGAAGCTTTCTGACTGACGAACTCTATCTGCACACATCTCTGCAATAAGACACTGAAAAAGCAAAGTATTTCTATTGTTTAGTTTGTTCATTTTTAATTCTTATTCTTATTGATTAATTTTTTACATTCTAAACAATTACGAATAAAAATAAAGCGCAAGTTTACTTAACTTGCGCTTTTTCCTTTTGTTGATAATTTGATCACATCTTTATGAAATAAGATTTCTTAGTAGCTCTATTGCTTTGTTAACCACATAAAATTGCGCATCGACTCGATTCTTATCTTGAAGCTCTTCACTGGTTACTTCGAGTGCGGTTATATCTCCATTAACTTTGATTCCAATGAATGCTTGTCTTTTACGGTCAACGCCATTATCGTCAGTAAATGGTTCTGCGTATCCTGTTGTTGAGATTGCAATATCAGAAGAAAATAGCTTTGTACACCCATCTACCATTTGTCTGGCAACCAACTCAGAAACAGCATTCGCACGAACGGCTTCTTCATGGTCAACCCCCAACAATGTTACTTTCATCGGAATTGAGTACGCTGTTAATCCTCCGACGAAATACTTTGAAGATCCTGATTGTGAGGAAAGGGCTAACTGAACAAGACCGCTTGTTAAGCTTTCCGCGCAAGAGATAGTATAGCCATTATCTATTAGGTATTTATGTAAGAATTCGACATTCGACTTTTCTAGTAATTTTTGAGCTATAGCCTGAGAGTGTTTATTATCCATATTTAATCCTTAAAATTGCGGCAATCCACTAACATGGCGAACAAGTGCCGCATAAATTTTCTTATGTTCGTTCTTTGAGCCTGAAATCCAATAGGCTTGATCAATCGTCTTTATCAAATCAAGAATTAGAGCTTTACTGTTTTTAAGAAAGTAATTCTTACAAAAGAATCTATTTCCTGTCGTTTTGGTTAAGTGGGTAACTTCTACAATTAATAAACGTAATACTTCCAAATCTTGGTTCTCAAGTTTCTCTGTGCTCTTTGATAGAGTGGATACTTGATTCTGAATAATCAATTCAAAATTTGACTTAGATAAATTAATCCTGTCACGTATCAAGGTATCAGAAGGTAATTTTACTGAATCAATTTTTCTCATTAGATATGAGCATGTGAGCATATTGATCAATGAAGGGGTTCTCTTCATTTTAGTGATATGAAGCTCCAGCATAATCAGGTCGTTTTCATCAAAATCACGAATATTTTGAGACTGAATGTTCAAGTCATTGAGCTTAACCTTACTTAGTTCATCCTTAAGTCTATCCTTAATCACTCCAGAGAATGCGTTTTGAATGTCATTGCAGTTATCAAACTGAACTAAGCTTAAACGAGCAGATTTTAGTTCTTTCATGAAATCTAAATCTTTATCAGGATGCATTGAATGTAATGCGATTCTATCCATGACGCGCAATGTTTCTAAGTTAGCATTCAGTCTCTTTGATGCTGATTCATACTTTTTGTAGACGATACTTTGAATATCGCCAGGGAGTGATTGATACTGTTTCTTGATAGCTTTCAGATACTTTGCGGCAACAAGTGAGTCAAAAATAAATTTCTTAGATAGATTATGTAATCTCATCAACTCTTGTGTAACCCGCTTTTGAGCTTCAATCTTAATTTCATCATCTGAGCGGATATATGTAATCAACCCACTTTTTATCAGATAGGAACGAATGTCAGCATAGCTAATGGAGTCTACATTTACTGCGTATGGCAAACCACTAGGCAATGTTGTCTTAAGATCTCTTAACTGAACAACTTTTGACTTAATCTTTAGGTATTCATTATCAAATGTTGGGTAATTTACTGTTAAAAACAGGTCTTTTTTTCTTCTGGACTCTCGAACATTCTTAACTGTTAATGAAAACACATTGTGATTTTTATTGCTTCCAAACATAAGGTCTCCATAGGTAATGGAGAATGCATTCAATCGTTCTTCTGGGATTAGCCAGACCAAATTTATATTGTTGGCAATATAGAATCGTTCACGTTCTTCAATTGTTTGAGGGTTAATCCAGACATTAATCACCTCAAATGCCCACTTTTGATCGTTGTTTTGCTCAAAGTACACATCAGGGCTACGCCATTCACCTGTGCCTGTTGAATCGATAATTTTGGGGTCTAGTTGAATCGTGCTCTTTTTGACTGAATTTGTTTTCAAAAGGCATTTAACTAAGTTAAGTTTTACGAATTTACTTAAGCGACTTTCCGATTTATCTTCGATCCTATCGAAGATTGGGCTACTTTTCCCTTTATAAAATGGGCATGAATAAACAGCATCACCAGTTTTACGATTTGAAAATGGTTGATGCTTCAAAAAAACCGATTTATGTCTTCTAGAGATTGTAACTGGGTTTCTACAGTGCTCACAAATCAATAAAGGAGCTTCATCAGACATAGAGCCTGTTAACTCTCTTCGTAGACCGAAAAGTGTCACAGAATCATTCTGATTGGCAAATGATACAACATCATTTGCAGTAATGCTTTTGTCTGCACCACGAACTGATATCTTCCAGTTGTTATAATCCATAAATACAATCTTTAGTCTTTAATTTTTTGATAAGTAACTATAGCTCAAATTATCATGAATTGGAAACAAGAAGTGAGTGGGTCATCATACTTTAGGAATTAATGATAAACAGTAAATTGACTGTATGGATCTTATAATGTAAGTTGTTATTAACAATAACCTAAAAAATAATATAAAAATGCAAATATTAGAATCTGTAATTGCTAAGTTTGTTGATTATGTGCCTTCAATCGAAAGGAAAACAATCAACAATCTTCTTTTATCTAATGCTGATTTCAATGAATGGCTTAAGTTTTGTGAGTCATGTATTAGAAGGGGCATTTCATCAATCGCTCTACATGATGAGATTTATTTTAGGTCTAGGAAGATTTCAGTTGATGACGACTACATTTCCAACATTCTTGTAGATGTTATGGATTTTCTAATTAGTAAGAAAATTGTAAACTCATACGGATAGAAAATGATAAATAAGCAAGAATGTTTTGAAGTCATAACCAAGCCTGGTGAAATCAAGATCATATTTAACGGTAAAACCCTTGTTACGTTCGACTCAATTGAAAAGAAATTCGAAATCAAAAACAAGTTAATCGAAACAATTCGCTCAAAAGTTACTCGTAATAGTATCTACCAAAAAATCTCCGAGATTGTTTCCGAGAATGGTTTACCAGCAAAGTACAAATGGGCTGATACCGCAATTCTTGCAATAGAGCCAGCTCTTCATTGCTTGAAACTGGAGTCTGTTGATTTAACAGAATTAGCCATATTAGAAAAAAAGGTTCTTCTTTCTAGCACGAATGGCTTGTATTACCTATACAGCAACACTAGAGCAAGTGTAAGAATTGAGTTAATAAATCTCTTAAACTCTCGATTTGAAAACAACTCAGATGAAGAAAATGAGCTACTGATTGGATTCCTAATTGTTAATGACGCAAAGATTGCGCATAGGCTAATTTATGGTCAAAGCCTTAAATCTGGCATCATTCCTAAGTTCAAAGAAGATCAGTTTAATCGAGAATTTGAAAAACTATCCTCTCAAGTAAAGGAGTGTTTAAATATCTCTTCTATTGAGCCTCATTTCAAAAACGCTGAGGAAATTGTTAAGTACTACCAAGAAGAGTACTTAGCACATTTCAAATAATAAGGGGGCGGATATCCGCCCCCAGCTATCAACTGCTTGTCTTTAAGTGTTGTCCTATGTACCCGATTCGCACTTCATTGAAATGGATATCGAAGAATATCTGTACTGTTTTTGTAGGGTTGAAAGTTTCACCAATGGTTAAGTGCTTGGTGATTAGAACCTTGCTCCCATTAAAGGGAAACTCGCGCATTGAGCGGAGCTTAACATCTTGCACTGTTGTATTGCTCTCGTTTGCGCTGTAGTACGGCTCAAGTATCTCTTTTGATACTGCGTCAGGCTTTCCGCTTTTGATGCTATTGAAGTAGTCTGAGCAAATTAGATTTAGGTACTTAAACACACGAGCTGGATTTTCGTAGTTGCATTTTGAAATTACCTTCTCGATATTGTCAGCGAAAGTTGCGTGAGGGTATAGTTCACGAATAGCAGTAACTACGTCATTGTATGAAGGGTTGCCATACATACACTGTTTTAGCGAATCGCTAATGGTAATAGAAGACTTTGATAATGCGCCTTGTAAGCGCTGTTCTAGATTTGAGATAAGCTCGTTCTTATCTGACAGGATGTCGTTTAGGCGCTGATTATCGGTATTAAGCTTTTCAATTGCGGTTTCAAGCTGCAAAACCTTTTGTGTATTTGCGTTTTTTAACGCCTCTAATTTCTCCCGTTCTACCATATCGGTTGCAGAAGCAGAATCTGACGAGACTGAATCTGAATCAGCGATGTTTTTCTGCGCTTCGAAACATGAATCAATAGCTTCAAATATTTGCTTTGTAAATGTGATTAGAGCTTCATGAATGTTCTTTTGAAGACTATCGACTTCAGCAATAACGTTTTGAGCTTCTGATAGCTTATTGTTATCAAAATGGCTTCTTGCAAGCTCTCTCCTGTCAACTATTGCCTCAGATATGCGAATAAATTTTTTCTTCTGCTTGTAGGCGTTTTTAAGCCCTCTTAAAATTGCGTACACTTTAATGAAGAGATGAGGCGAATTTTCGTCATTGATCTCTATCTTGTACAATTCCTCGAATCTGCTTTCTAGATTGTCTAATGATGAGATAGCTTCATGTTTTAGATCGTCAGGCAAGTGTTCTGCGGAACTCCTGATACCAGGTAAATTCTTGGTGTTCAGCTCTTGGAAGAGCTTGAAGTAGTGTTTAATGATAGGCGTGTTAATAGACTCTATAGGTTTTTCATCGTGAGTAATGAAGTATCCAAACCTATGGATTTCTGGGATGTTACTAAGAACTCTATCAAGACTTTCAAAATATCCCATTTCACCATCGGAGACTACGCTATCAATCAAGAGTGCCGAATACATGGATAACGTGGAGAGTTTCCCTTTGCCTTCAAACATAGGGGAAAGCGTACCAATAATGATAAACCTTCTATAGATGTTGTTTATGATCGGAAGTAGGTGATTGCCACCAAATTTGCTAATCGTGTAACTGATAAATGCAGGAGAGTTAAAGATGCTGCATATTGGATATAAGGTTAATGCTATGAGATTATAGGTGGTGTTGAACGATTCACTTTGCTCGTTTTCGAAAATGCTTGCTGAGTTTTGACATAGCTGGTAAATGAATTCAAACATTTCCATAACGAAATGAGGTGAGGAAAGGTAATCGCTATCGTAACCACTACCTAGCTTATCAAGTTCGTTCTTTATGTTAGAGCTTTTTAGAATGTTAAGGCACTCTTCTGATAGCTCATATTTCTTATCAAAATCTAGTGAGTTTTTGAATGTTGGCATACCGAGAATTTTTGCTGCGGCATTAAAGACTCGATATTCAATGCAATTATTGAACGCGTAGATCCTGTCATCACCAACAAAAAGAGTTCCGTAGCCTACACACATCTTAACAAGAGCTTGAGGATCTGACTTTGTTGCGTTATCACTTACCTTGTAATGCTTGCCAAGCATACGCTTAAGCTCGGACTTGTTTACGACTTTTGCTTTGACAAGGTAATCAGAGAAGGTAATTCCTGGCTCAATCTTTAACTCAGGGTAAATGCCAACTTGCATATCATCACAGCAATCAACAAATTCTTCATAACCCGCAATCATAGAGAGATAGTCTATGCTCATAGACTCTTGGAATTTTGAAAGGACGCGTTGTATTTTGTGCTTTTCAGACATTCCTTGAAGGTAGTCTAAAAAACCTTCTGCGATTTGAGATATTTCGAAATGCTGCTTATCCCCAAAAATTGAATCTAGAAAGCTAGTTGAAGTGGGTTCTAAGCTAAACCCCTGTTTTTCTTGCATGAAAAATCCTCCTTGTGGTCAGGAGGAATTATAGCATGTAAATACTTGATATGTCAGTTCAATTCAGAGGGGGTGATACCCCCTCGATATCAAGATTTTTAAGCTTTTCGGTTGCGACCGTTGCGACCTAAATAACCAGTACCGCGACGAGATGTGTTTTTCTTTGGTGCGCCACCGTGCTCTTTCAATTCAGTTAGAGTCTTGCCGAATGAGAATCCGCCAATAACACTATTTGAAGCGCATTCAACATCATCTAGTCCAACTAGGTCGATTTCGAAATCATCACTCATAGCTTGTGATTCTTCTTGTTGCTTAACAACGCGAAGAGATGGTCGAGAAGCTTGACGATGACTGTGGTTATTTGGCTTACTTACGTGATTACCAAACAAGGCATCCAGACGCATTTCATTTTGGTCTACTACACTCAGGCTGTTTGCTTTAGCCAAAGCTTCTTGATCGAGCATTGATTCATCGTATTGTGCGTTCATATTCAGTGTTCCTTTTATATTGTTTAATGTGTGTGTGTTTTTTTGTTTTAGCTGAATTGTCTCAACCTTTAAAATCATTATACGAATTGCGCATGAAAAGTCAATAAGAAAATATATGTTTTTAAATAACAAATAAAAATCGCTTATTGAAGTTTGTGGCGTAGCCATTAAAAACCCGCAGTTAAGCGGGTATCTATCTACCAAATCACCTTCGATGGCTGAGACCAATCATCTTTGACTACAAACTTAAGACCAAGAGTAAGGGTCATTCTTCTTATCTTAGGGTCAATTAACTTGTTACATCGGTGAATAAAATACGGGTTTTTATTGTTTACAATAATGAAGCTTCTTTGTTGAGGTGGCACAAACCCATAAGATTCCACTTCTCCAATTTTAGAAAGATACATAGAATCCGAGCCTAAATTCTTTCCTATCTCAAGCTGACCACCAAGTTCAGGTTTCCACTTTTTGTGATCACTGAAATACGCAAGGATTAACGCGTCACCACCATCTGTACCATCCCAATGCCAAGGACAACCTTCACTCCCATTCCATAAGTCAGCGAACACAATTTGGAAGTTGTATAAACTTTGAAGCTCTTCAGTTTGATAGCTAAGCAGAAGCTTTTCGATAGACCCTTTTAGTTCTTCAGGGAAGTTTTTCTTAGCGTGAGCATTTAAAAGATCCCTAGTTTGAGAGCGGGTTAGGTTTTTGGGAATCTCTGATTCAGGAAGTTTTATGTGCTCTGGGATCTCATTGTAAACCTTTGCTGGGTCTTGAACCCATTTTACTTCAGAGAGGGCTTTTTCAAACTCTTTGTAAAGGCAGTTATCCATTTTTAAATGGGAGCCGCCTTTAAACCAGTATGAGTTAGAATCAAACACCCTGCCAGGTGTTAAATGTGTAATTTTACCGAATTCTTCTGTATTCATTTACATATCTCTTTTATTCTTTGAACTAACACCAACAATTAGTGCTGTAAATTCGACATCATTCTGTTCTTTGGTTTCTTCTTTCAGGGTTTCAATAGCATGATTAATCATGTCGCTCGTAAAACCTCTTCCAGCAAGATAAGCGTAATATTTTGACCGAGTTTTATAATCGATACTGTCACCTTTCCATTTTTTCCGCAATGCAGCTACAGCTAGATCAAAAAAATCATAGTCAGGATCTTGAAGCATCTCATCGATAAGTTCTTGATGATTAACCTTTTTCTCATGTATAAGCGCAGACTTTATTTTATTCGGTCCTTGTTTTTTATTATTAAAACAATTTCTTATGTAACTAGCAATAAATCTCTTATCATCGATGTAGTTATCATTTCTAAGTGAAGCCATGACAGTAGCAATCCACTCTTCATTATCTGTCTTATTCTGAAGCTTGGTAAGGATTTCATGCTCGCTCATATCTTTTCGTTGTAAGTGCCAGTATGCTGAATTGAACACGTTATCAATAGTTCGTGCTGGCTTTACCTTTCCTGCAAACATTTAGTCACTCCTTATTGCTAAGCAATAGTTTATTATTTAATATCGAAATAAAAAGTATACATGAAAGAGTTAATTATGGAAAAAGTTACTAAGAGCCTTATACAGCGTATCGAAGATGAAGGCAGAGTGCATATCAATGATGTATCAGATGATATGCAGGAAGAAGCTAAGTCGCTATTAGATCTAGGCAAGATAGAAATTCGAAAATTCGATAGCGATATCTATGCTACAGCTTATGATATTGATCAACCTTACTTTTGCTTTAAGAAAAAGAAATCGCTAACGATTGATTAAATCATTTAAATAACCTTAAGATTAAGTCAGATTAACAAAATCTTACATTATTCACTTGAGTTTTTATTGTTTTTATTATATATATTAAACATCAAAAGAAAAGAAGGTATTTTTTATGAAACAAGAAGCAACAATAGACAAAGTTCCGATTTCTGCGGAAGAGAAGGTTCTCAAGAACACGTATATGCTGTTGGGTATGAATTTACTAACCGCATCAGGTGTAGCATTTATCTCTATGTCTTCAGGTATTGGTGCAATACCTTGGTACTTCATGCTGCCAGTGTACTTCGTGTTGCTCTATTTGGTTGAGAAAAATGCAGATAGCGCTGCTGGTTTACCACTAACATTCGTCTTTACGGGTTTCCTTGGATTAACTTTGGGTCCAATTTTGAACCAAGTAATGCAAATCTCGAACGGTAGTGAGATTATTACAACAGCATTAATGTCTACCGCGATCCTATTTGTGGTTCTTTCGGCTTGGACTATTAAGATGCGACTTAAAATGTCTAAGTTCGCAAGCTTCCTGGCTGTTGGTATGATTTCAGCATTTATCATGTCGATTATGAACGTGGTGTTGTTCCAATCTTCTGTAATTTCAATGGTGATATCCACAGCGGTAATGTTCCTTTCAGGCGCAATTATCATGTGGCAAACATCTGAAATCATCAATGGTGGAGAAACAAACTATATCCGTGCAACAATCACATTATTTGTTCAAATCTACAATATGTTCTTAAGCCTAATTCAGCTTTTGGGATTCTCAGACATCTTGAAAGATTAAACTGATAATAAAGAAAGCGGCATTGCGCCGCTTTTTTTATGTCATAAGGTTTGGGTGCCTAAAAAGCCAGAATCTGATTCTGGCTTTTATGCTTTAAACAGAGAAGTCAAACTCGATTACATCCTTCTTTAGCTTCTCAGATAAAACAAAGTCCTTGTATACGGATACAAATTCTTGATGCTCATTCATATACATTTTCAGCTTAGAGATGGACTTCTCTTTAGCTTTTCCCTCATCCATATCTTTAATTTGAGAGATTGAATGTCGCAGGTTTGCTAGTCTATCGGAAAACTTAGTAGTTGCTGTAAGAGCTTTAATCAGTAGATCTTTAAACTCTGTGAACTTGCGATATGTCAGTGTTTTGCGTTCTTTTCTCGTTGAACCATCTTCATCACTAAGAAGGTCAACCGCATATGATTCAGTAATAGTAAATCGAGATAGTAAATCCTCAAGAGTTGTATCTGTATCTTCTCTCACATCATGCAAGTATGCAACGTTGACTAAACTATCAAGAAATATATGACCTTCGAAATACTCACGGATTATAGATGCAACCATTTCTAAATGATACTCATACGGGAGTGACCCATATCGTTGTTCTCCATGCTTTTCGATAGCATATGTCTTTGATGCCAATTCCATCTCTAATCCTTTTTATTATACTAATTAAAGTGGTATAATATAAAAAAATTAATAAAAGGTAAACAATAATGACTGACAATTTATTTGAGTCACTGAAGGCTATCTATTTGGAAGAAAAAAAGAAAAATCCAGAATACCTAAAAACGTTTATGGTTGACTTGGATGTCTATGATAAAGATCTTTTGTTAAATGATACCCAATATGGACAGCACTGGATTGCTATTTTAAAAGGTAGTGGTGCGGGAACCAATCTAAACCGCTGCAACTCTACAAGTACATCTCCTGAAAACCATACTAGAGAATGCGTTAAAGATGCCGCTGATAACTCAAAATTTTATCATATTGAGTGCAAGGGTCATAACACAGGGGAGATCACTGAGGTTACTAAGGAGCAGGCTCTAAGATTGTCTACGCAATTTGAAGATGCTCCAGGATACAGACCAAGAAGAATCTCTCTAAAACAACGACTCGAAGAAATGCTTGATCTAAGAACGCCATTTGATGAAAGTCCTAAATTTAGTGGATTAAGTGGAACTCAGTTTGATAAATACGTTTGTAATGATAATGAGATTTCAGCATTTAAAATCTCTACTCGACATGGTGCAGGTCAGGCAATTATTGAAGTAGCAAGAACAAAAGTTAATCCTGATAGCAGCACTAGAACTCTTCATGACGTATATCATGTTCCTATTGGTGTAAAAGGTATTGACGCTTTCGATAAACCAAAATACTTTAAGATGGAAATGAAAAAATCTCCTTTCGCTGAGTTTACTGAGATTACGAAAAGAGTTTTTGATAATTCAGTTAAAAAGGTTAATGCGCAAAAAAGCAGAGAACTAACGTATTAGTAGAAATTCGTTCTATGAGCCACATAGTGGCTCTTTTTTATACACTCATTTTTTAGTTCATGATATAATTCTTATATAAAATAAAAATAAAGGAATCGAAATAATGAACGATATTCAGATCTATAAAGCGATATCTGATGCCATAGGTAAAGTGATGATCGAAGATGTTAATGAACTCATCACGATGTCTAGGTTCAAGAAAAGCAAAGATGTTCTTTCTGGAGCTACTGCCATTTGCATTAGAACGGAGAGAGCACTGGCGAAAATCGCTGTATGCCTTGTTGATTTAAAGTCCAATAAGACTGACTTAAATGATATATCAATAAAGGATATGTTCATGCAGTTAGGTTCCTTAGAAAATTCTGTTAATAATGGAATTCACTCTCATTCAAAGGTATTCATCGACGCTGTTAAGCATCTTCCTGATGAACCTGTAAGTGATTTTTCTAAGTTGCAGTTAATTAAAATACATAAAGCTTTGGATCAGTTTATTGATTCTGAATCTGATTCCGTACAGGCAAAGTTCGCAAGCCAAATAAAAGAAGAAATTGAAAATTGCTCTCACCAAAATTTCAAGGAGTTATACAAACTCATTGAATTGAAGAATGAAATTTATGGTTATAACGCCAGCTATTCTGAAGATAGTGACGTAAGGATGAAAGAGGCTGGTGAATATAAGCAAAAAGGTGAAGTCTTAACACAAATCAAGCACCATATGATTAATCCTCGCTCTGTCTTTTTTAATAATCTAAGCGAACATTTAAAGACTCATAATGAGTGGATGGAACCAGCAGTTGATAAAAGGGAATTCCCTAAAACGAAACTTAACCCTATAATTTTAGATGAGTTTTCTTATGAGAATGTTGATCCGTCTTTCTTGATAAAAAACATTCCTAGTTTAACAAAACTACGAGGTTTTTGCTCGGAAAGCGAAAAGGATCTAGATAGCTTAATATCTTCATTTGTTGGTAAGAAGTATTCGACGTATTACGGTAAAGTCGAAGGGATTCTTGGTGAAATTCCAAATGAAACGCGCTGGAAAGCCTGTAGAGCATTCGAAGATTATACAAACGCCGCTGTTGTTCATGCGTTGTGTCTACAGCCAAGTGAATTAAAATCTCAATTGACTGAAATTTCTAAAAAGTTTACTGATGAGGTTTCTGAGTTTATAGAGGTTGACGAAATATTCTCAGCCAAGCTAAAGAACTTTGAAGATTCAATTGTCAGCAAACGAGCTAGATACTCTACAGAAAAAACTTCAGAATCAACTTTAGTGATGTAGACTTTAAATTTTCAGCAATTATTAAAAGAGGGTTAACACGCCCTCTTTATATTTTCTATAAACAAACAAAATAAATCATTTAATGGAGTGTTCAGTCTTCAATTGTAAAAATTGATCTCGTACTTGTTCCTCGCTTATTTCTTTGTATCCCTTATTCCTATCTATTGAGGATCCTTTTGCAAACAAGCCGAAACATTTACCATCTGACCACATGCTTATGCCAACTCGATTTTCCCTGAGTTTGAGTTCAGATAAGTTGTCAGTTGTCTTACCGCACAGTTCTGCATACATTCGCATTATTTCCATGTCTGAGGTATAGACCTTTGTATCAATATATTGCGGATTCATTTCTTGTCTCGTTACCTTTGAACTATTTTCATTATAGTGATTATTGAGTTCACATCAAACATTTCTGTAATCTAGAGTTGAAAGTTAACATTCCTTGATTAGCAATGGTGCAATTTTTGATTTTTTGTCACCATTGATATATTATTCCTTAAAAATAATTTAATTAATAATAATAAATAAAGAATAAGAAAATGAAATCAATAGCAAGATCCATATTTTGTGTGGGAATTGGAATTATCTCTTTCAATTCATACGCTCTTCAAAAACCCTTAGATATCATTGATTGCGAGTCAGGTCTATCTAATCACAAAGAATTCTACGGAAACCTAAAAGAACGATTAGACTACTGTAGTAACAATAAAGCTTCCACTATCGTTTGCGCTGAAGGATTGCGAGAGAATAGGCTTTTTGAAGGGAAAGCCGATAATGCTTTCCACTATTGTACGAATAACAGTCCTAAAAACATCTCTAAAGTTCAAATGTTGAGTAGGAACAATGCTGTTATCAGAACATATAAAGCAAGCTTCAATGAGGTTCATTCGGCAGTTGAAAAATTTGATGATAAAGAACTTGTTTGTGCAATCAAAAGTGCTAAAGATAAGTCTTTTAAAGGTTTGAGTTTTAAGCAGGCTTTAGAAAAATGTCGAAGTCTATTGTCAAAATAAACTGTTTATAAAATAGTCTAACTGTGGGTTTTATGGGATTGTTTTTCAAATTTAATCTATCTGATGGTATAATATCCTGCGTACAAATAATAAAAGAGACCATTATGAATAATTTAAGAAATACAGATCCTGAAATCTTTTCTCAAATCAATAATGAACAAGAAAGACAAGAGCATCATATTGAACTTATAGCATCTGAAAACTATGCATCCAAAGCTTGCATGGAAGCTCAGGGGTCATGCTTAACAAATAAATATGCTGAGGGATATTCTGGCAAGCGTTATTACGGAGGGTGCGAGTTCGTTGATAATATCGAATCATTAGCCGTGCAAAGAGCCATGAAGCTTTTTGATGCAACATACGCTAACGTTCAACCTCACTCAGGTTCTCAAGCCAACGCCGCTGTATATCAAGCTATTTTACGCCCTGGTGATACGGTTTTAGGAATGAAACTTGATCATGGTGGTCATCTAACACATGGTTCTGCCGTTAATTTCTCAGGTAAGAATTACAACTTTATTGGCTATGGTTTAAATGATGATGGATTCATTGATTACTCGGAAGTAAGAAAGCTAGCAGTCCAGCATAAGCCTAAGCTCATCGTTGCAGGTTTTTCTGCATATTCAAAGATCGCAAATTGGACTGAATTTAGAAATATCGCTGACGAAGTTGGCGCTTTGCTTATGGTTGACATGGCTCATGTTGCGGGACTCGTAGCTGCTGGATTGTATCCAAACCCACTCGATGTAGCTGACGTTGTAACATCAACAACGCACAAAACACTAGGCGGTCCAAGAGGGGGCTTGATTCTTGCGAGAAATAATCAAGACATCGGTAAAAAAATAAATTCTGCAATTTTCCCTGGTATTCAAGGCGGTCCTTTGATGCATGTCATTGCCGCTAAAGCTGTAGCCTTCAAAGAAGCTATGAGCGAAGAATTCACTACCTATCAGTCTAACGTATTGAATAATGCACAAAGACTCTCTAGAAAGCTCTCAGAGCGTGGATATAAAATTGTCTCGAATGGCACAGAGTCTCATATGTTTTTGGTTGATTTACAGAATAAAGAACTTACAGGGAAAGAAGCTGAGCACCTTCTTGGTTTAGCGAACATCACACTAAATAAAAACTCAGTGCCTAACGATCCCCAGTCTCCATTTGTAACATCTGGACTTAGGATTGGTGTGCCTGCCGTAACGAGACGCGGTTTTGGTCTAGATGAAATGGATGTAATAGGCGATGGAATTGCAGATATTTTGGATAGTAAGGGTGATGAAAGTGTCATTCTTAAGGTAAAAGAAAAAATGCTAAATATTTGTAGGCAATATCCAGTGTATTGATACTCGATACGGCACAAATATTAATGTCCCAATGAGATAAGATTTCATTGATTCTAGTTATAGAAAGGCACCACTTTCCCATGTGGTGCCTTAAAATTAACTAAGCTTCAGCTCTTGTTTACTTTCCTCTGGCGAGTGCTAATAGTCTATACCCTGATATAATGAGCATAATACCTGATGTGATAGCCCAGACCATGTTAGTTTCGCCTTGGGAAAGAGAGAAGAAATTATATTTAAGAAGTGAATCTTCTTTGATTGATTCAGGATTGCAAATCCCATAAACAACACTAACGAAAACATGCGCGAAAATACTGAATGAAAGAGCCACAACTAAACAATATGTTATTGAGTTTTCGAGATTTTTACATTTAGCCATTTTCACTCTCATCTTCCCTGAACTATAAATCACGAATGATTGAGCAAGCGCCAAATGGCATATCTTCAATAACCACAATCTCAATACCTTTCTCAATTGCGATTTGAACCAGATGTGCAGTATCCACATGTTGCATGTCTTTAACCATTAAAAGATCTGGTGTCCGACGAAGCATAATGCGTGTAGCCTCAGCGATACCAGGCTTAACTCGATTAATGTTCGATACCGAGTATTCAGTCATGATGGTATTCATAAACTTTTTAGTAATCAGTTGACGTTCTTCTTTTGAAACAACAACATCATCACAAACTGAATGTACATCCATAAGCTTATCAATTTCATCAATAAACCAATTTGAGAGATCGTGCTCTGCTAAGTGTCGATAGACAACGCATCCATGAAATCCACCAGTAGCAAGGATCTCATCATTTAAAACAGAGCGAGACAGTAGACCAGACACAGTTGAGTTCATCAATGCTGAAGGCATTGTGTAATCATCGTAAGTTGCTGTCACATCAGCAGTACCACCAATATCACTAATCACAAAAAGCTCTTTCGGAATATTGGTTCCTTTCAATGCATTGTATTTCTCTACAGCTTGGTGAAGCTCTTTGGTAATAACGCCTTTCGCAGTCCAGCCATCGATAAAGACCGCAGCACCATCGTCATAATTCTGAACAATGTAGTCTAAAGCTGCTTCATCAATGCCTTTATCTCGAATGATTGAAATACTGTAATGAACAGAAGATACTTGAAGCTTATCAAGTGCTCTTTTCAGGAGAACGCCAATTGGTGTACCTGCTCGTGCTAAAGATAGTAATACGATAGGATTATCTACCGTACCGTATGTTGAACGATTGGAAACAATTTTTTTAGCTAAAGACATAACTTCTGTCGCTAATCGCCCCTTATACTTTTCCATCATCTCATAGAAAAGATTGCTGTATGCTTCAGTGGGAGGTGATTCATTGCCTACCTTTTCGGAGTAATGGACAATACCTGATTGAACTTTACTTTCTCTTTGTTCAGCCGTTTCAAACTTGACTTGTACTTCTTGCATTAAAAATAAGCAATCACTCTCTTTGTAAGAACCTTGCATTGGTTTGTTCATGTTCTATCCTAAATTTTTTCTTTTTACAATTTGGCTGTTTTTCGGAATCATCAAAAAATCACATTGATTCATGAATGGTAAATCGCTGAGAGAATCACCAAGACCAAATACCAGGTCACTGCTTGTGATTCCAAGCTTTTTATAAATAAACTCTACTGCTTTCGCTTTGCTGGTGTACGGAGGTAAAATGTCAAATGTTCTGTCATTCCAATGAATGGCGAACTCATCAAATTCTCTGTTTGAGTTAACAAAGCTATGAAAATGATAGAATAGCTTTTCTAGCTTACTTGAGTCTTTTGATTCGACTTTCAAATTAAAGTAACAGGGATAACCGTAGTTTTCCTTCACGCCAAACATAGTTGGCTGAATATTAATCTCATTAACTAATGTTCGAACTAGATCTACAAGCTGTTGAAACTTTTCATTATGAATACTAATTTGATCTTCCAAGTATTCTTTCCATTCAGGATCAATAGCGCCATTCGGCGCAAGAACGATTGCTCCATGACAGATTGCTTTGTATGAGTCAAAATCCATTGAAACACGATTAAAACTATTAACGGTTCTTGCGGTTACTGGGATCAGAGTGCCGTTTTGCTTGATAAGATCAATAAACTGTTGCTGAGCAGGAGTGCTAAAACCTTGCATGTCGCCATTTTCTTTAAATGAAACGAGTTTACAGTTTTCAGTATCAACGCTACACTTATGCGCAGACTGAAAGAGTGAATCATCTAAGTCACTAAAACAATAAATCATACTTACCTTTATTTATTTGATTATTAAGATTTTCATGAATTATATGTTTTTTTGGTTCGCTGTCAATGAAAAGATGAAAGGTATGAATTTTAATGATTAAGTATATAGAAAATACAAGAAAAGAAGTGATTAAAAATGATCATATTCTAAGTTTTGTCTCTGGACTTTTGGGATTGAGTTTGAGTGCTATCACTATGTGCTCAATTCTTCATTCATTCGAAAAATCAACTCTATTGATTGAAGCGTTGGTGTTTTTGGGGTTGTCTTCAATCACAATCTTAAGTGCTGGTGTGACTCTTAACGGAATTAGAGGATTAGCAGAAAAGCATTTAAATATTAAAGCTAATAAAAAGTTACCTTGATATGAATGCCTATCATATCGAGATTAGAACCCGAATATAGTAAGATATCTGATCTCAGCCTATTATGGATGCCTATTCCATCATATCAGCATTTTAAAAATGGTGGGCAGGGGAGGGATCGAACCTCCAAGGTCTGAGACACTGGATTTACAGTCCAGGGCGCTTCCACTTACGCGCTACCTACCCTTAATTAGCGGGATTTATGATTTATCCAACCATTTAATTTGGCAGAGGATAAGGGACTCGAACCCTTGGGACGCTGTTAACATCCTACAGTTTTCAAGACTGTTGCTTTCGCCGCTCAGCCAATCCTCTATTAAATTCTGAAGAACACTCTTGAATGCTCTTTAGAATTTGGTGCTGACACTGGGGATCGAACCCAGACACCTTACGGTAAGAGATTTTGAATCTCTCGCGCCTACCAATTACGCCATGTCAGCATGGTGGTTGAGGAAGGATTCGAACCTTCGAACTCCAATGGGAGATCTGATTTACAGTCAGAGGCGTTTAGCCACTTCGCTACTCAACCAATTTGTTTTGGTGCATCTAACCAGAGTCGAACTGGTACGGTGTTTCCACCAGTAGGATCTAAACCTACCGCGCCTACCTATTACGCCATAGATGCAAGTTTGGCGGAGAGAGCGGGAATCGAACCCGCGAGGCGCATTCTCTGCGCCTGCTAGCTTTCCAAGCTAGTGCATTCAGCCGCTCTGCCATCTCTCCAGTGTAAATGGGGTGATAGAAGGGAATCGAACCCTCGACTTCCTGAATCACAATCAGGGACTCTAACCAACTGAGTTACTATCACCAGTATTCTGGTGGGTGTACAAGGAATCGAACCTTGCTGGTGGCTTTCGCGCACAGTGGGGTTACAGCCCACTCACGATCCATACGTGACTACACACCCGAAATTTGGTGCTTCTAACCAGAGTCGAACTGGTACGGTGTTTCCACCAGCAGGCTCTCAACCTACCGCGCCTACCTATTACGCCATAGAAGCAGATATGGGGTGACGGACGAGACTTGAACTCGCGACCTTCTGGTTCACAGCCAGAAATTCTAACCACTGAACTACCGTCACCATAATTTGGCAGAGGATAAGGGACTCGAACCCTTGGGACGCTGTTAACATCCTACAGTTTTCAAGACTGTTGCTTTCGCCGCTCAGCCAATCCTCTATTAAATTCTGAAGAACACTCTTGAATGCTCTTTAGAATTTGGTGCTGACACTGGGGATCGAACCCAGACACCTTACGGTAAGAGATTTTGAATCTCTCGCGCCTACCAATTACGCCATGTCAGCATGGTGGTTGAGGAAGGATTCGAACCTTCGAACTCCAATGGGAGATCTGATTTACAGTCAGAGGCGTTTAGCCACTTCGCTACTCAACCAATTTGTTTTGGTGCATCTAACCAGAGTCGAACTGGTACAGTGTTTCCACTAGCAGGTTCTGAGCCTGCCGCGCCTACCTATTACGCCATAGATGCAAATTTGGCGGAGAGTGAGGGGGTCGAACCCTCGCTGCACTATTAGTACAGTCTCCCTTAGCAGGGGAGTGCATTCAGCCGCTCTGCCAACTCTCCAAATTTTGGGTGATAGAGGGAATTGCGCTCTCAACCACTATCACCAATATTCTGGTGGATGTACAAGGAATCGAACCTTGCTGGTGGCTTTCGCACACAGTGGGGTTACAGCCCACTCACGATCCATACGTGACTACACATCCAATATATTAAGGAATATAAAAAACATTCCTATTTAAAATGGTGCTCATATCGAGACTCGAACTCGAACGATTTTTCAATCAAGGGATTTTAAATCCCCCGCGCCTACCAATTACGCCATATGAGCAAATTTGGCGGAGAGTGAGAGGTTCGAACTCTCGGATCACTATTAATGACCTACAGTTTTCAAGACTGCTGCAATCAACCGCTCTGCCAACTCTCCAGATTTACTTGGTGCTCTTGCCCAGATTTGAACTGGGACAGTGTTTCCACTAGAAGGCTCTCAACCTTCCGCGCCTACCAATTACGCCACAAGAGCATGTTTTGAAAATCAACTAGTTTTTAATTGACTTTAAAAACACTAAGGGGGCTTCCGTAGAAGCCCCCTTATAGACATATCGCAGATCATAGATACGATAGGTCTGGAAGCTTCTAGTTACATTGCTTCCAGGTATACGTATCTGGTCACAATGCTACGTAGATAGCAGTGAATAACTTAGTGAATAATGTAAATGCGATAAGTAAGACATAATTAAACCGTATAAAATTAAATTTAAAACAAACCAAAACGAAAAGGGGAGACTAGTTATAGTCTCCCCGATATAGATTGAACTTATAGATTCAGTCTATAGATTTACAGAAATGAAAACTCATACTTCTGCCAGGGAGCGTGTGCTGAACCTGACAGGTGCAACACAACCTAGTTATAAAGCGATAGATAACTTAGATGTAAGTATGAATGTAACATTTTCATTTCCTCAAAAACTTATTTAAAAACGCATCGGAATCTGTTCCCGTGCTTCGATGATTAAAATATAAAACTAAACTTAATCTTCGTCAACCCAAAAATCGAAAAAAAATAAACTTTTTAATGAAAACTTTTACTTTCATCTGTCGAGTATAGGAAATTCCATAGATTAATCAACGAGATACGCTTGGAATCAAGAAGCTTGTTTTTTTCAAATATTTTTTCTTTTTGTTCTTTTAGTGTCCCTTCAAAACATAACTTAGGTAATTCACCAACAAGTTTTGTGACAGTTGCTAATGAACCTAAGAAGTCTTCACCATCAATAGTTAATGTAGAAACATCAATACCTAAATCTTCAGAACTATTGATTATCCTCTGAGCGTTATTGTAGAACCAGGTTGAAAATACCATGAACTTAGTCACCTGATGTATAAACTCGGCATCAATATCTTTTTCAGCGCACTCTACAAGAGTTAGTGTAGTAGGATCCAAGTCGATTTCTAATGTTGACGCGTTTTCATCTGATTTTTGGCAAAATGCTGAAGCAAAGTTGATGATGGTGAAGGTATAAAGATGACTACATGTTTTAAATGAATTGATATTATGGTCTAGCAATATCTTAATTGAGTCACCTAAATACCCAAGTGAAGACTCAACCTTAGCGCAAGCAATAGCAACATCAATATCTTTAGTGTTTCGGTGTTTGCGCACTAACGGTAAAGCTTCTCTTGTTAGTTTCTTCTCTAGATAGTTAGAAACAGTAACATCAATACAGTATGGGTCTCCATCTTCACACCCCTTTTCCAACAGAGTTAGTATCGCTTGACCAACATTAAGATTTTTCAAGCTTTTAAGGTGGCTGTAATCATCTGGCTCAAAATGACTTGAAGACAAATTTGTTAGTAAATATTCAATTGTAGTGTTATGGGAAAAATTGTTTAAAATCGTAACCGTGTTCTTATAATTCATGGACTTTATTCTTTATTTGCATTCGTTAAATGCATATAATATTTAACAATCAAAAGAAAATAAAGAGAAAGAAGAATGAATATTGATGAAATTTCTAAGTATAGAAGATATGAAGTAAAATCCAATAAAATAGCCATAAAAATCGATAAGAACTGTAATTTTAGAGGCAGTGATATTGATCAGCAAATCAAAGAAGCGAACGAAGAAATAAAGGCGGACGGGGGCGATACTGTAATCTCTAGAAAAGGCAGTATTTTAACCATAAAATCAAAGTTTCCAGTTATCTTTAACCGTGCCTATAGATGGGATAGAAGCGATTTAATTAAAGGCGTCCGATACTATGTTTCAATTGCTAAGAAGAATGGTAGCAGAAGACTGCATTTAAACCTTGGCATCATTGAGTTTGTTAGTGGATTTGAAGGAAATACAAAAAAATTTAGAGACTGCTTGAGAAGTTCTGTTTCTGGACTAATGCGATTTGATGGTGTAGATGAGTATGATCGCGAAAATTTGAATGAATACTATAAAAAATTTATTGATGAACATTCAGTCGAATTTGTTGATAGACAGTCTTTGAGATTTGACTTCAATGCTACCGAAGGAATTAAAAGATCAATTAATAACAAGAAGTCTGAAATCGAGTTAATGAAATCTCGCGGGGTAACAGATGAGGATGTCGCGTATCTGAACGATGAGATGGAAATTGTATCGATTAAAGAGATTAAAGCAGAAATTGAAAAATTAGAAAAATCGATAGCAGACTTAAATGACAAAACACTAAGTGTGGAGTTTGACATTAGAATTGGTGATAATTACCTATACTTTATCAACACTAGAGCTGATGAAGGATTCTATACAGAGCTTCACAAGGCTTCAAGCCAGTTATCGTTTTATAGTTCACTTGCTTGTAGATATTCCCCCCCAGCAGAAATCACTTTTGCCTGCCAGGATGCGTTCAAGCACCTAAAGAGAGAAGATCCTCTATATATCAGCACCTTTATTAATGGTAATCGAATAGAGAATAAAAATCTCAATATACAACTTGGTTTAATAAAAAGAAAAAAAAGAGTTAAGTCATGAATATCGTTCAAAGCATTTTTAACTACAAATCAAAAGAAGAATTGATGTCTGCGATACAAAAAAACTCTTCTAACTATCTAAATCAGAAAGAGATTGATCAGCTTCTGTGGGCTGATTCAAGTCGCAATTTGAAGTTAAACGACATTTTATTAGTTAATAAAATATCTGAAGAGGTGGTGCTATCGCATATGCGGCAGTTTACTATGTCTGTTTTATCAACTGAGCCAGATGTTTTTAATAAGCTATCTAGGTCGAGAAGTTATCAGGAAAATGTCTGGGAAATCAATAGCATGGTCGAAAAATTGGCGTCAACAAAATGTCAGGAATGTCTAGTATATTGCTCTGGAATGATCGGCAGTGAGTTGAAAAGTGTTTTAGGTCATTGTGAAGGGTCTATTTTTCATAATGAAAAAAATATTTATGACTTCATAAAGTCAATGCTAAACAATGTAATAAAAGAAGATCTTTTTGATATTTTAAGAAATAACCTATCAAGAATAGATTTTGTGAAAAAAGCAGAAGAAATCACAGGTCTTGCTTACGCACATTAAACAAATCTAATCATTTTTAACGATTAAAAGCCCGTCTATATGACGGGTTTTATTGATTAAAAAATACCATGCAAAATAATGTATTCAAGGTATTGATAATTAATTGGAAATCAGTATTATGTAATAATTCTTTAAAGGAAGGGTAATACAATGAAACCAGGGCATACTGGCGTTTTTCGATTATATAAAGCAACAGGTTATTCATTTAAAGGCATTAAGGCAGCATTCACTCATGAAGCGGCTATTAGACAAGAGTTCTTTGCTCTAGCTGTTTCTGTTTTGGTTGCAGTCTTTGGTGACTTCACAGTAATGGAGCAATTCATGCTGGTGGGTTCTGTTGTATTTCTAATTATTGTAGAACTGCTCAATTCTGCAATCGAAGCAGTAGTAGACCGTGTTGGTTCTGAAATTCACGAGTTAAGTGGACGTGCAAAAGATATTGGTTCCGCTGCGGTGTTTTTCGCTTTAGTCCTAGTCGCTCTAACTTGGTCTGCCGTTCTATTTGCGTAATATTTATTTATTAAAAAAATTAAAAAAGAGGAAGTAAAGTTGACTACAGAAGCAGTTAATCCACCTGCTTCCTTTAGCATTTCATCGCTAAGGGAAAAATATAAGATCTCAATGACAGCATTTCTTGCAATTATGTCATTGTACTTTGGCTTTGTTCTGAATACTCCTGTTACTTCAAAACTTATTGAGCTAACGAAAGGTTCAGAAAGCCATCTGTTCTCATACACTTCACCATTATTGCTGTCATTTGCATTTTTCATCATTTTTTCAGCATTTGGATTTAAGTTTGTATTCAGACCTGTTTTTATCCTGTTTACTATTTCGTCAGCAGCCGCTTGTTATGCAACAAACACGTACCAGGTAATTTTCGATTATGGAATGATTGAAAATATCTTCGAAACACATTCAAGTGAAGCAGCTTCATATGTAAACATGCGTTCTGTAATGTACGTGTTCTTCACAGGTATTGTGCCTTCAATCCTTATCGCATTGGTTAAAATCGATACTGACAAGCCTCTAAAAACACGTATGATTCACCGAGCAGTAGGGCTAGTAGTAGCAGTAGTTGGTATTGCCGCTCTAGCGGCTCTGTTTTACAAGGATTACGCGTCTGTAGGTAGAAACAATAAGTATCTAAACAAGATGATTGTTCCTACTCACATCTATTATTCTACTCGATACATTAAGAATACCGTTTTCCCTAAAGAGCAACTACCATTCAAAGAATTAGGTGAGGATGCTAAAATGCTCTCAGCATCTAATGGGAAGCCGACTTTGTTTGTTTTAGTGGTAGGTGAAACAGCACGTTCACAGAATTTTGCATACAATGGCTATGAGCGAGATACCAACAAGTATACAAAAGGTGAAGGCATTATCTCGTTTCAGGACGTAAGTAGCTGTGGAACTGCAACAGCGCACTCTCTTCCATGCATGTTCTCTAATATGGATAGAGACGGGTATAAGAAAGATGTTGCTAACAATCAAAGTAACGCATTGGATATTATTTCTAAAGCCGATGTCTCTATCTCATGGTATGAAAATGATGGTGGTGATAAAGCTGTAGCGAAACGATTAGAGCTAATTCAAATCGACCCATCATCTGATAAGCAACTTTGTGATGGGCTTACCTGTTATGATGAAGTAATGCTTAAGGGTTTTGACGATAAAGTTTTATCTTCAGAAGGAAATAAAATGATTGCATTTCATACAATTGGCAGTCATGGTCCAACTTATTACAAGCGTTACCCATCAAGCATGACACAATTTACTCCTTCTTGTGATCGAAGTGATATTGAGAACTGCACCGATGAAGAAATCGTGAATGTATATGACAACACTATTGCTTATACAGACTACTTCTTAAGCCAAGTTATTAACAAGCTTAAGTCTTATCAAGATAAGTACAATGTAGCTATGCTTTACCTGTCCGATCATGGTGAGTCACTTGGAGAGAATGGTCTATACCTACACGGAACCCCATACGTACTTGCTCCAGAAGAGCAAACGAAAGTTCCTTTACTACTATGGATGGGAGAGGGGTATGCAGAGGCTAAAGGTATTGATGAAGCTTGCTTGAGAGAAAAAGCTGCATCAAATAGCTACTCTCATGATAACTTCTTCCATAGCTTAATTGATTTCTTCGGTGTTGAAACAAAAGATATCAATCCAGAAAAGAGTTTTATTTCTGAGTGTAGAATTTAAATCTCATGAAATCAAAAAGACTGAATCTTAGCCTTAGATTCAGTCTTTTTTCTTTAGATTGAATATTCAGCGCTAACATCTTTAGAGGTAAGTCCTTGCTCCTTTAAAGCGCGATTTACAATTCGTTCCATAGATTCATATTTCATCGGCTTTCGATATGTAACAGACTTCCACACATCTTGAATTGACCGTAAGTCACCCCAAATGCTTCTTGGTGCGTAATACATCTCAAGTGGATCTGCTCCCACTATCAATTCATTTCCTGCAATTGACCTCTCAATGATTTCCCACTCGCCCTTTACGTTTGATATATGAGCTTTTGCATACTCGATATCGGTTGTAACCCAATCACCAGCTTCGATTTCTTTTCCTGCTGGAAGGCAGCGATATACGGTGAATTCATAATCATCATCACTAAGTAAGTCAGGGTCACGCTCTAAAATTTCTGAAGCTCTACCTAAGCGAGTTAAACAACGATCACTAATATCATCCATATTTGGTCTTAATAGGATTTGGAACTCCTGAAAGTTTTCCGAATAATCGGCTAATCGCTGTATTGCTTCCCAAAAATCTTCAGGCATAGGAGGAACATTTTTTATTCGCAACTCTCTTCTAAGGTTTTCAGCATTAGTTGCCGCACGTATTGCTTGGTTAACCTTTAGTTTTGGAGACAAATCAATCATATCTTTATGCATGTCTGAGAGCACCTTAGATATGAATCCTTTGTATCTATCATAGCTATGCTTAGTAAACTCAAACCCATTATCTGTTTGTTTTACTATGGAAAATGAGCCGTTCATTCCAATTGATATGATGGAATTTTCGAATTTGATGCCTACGAAAAGAGAATCACCTTGTTCTGAAAAATGAAAGTCAGAGATTTTTTTATGCAGCTCATCGACAAGATCATAATCGTCTTTTTCAACCTGAAAATATTTTCTGAATTCATGGAAAAAAATGGTTTTATCTTCTGCTGAAGAAAGCATGTTCGGATGTTTGGATATTCCATCCAATACACCTAATGTATTTTTGTCCTCTTCAATTTTTGACAGGATAAGCCATTTAGTCATTTCTTCATTTTGTATGCTCATTGCATAACCTATTTATTATGATTTTTTTCAATTATACCATTCCTGACTAAGTTATGAGCATTTTATTCTTGGGATATCGCTCCACTGTGTTGTATATCGAGGTGTTAGCATATCCCTTCTCATTCCCCACTTTGGGTTGATACCTTGAGACCCAACGAAAAGGGTGTCAGATCCATATTTGTGGTTTATAGAATCAAGTACATGCATCAATTCGTCATTAACTGGTGTTTCGTTGAAAAGGTCATTTTGATAGTGCTTCCCATCAATAAGGCTAATCAAGCCAGCACCAATCTTGTAATAGCGAATACCCTCTTGAAATAATGCTTCTGCTGCGCGTGTCGCTACCTGTGAAAGATGAAGGGAATCAGAAGTTGGAAACGTGAACTCATGTAAAAATCTAAAGCTTCGGTGTGATTCATCATGTGGTGAATTGCCAGCAAAAAACATGATTGTCTTGCACAAAGAACCTTGTTCTCTGGCTTTTTTTGCAGCTATGCAAGCGTGTTTAGTCAACGCTTGTTCGAGGCTAATCTGGTCTGTGATCCTCTCTCCCATACTTCTAGTTGAGAAAATCTGCCTTTTAGCTGGACGAACTGAGTCCCAATATAAGCACTCCTGACCATTAAGTTCTCTAACCGTTCGTTCAACATCCACACTGAAGTTTCTCTTAATTTTGTCAATTGGGGCGCTTGCCAAATCCCAAGCAGTATTAATTCCCATTAACTTCATTCTGAATGATAGCTGACTTCCTATGCCCCATACAGAAGAAACGGGAAGCTGCTTTAAAACAGCTTCAATTTCCTTATTTTCTTCAAGTACACAAACCCCTCTATACCCCAACTTCTTAGCAGCATGGTTCGCAATCTTAGCTAGTGTAAGCGTCTTAGAAACCCCTACAGCTACAGGTAGTCTACACTCTTTCCAAACAGTCCTTCTCAAGTTCATGCAATGAGTTAGCAAGCATGGAATTGCGGGATAAGTCCTTTTGAATGATAAAAAGGACTCATCAATACTGTATATATATTGCTCAGGCGCAAACCTACCAATTACCCCCATCATTTTCATTGAGAGGTCGGAGTAAAGCTCGTAGTTTGATGAAAGAGCTATGATGCCTTTAAGCTCACACATATCTTTAACTTTGAAGTAGGGTTCAAATTTCTTTATTCCTAACTCGATTGCCTGCCTGTTAGCCGCAACAATACAACCATCATTGTTACTCAACACAATGATGGGTTTCCCTCTCCAATCAGGTCTAAAAACAGATTCACAACTCGCGTAAAATGAATTTGCATCAACCAAAGCATAGGTCATTTAAACAGCTCCAATGTTGATTGAGAGTGATTGCGGATAGAATGTATAACAACCCCTTCGAAAGAAAAAGAGTCGTATTCGGTAACAGGGACAGCTTGATATTTATCGTTAGCGGAAAGCAGTAGATGTCGCTTTTCGTCCCATATTTTACAAACAAATTCGCCATTCAGTGTCGCGACTATAACGGAATGATGAGTTGCCACTTTGCTTCTATCCACGATTATAAGGTCATTATTGTAGATCCCCACACCTTCCATAGAATCGCCGTTGGCACAGCCTATCCAGGTTGAGTTAGGATTATGAATTAGGAGGTCATCTAAGCTGAGTGACGAAGTATGGTAATCATTGGCTGGGGATTCGAACCCAGTGATTCCAGCAGAAGCTTTGAATGGGATGATGTTCATGATAAAACACTGTATAGATACACAGTGTTAAGTGTACTATCACGAACCTGTAACTGCAAACATGAAAAACATCAGAAATTGTAATATGAAGTCTGCTTAAGCAGACAATCATCAATTGTTTCCTTACCGTTAGCCAAATGAAACGGTTTTCTCTACTTTTAATTGGATTGAAATATTCTTTCTGACCGAGAATGGTACATCCCCGACATATTCTTTGACGATATTGAGTAGTTCTGGACTAGGTGTAATAGAAGAACCAGGGCTGTTGTTGAGAGAATCCGATACATAGGCGTAGACGCTGACATAATTATCAATGATAGATAGGAAGTTGTCAGGGGTTAGAGGATGCTCGGATAATATACATTGTTCATCAGCAGAAGAGAGCAGTAGAAAAACCATGAAGTTTCTACGGTCTGAAAGCATATCTCTTGCATAGATAGATAGGTTCGATTTTACTGCTTCAATATCAATATTATTCATAGATCTGTAGCTCTCATAGATATTATAATGATTGAATAAAAAAATGATTTTGTTTGTTAATTAAAAAAAGATACTGACAGAAAAAAGTCAAAAATCAAGCCTAAATACTCAATAAAGGATTAAAAATGAAAATATTAAAGACGCTCACATTGTCACTATCACTTGTATTCGCATCAAATGCCCTATCAGCAAATGTCGATGATGACAAAATATTACATTTTGGTGCGTCTACCGCGATAGGATTTGCTTCGCAGTCTTTCTTTGAAGATAAGGATTCTGGATTTTATACTTGCGCAGCAGTAGGTGTGGCAAAAGAACTGTACGACGAAGTTGATTACGGTGGATTTGATACAAATGACATGGTGATGAACTTGGTTGGTTGCGCGGTAGGAACCGTCATTGGTGATGAGCTTGGATTCAAGATCGGCATGAGTAAAATTGGCGATGCTAATATGCTATCTATAAATTACTCTTTCTAGCTAGCTGAAAAAGTGTGATATAATTTAACAAATAAAAAGTCTGGCTGAAAAAATGAATAAAGAAGAGTTAAAAGAAAAAGGTAAGAGCCTTCTTGATTACAATGAATCTAGAATCCATGAAATGAAAGAGTGGATAGAGCATTTTCCTTTAACTGGTAGATGTCCAAAGGGGCAAAAAGAAAACTTGTCAAAATTAAAAAGTATTAAAAGTGAAGTTGATATGTTTCAACAATATGGTCTTCATGGTAGCAATATCAAAGCCGTGCTTACGTATTGGGACGAAATAGAAATAGAGAACATAGTGGACAGCTTCATTAAAAGCGAAAAAAATAATGTTTTTAAATACAGAAATATTGAGTTTTCGAACAAAAGCCCGCTTTCTGAAAAGGCATTTCTTGCGAAGTGCAAAGATTTGGTTCAAACAATAAATTCACTAGACGGATTCCATGCCAGAGCTATGGAAGGAAGTGTGAAAATTTCTTTTGTTGGTGCTAAGGATATTCGATCTCTAGCTAAATACGATTCAGAAAATGATGAGGTTTTAATTAAACACACGTCACTTTCTGATAATGAATTATATGGTCATATGAGATATTTACTGGTTCATGAGCTTGGTCATAGATATGAGAATAAGTTTGGATTACCTGAATCGTTCTCTGATGATTGGTATAGGACAACCAAATACTCGTTTACTGAATCTCTTAGTGGGTCTTCAGAAGCATTTGCGGAAGTGTTTGCAGTTAGTCATTGGCCTGAAAAATACAATGAGTACTCAGATACCATAAATAGATTCAGCACAATCATGAATGAGTACACGCCAAAATTGAAAGTAAAAAAAGACTTTGCGCTAAATATGTAGTTAGGAAAAACAATGAACAATAATAAATACAGCATATCTATAGACGAGAAAAAAACAGTAAGAGAAAAAATTGTTGATGGGAGTTGGAAGGTATTACCTTTTGGTATGCTAATACTCGCGTCTAACCTTAAATCATACATAAATGCTAATCCAGGCTATGCTGATCTTAAGCCATTTTTTGCAGATTGGAATATTCCATCATTAATTCAAGAAGCGGGGAAAGGCATTGTTAGCGTTGCAAACTCAACTAAAAATGAAGATCCTATCTACTTCGGTGAACATATCGGATATTGCCCGATAGATCCCACTTTTATGGATTATTTAAGCTATAAAATGGGGAATTTTATCTCATTAACAAGTAATCCTCTTGCAGTTGCAGGGATTTTGGCATCGGCTGCAAGTCTCACGATGGCAATTGGAATGTCAATAAAACACATTGACGACGAAAATAGACCATTAGTTCACTATAAGAATAAATCTTGGGAGCATTTTCAAAGAAGCTTTCAAGAGGGCGAGGCACAGGCATACAAAAAATCCGTTGATGACCTTCTAGGTGGCTCTAACGGGCTATCAATATCGCTCAGAAAAATCCCTAGACTTGGTAAGAGAATCAAGAGTGTTTTTAAGGATCTAGAGGCGCACGAGTTGCTCTCTCTCAGATTTGTATCTGAGTTTTCTGGCGCTATTACAGGAACCCCAAGTAAAGAGCAAAAATTCATGCGTGAAACCCTACAAAGGATTACTGGTGAGGGATACGAGGATTTTGAAGCTATCATGCAGGCTATCAAGCCAGAAGTGATAGAAGAGTGCTTGGAACGAGGGTATTCATTCAGGTCAGTAATTGACATGTATGTTGAAATTCTTAATAAGCAATTAGAGAGTGATCCTACAAAGGATAAAATCACTTCAAACACTAAAGCGTATAATGAAATATTCGACAGACTCTCAGAGCTTCACAATAAGCACATTGTATATCATTCTTTTGCTAATCTAGTGGCTATGGCTTATGAGATGCAAGGGAGAGTGCTCAAAGGTGAAGCAGACAAGTCTGAGCTTGATGACATTGTTTCTGAACTGGAATACTTTGAGTCTATAACAGACAAAGTAAAGCATAATGGTGAAGAGTATTCTCAATTGCAACATCAAGCATGGTTGGTTAGACACGATATAATTACTTTGTCCACAGAGAATTATAAAGATCTTGTAGGAGCAAGCGATAGTAAGCATAAGATTCGCGCTTCTCAATATGCAGACCCTAAATTTTTCTATGAACGAGCAATTAAAAAGATCCTGCCAGATGAAAATATCTCTATGGAACATGGAATGCTTGATTACCTATCGATTGCGACAAGGGAACACTTCGGTGAGCACATTAAGAAACAAATAGACAATAGTGCTGATGTCAAAATTGATCGGGACGGAAAAATTCATAGCGATCAAGTAATAAGAGATAGGGCATATCAAAGACAAGACATGTTTATCCGAAATAGCATAAACATCGCTGTAGGGATGAATGTGGTTGCAAATATAGCTCAGTCTGCCACATCAGTGAAAGATGCAGATTACATAAGCGCTCCAATTAACTACGGGAATATTCTTACTGAGTTTTTCACTTATATAAGAAATCCTGATGCTGTAATGACGAACTTTAATAATGCTGTTAACGCATTGCAAAGCAGTACTTATTTTGCTCCTGCTGCATTTTTAACTGTTGGCTCATTGCTGGTGGTGTCAGTTGGAAAATACTTACATATGAAAGAGGGTAAGGATAAGTATTTCAACATGACAAGTTCTGGTTCTTGGAAAATGGTTAAAAAATACCTAAGTGAAAAAGATATAGAAATTAACAGGGTGTTTAATAACCAAATGGATAATAATATATCAGGTATTTTTTCAAGACTTGGAAAAAATAAGGTAATTGAAGCCGTTAAAAAACTCGATGCTCCTGCTATTACAACTTTAGCAGTTGTAGCTCAAATGTATAGAGAAGCAAAACACCCTGACATTTTTGATAAGTACATAAAAGACATAATTTCTAAGGACGATTTTACGGATTTTATGGATGTAAGCAGCGAAATATTATTGGCAGAACAAGCGAAAAGAATGAGTCCAAAGAAATTGGTAAGCTCCTTGATTAAAAGCCTAAATAAAGTCAACAAAGAGTTAAATGGTGACATGGTTATTGGTAACAAGGAAAAGTTTACTGATGATGTATTTAAGAGGGCTGAAGCATTATCAAATGCTCATACAAGATATAAATCTTTTGCAGTAATGGTTACTGAACTCCATAAAAACCGTGATGCGATATATAAGGCTGCTGAAGAAACAGAGCAGGACAAAATCCATATACTCAACCTTCAAAAAGAGAATGGGGGTTTTGTTAACAAAATAAAAATTAAAGCACTTGAGCAAAACATTGAGTTTAAGCTAAAGTCTATCGATTTTATGCTTAAAAAGCAGGCGGAAATCGCGAAGGATTTTGAGTTATACGCATTCTCTAAGCGAACATTTGAAAGGCATGACGATGAGTACGATGCATTACAGGCATTGGCTAACGAAATGGCGATTTGTAACTATAAAAAAGACTACTCAGTTATTGAGAATCAAATGGGATTCAAAATAACAGATAATATGCTTCGAGACCCTGAGTTATTATTCAGAAAGCTGGTAGTCCCTTACGCTGAAAAAATGGGCTTACCTTTGAAAGCTACGAATACAGGTTGGGATTACTTCGGTACTGCGGTTAAAGAACAAACTGAACCATATATAACTCACGTTATTACCCAAGAGTATAAAAGAAGAGTTCAGGAAGAAGAAAATAAAGGGATTGGTGATAAATTGAAAGAGGCGTTATCTTTCTAACAATAAGTGGAGCATAGCTCCACTTATTTTTTACTCTTCTTTTGTTTTATTTCTGACTTTTTCTGAATCATGATTTCTTTAGAGGCTTTATTATCCAAAAAAACAGATTTTCCATCATCTTGCTTTGAAAATGACTTCTCAATCAAAGTTTCGTATTCATCAATAATAACTATATCGTCAATATTCATTTTGGATCTACCTTAAAACCTAGATTCTGTAGTTGTTCGTATGTCGTTTTATTATCAACATCTTCCAGCCACTCAATCCCTTTCATAAAAAGGTTTCTTTTGAAGTGTACGAGTGATATACCCTTGGTCTTGTTGAAACATAAAATGCTGAGGAAGTTCTTCGAACCTTCGCCAATACCAGCGTCTTTGCTCAAGCCTGTATCCAGGTAAATTCGATTATGAACCATTACAGGTTTAGAAACCCCAGTATGACCATGAATTGAAAGATCCAAGCCCCTTACAGGAACGTTATGATGCTCGTTCTTTAAAACACCATATTCAACAAACTCTTCGTGATGGCTCGTTAACAAGTCAATATTTCTCTTGGATACACCCTGTTTATTAAGTTCTAAGTAGTCATAATCAGGAATTGAAGCGTGAGAAACTGCAATCTTTTTACCTAAGAACTCAAATTCAATACAATATGGTAATTGACCATTGAGCTTAGAAAGCATGTACTTAGTCATGCAGTCAGGATATTTATCAATCCAATCGCCACCGCTTTGATACCATGCATGATAACTTGCTCTATCGTTGTTTACAAAGGCGTTGATTGCCATTCTTTCGTGATTACCTTCAACGGAGTGACCGTTTTCAATGCTAAGTACATAAGTAATCATTTCCAAGTTCTGTGAGCCACGGTCAATATTATCACCCACTAGTAGTAAATGATCTTTATTAGAAAACCCTAATTCATTAAGGGCTAACTGTAGAAAATTAAACTCCCCATGAATATCTCCTGGTATATAGATATTTTCTGCTGAGCTTAAATCCAGTTGTTTGATAAATTCATTCATGAAATTAATCTCATTTAATGGTTATCTGAATAAACTATGTTCGAATTCTGTATGATTAGATATTTAAAATTTATAGATGAAATTATTGTACCAGAGGAAGTGTGAAAGTCTTAGTATTTAATTAGTTTAGGATTATGGAATAAAAAAGCCTTAACAACGTAAGGCTCTTAAAGATTAGGCTTTTTGAGATTTCTTTTAGAATGTCATAGATGTTTGTAGTGAAACACCCAATTGATTTTCACCAGCATAAGAGCCAGCTAGGTCAATTCGAACTGTACCAAATGGAGAAAGCCCGATACCTGCTGTGAATTGATCGTCAAGATTGTTGGCAATGTCAGTTTGGTAGCCTGCACGAAGTTGCGCCCAGTCCCAAGCATTTAGTTCAATACCAATTCCAGCTAGCTGAGTGTTATCTGATGAGGAATCAATTGAATTCATGAATCCAGACATATCTTCGAATCGCTCTGTTTCATTTAGCTCAATATCTGCACCAACTGTGAACCAGCTATAGTTGTAACTTGCGCTTGCTACGAAAACAGGATTAATCGAATAGCTTGCTTTAACACCATCTAGCTCAACGGTATCATAACTTTGTGAAATTAAGTTTCGACCAACAAGACCAAGAGACAAGCCGTTATTCATTGTATATGCAACGCCAGCATCCAGGTTAAAACTTGTTTCAGAATTCTGGTACTGATCATCTGTCATATCATCAAACTCAAAGTTGTTGATATCTGCAACGTAGTTGATGGTTTTCACCTGTTGGATTTTCGGTGTTAGACCATAGTAAATTACACTATTTTCTAGTTTGTACTCTTTAGCTAGAGCTGCGCCAAATTCAACAACAGCGATACCAGCGACAGTTGCTGTAGAGTCATATGTGTGAGAAGGGTTAAGAAGATCCGATTCATTCAAATCACTATCAGCGACATCTGCGTAAACAAATGCGTCTGCATAGCCTTGAGTGAACAAGTTCACAGAGACCAACTGATTTGGAATCGCTACTGCCATACCAACGCCAGCTTGTACATAAGCGCTATCACGATTTAACGCTGCAAGAGCATCAACAACATTTGAAGCGTTCTGTTGTGTGCGGTTCGCTTCTAAAGCGTCAATGGCATCAACAGCACTATCAATACCATCTACCATTTCGCCCTTATCTTGTAGATTGACGCCGATAGAAGGTAGCAAGATACCCACGTCATCGCTATCGCCATATTTTGCTACAAGGGCTGGGTTGTGGAATGGTGCCATAAGGTAGTTTGAAGTAGAAACACCGATTCCACCCATACCTACTGAACGAGCGTCAAAGGTTGTTGCTGAAAAAGCTTGTGATGAGAATGCGGCAGAGACAGCCAATGTAAGTAATACTTTCTTCATTTGTGAACCTATAAATTAATAGTAAATAAAAACAAATTAAGTTTAATAAATTATCATTACTTAATTTTTTATCAATGTATAACTAAAAACATAGAAAATCAAGTAAAATTTAACTGAAACTCGCCGTTAACATTGCTGTAACATATCTGGCTTACTCTTATAAATAAAGTTATAATTAAATTAATAATCACATAAATATAAAAACAAAACTTAGCCTGATTTCTATTAGTAGAGTTAAATCAATAGCTTGAGTTAAAAAGATAAAAAATTCACGATTTAGTTTTTTTATAAAAAAACGCAAACTATAAAAACATATGGCAAATAAAATCAAATCAAAATTACCATAAAGTAGCAGAAATGTGATCCCGATCACTAGAATATTATTATAAAAATATTCAACTTAGTTTTTATATTTTATTTGTCATGCTATAGTTAAATAAAGATATTCGTCACATTTTTTGTGTGATTAGGAGATGACAAAATGGATAAAAAATTCCTAAAAGAACAGTTTCAATCTCCAGAATCAATAGGTATCTATTTTGGCAATTTGCGTGGCGAACCAGTGCTAGGTTCAGATAATGTGAGTGCGACAAAATACTTATCATCTGGGGATGATATCGCGGACAGTGTTAAATGTGCGTGTTTTGTCGCAAACAAGCTTAAAGGTGAAGCCGAAGTTTACGGATTTTTCAGAGGCGACAACCCTATAGTTTCGAATCCAAACGTAACTGATGAAAATCAACATTACTTTGCTGTAGTAGATAAGAGATTTATCGTTGATTTATGGATATTTCATAACAAAGGGGAAAATGAGCTTGTTTACGATTTACAAGATAGTAATGACAAAACAGAAATAATAACAAGATATGGAAATCCTCGTCTTTGGTCTTGGCTAGGTCATGATGGAATTGTTTCACCATATTCGCAAAGTTACCCACTTGAAAAACGTATTGAGTTTGTAAGAAGAGAAAAAACTAATGAAATTTCAGTCGAGTACTCTTGAAACTGATTAATATTATGATATAAATATCCCTTTCAAGAAAGCAAAGGGATGTTTTTTATGATTTTAAATCTGATTATCTACTCATCAGATGAAGCTAGAGTTAGCACATCAGTTGATATCGACATCGATTGCCTGCTTTCAAAATACCATGCCATTGAAAAGCACACTTCGAGCAAATGCAAGAAAGATCTGAACTTAATTAATACCAAGTCAGTATTGATGGGAACCAAAGATCTTAAAGATTTAGCTGAATCCATGATTGCAAGTAGCTTATTTAAGCTACAGCGCAGCAAACCCAATGAATACCTCAAACTTATAGCTAAAGACTCTATCACTTGTCATAAGCACTTGTTTATGATCAACCGCGATATTGATGATGCTCCTTTACTTCCAATTGAATTCATAGAATGTCCTGTTGATGTAATTACTGAATCATCGCAAGCACCAGACTGGCATTCTGTGTTTGAAGATCTTATTAAATACTATAGAACTGGAGAACACCCTGATTTTGTTTATTATGATGATATTCGAGTAAGTATTCTTAATGACAATGATTTCATGGTTAGAGTGCTTTTTGAAGATTATGAATCACACTTAATATCTTCAGAATTCGCATGTCCTGATGGCGAAAGCTTGAATAAAATAACCTCCAGAAAAGTTATATCTGCTTTAGATGTAAAAGAGTTCGAAGATAACCCTAACATGATAGTTAGAGCGGCTGTAGATGTTGCACTTGAGAAAAACACAGTAAGAGATGCAAAGTCTATTTTACTTGGATACGCAGCCTTAAAAAGGCATGAATTCAACGTGAACGATAACGACTGCTTTACCTTGGTATTAAGTCAACTTGAGGAAGGTTGCACCAGCCTATCTATAGAACTTTAATTATTTAATTGCCAATGACCATTATGTTATAATTTTAGAAGAAATAAATATAATGGTCATTATTAATGAAAAAAAGAATAGCATTAGCACACGCTTTAACAGAAAGTGATTTAGAGTTCGCAAACCTAATCGGAGGGCTTCCAAATCCTTCACTTGGCTTCATCCCTTCAGACCAAGAGTTCTTTAAGTATGGCTCTTGCGTACTACTTCTTGACCCTAAAAAAATTGATTTCAACAATAATTACGCTTCATCTATTGATGTGTACAGCTCAGTATTTCCAGATGTATCTTTTGAATTGAATCACTCATTCTGGGATCAATTTAATGATCGGTTAGATGCAGCCCTGCAAGCAAATCAGGTTAATGTTGGCGAGAAATATAAAACCCAAACAGTTATACATCCTGAGTTATTAAAAGGAGCTATTTCAGCAAGAAACTTGTTGGTTAAGAATCCTGCTGTAAAATTACTCTATTTGAAAGAGAAAAATATACACAACCCCTGTAAGCCTAAGGAGATTCCTAAGGAGAAAAAGATACCTTTTTTATCTAATGAATCAATTGAAGCTCTCATTGATAACAATGTTTTAGATCTTCCTGAGGATGATGCTAATAAAGAAATATCAAAACTCCTTCTGGCTGACGTGCAGTTAAAAATGAAAATGCTAAGCAGTACAGGTGGAAGCGATGGAAACTCAAGAAAAAACAGGATTGAACTTAGGAAGTTAAACGCATTCATAGAAAACAGCATATACTTTGATGACGGGATTCCAAAGCTCTATGTAAGCTATTTTGACAATGCAAGGAATGATTTAAAAGAACACCTTAGAAGAACACCTTCAATTGACGAGTCGAAATACATAAGCGATCTTGAGGAATACTTCAAAAATCATGTGCCACGCGGAACTTTTGAAGACTGGGTATCAAAGACAATTGAGCCTGGCTTTGGAAAAGCCTTTTTCTTTAAAACATCTGAGCATGATGTAGATTACGACAAAGAAGATATTTCGCATGATGAGATCTACGGAGTAGAAAGAGAGTTAGCGACTCTAGACAACCTGTCAAAAGAAATGAATAGAAAATTGATTACATGTGATAGTTTGTTTTCTACTTCGATAGTTAAGATTGCTGCATCAGTAAAAGAGCGATTACACTCTCTAGAAGAAATCGAGAATCACATAGACCAGTTAAAATCTGAAGAAGAAGTAACTGAGTATTTCATGAGCCTTAAAGATGAACTGAGTGCGATAATCGAAGAATTAGCTGCTTACTACAAATTCAAAGATCCTAATGGAAATGTGTCATCAATTTACAATAATGCAGCTACAGAAGCACTTGTTCAATCGCGGTGTGAAGTTAACGATGAACTAAGTGAAAGCTTTTTCGTTGACCAGTTGCCGCATGAACTTATAACTAGAATCGATGATTTAAGAAATAGTCTAATTGTTGCTCCGTATACCTACTTCGAGTTAAAAATGAGTAATCCTATTCGATTAAACGATTTCTCTGTTGCGATTGTTCCAAAGAATGTATCACCTTCGCTGGTTGGAGTTCTTAAGGAAAATGGACTAAAGATCTGTGGTTATGAACAAGGAAGCAACTTTGATTTCGTAAGTGTATTGAATAAGCAACATGACCTTCTATTTGGTGATGGTGGCGAAATTCAAAGTAAAATTTTAGAGAAAGAAGTGCAGAATTCGCTTTGATTGCCTAAATATGAATCACTTAAACATTGATTCCTACGTATATCGACTCAATGGATTGATCCTTTAGATCAAAAGATATAACATCAAAACGTAATTTAAATAAGTAATAAAAAGTGAAAACTATGAAAAGTACCTTAACTTTCGGCTTGATTAAGCCAAATGCAACAAAAGAAAATCTTGATTCTGCGATCCTAGCCGATATCTTAAATGCTGGCTTTAAGCTCGTTGCACTAAAGCGTGGTGTTATGACCAAACATGCTGCGGAAACGTTCTATGCGGAACATAAGGAAAAGCCTTTCTTTGGTGAACTTATTGAATTCATGACTAGTGGCGAAGTTGTAGGGTATGTGATTGAAGCTGAAAACGCTGTTTTAAAATACCGTGGTCTTATGGGTGCTACGAACCCACTAGAAGCAGAATCTGGTACGTTGAGAGCTAAGTACGCTCAAACTAAAAGTGAAAACTCCGTACATGGCTCTGATAGCGATGAGTCAGCAAATCGTGAGATTGAGTTATTCAAAACCAAGCTCTTTGTATAAGAGTAACTATTACTTTAGGAGGCTTAAGCCTCCTTTTTTTATGTTTATAAAAAATATTGACATGATGTAGTCTGACCTATAATATGCGACCAAATCAAATGAAAAACCTTGTGATAACACTGGGATACAAAATTTAATCAATTAAATAAAGGAAATAAAATGGATACACTATCTAATATTTTGATGTTTGGCGCAATTGGTGTTGCTGTCTTAGCACTTCTATCCACAATGATCGTGATTGTAAAACCAAAGCAAGGTGTGTTAATCAACTTCTTTGGTGGTCGAATTGTCCGTGAAATCTCTGAGCCAGGCATTTATTTTAAACTTCCAGCTCCAATTCATGGTGTTGCTGACAATGTGTCTTTTGACATTTTCCAAATCAAAGAAGATTGTTCTGTCAAAACAGCAGATGAAGTTGTCCTTGGGATGACGGTTAACGCTTCAGTTCGCGTGATGAAGAATAAAATGCAAGAGGCTTGCTATGACCTTGACGATCCTGAATCCTTGATCAAGTCTGATTTGCGTCAAATGACTTGTTCCGAATGTGATTCCTTGGAAACAAAAGAAATTTACAGCAGTAAAGGTGCAATGACCAAGAATCTAATCGACAAACTGAACAAAAACTACAATCAGTACGGATATGAGATCACAGATGTTAAAATTGATGATCCTAAACTACCACCTGAAGTGCGTGATGCTTCAAACCGTGTCGTAGCTGCTAAGCGCACACTAGAAGCGGCAAAAATTGAAAAAGATGCTAAATTCGAACTTAAAATGGCTGATGCTCGCGCAGATGCTGGAGCGCTTGAAGAGCGTACCAAAGCTGCTGTTAAATCGAGAGAATCTTACGCTCAGGTATGTGTAGATAACCTGAAGAAGTTCAAAGAGTCAACAACTGACGCATCAGAGATTAATATGCTGATGATGTCAATGGAAGCGATGGATGCTCGCGACTCTGTTACAACAGCAGCACGTTATGGCAACCTAGTTCTATTGGGTACAAGCCAAGCTTCAAATGAAATGGGATTGCAAGCTAAAGTAGCATCGCAACTTCAGAAAGCACAAAAATCTTCTAATTCAGAAGGTGAAGTTGAAGAAATGCCTGAATCTGCTGATAAAGAATAAATAAAGGTATAGCCCTTGCTTTTGCAAGGGCTTAAATAGTCATGAACACTAAGCAACTGATTTTTCCTTTGAAATGCATCATCTGGCTAGCTTTTATCACACTCTTTTCATCAATTTTCATTGTAAAGATGGTCATCTGCTCATCAAAGATTTTATTAAAAAGAATAAAAAAAGGTTAATCATGAAACGTTTTAATATGAACGAGAAAGCTGAGGCTGCTAATGCAATAGTTTCAGGCGCTCATGAAGAAGTTCAGGTGGGTGTAGGGTATAGCTGCAATGAGCTTTACAAACTGTATAAGCTTGGTGTGAAGCATGGTGTTAAGGTATCTCAATGTACTCAACACCTTCTTGTCCTAACCAATCCTGATGATGTCAATTCAATTACGGAATCCCTGGAGCCTGACACTGAATACATTGTCATTTCTGAATTTGAATTAAGCGAAGAACAAAAAAATGTTTTAGCTAATTTGAAATGTATTAAGTTATTAATGATGAAATAAATGGAGCTACAATGAATTTCGCATTATTTATTATTTGGGTTTTACTCATCCCTCTAAGATTAATAGAGGGGGAGAAACAATCACACGATATCCTTGGAAGATTGATTTTTAAGGGTAAGGGGAAGGTAATCGCTTCTGTTGCAGCAACCAGCATTTTAGCAGTGATTCTTGGGTTATTTATCAACACCCTCTTTGACAAACCTGAGAACGATGAAAAGCTGAATAGCAAAGTTCAATCTGAAGAGATTAAGCCTGAAATAACTGAGTTAAAAGCTGAAACTAAGAAGCCTTCTGTATCTCCACAGATTGTTAAGCCAGTAGATATTGTTATTGCAGACTCAAAAACGAAATTTGCTTTCAGTGATCGTAAAACATTTAACTTCTATCTATTCAATGAAATCGAAGATTGCTACAAATCATTTGGCAAAGAATTTGGTCGAATTGGTGGTTCATGTAATGTAGAAATTGAAGGTTCGGACTCACTCTCAAATGATCCTACAATGCTAAAATCAGGCTTTGTTATGGTTTTCATGAGAGGGCAAGTATCAAATGAAGAACATCATTACTATTTCCCTATTTATAAGAAAAAGGGTGTAAATGGTATTTACTATCATGCAAGTCAACAAAGTACAAAAGATTCTGGATTCTATTTTTACAAGAAACACGGAATGAATTTTGAACAGATGTTGAGCAAGTTCTATGGTAAAGAGGTGGACTTCTTTCCATATGACGTAAAAGTAAAAGAAACAGATCTTGGAAAAGTTAGAAGCTATATTGAGAATGAGCAATTAGATAGTGGAGTAAATACTACTAAGGTAGTAAACCATAAAGTAGTTAAGACAGCTAAATCGAATGATAAAGCTCCACGAAACTCATATAACTATCATGTTTTCCGTGAGTTTAGTAGCTGTGAAAAATTGACTAATAATTCGGGATTGTATCACAACAACGAAATTGACTGTAATCCAGTGTTCCCGAGTAATCAGCCATCAACTCTTAAAACAGCAAATAGCTATGAATTGTCAGGATTTGTATATGCCATAAAACGCAAAGTAGGGATCTTCAATCGTGATGAAATGTTTAAATACTACCCTGTTTATAGATTGGTTGGTTCAGGTGCAGATAGTGAATCGCCTAATTATATCTATGAAAATGGCAAAGAAGCTCAACTAGAAGGTTTCTATAACGAAGCCCTAACAGTTGATCAACTTGATAAGCTATTTCTGTACTAATTTTATTATTTAAAATCAGAGCGCCAGTTAACCGCTGGCGCTTTTCTATTTTAGGAAAGAGCATGAAAAAGAAGCTAGAAGAATTAACAATTAATATCATTAAAAACGCACAAGATATTGTTGCAGAGAATGCAGCAGAGATAATTGGATATAATCTCAAGAAATCACTAAGTCTCGAACTGTTAAGTGTAACGAAAATTGTTAGCGGAAAAGTTATAACGGAAATGGGACTTATAGACAGAAAATGGATAGTAATAGGGGATTACATTATAGATCCTGTTCTGGCTGTAGAAGTCTCAACATCCGAAGGCTTTGTTTTCAATGTTGAATTCGACAAAGTGAATCAGTACATCTGGTTCTAATAAAAGAGCCTGCTTAGCAGGCTCAATTTATCAATAGTTATACTTTCTGTTCCTGATCTGACCCGCTCTATGCTGACCATAAAGACCAGGTTTCGTTTCCCCCGAGTAGAAACTGTTTGGTTCAAGCTCATTTTCCTCAAGTAATTGAGAAAAACTAAATCCATTTACCTTATATTCTTTGATGACCTTTTTATTTACGGCTTCAATATTATGCTTACCTTGACCTTCGTATCGGACTGGATTTGGTTTGAAATCGTCCATTGACGTATTGCTTCGTCCAGAAGGCAGGCTTTGTAGGTTTTTGATAGCAGTTATCAAAGACACAGGGGTAAATGTGTTGTTCTGTTGATTTTCAATCAGATTCAAGTGTAGGTTTTCATCAAAGTCCAATTTTGGATCTGGTGTCATTTCCGTTGGGGTATGAAAGAAAAACTTAAACCCATCCTCTACACCAGCGTATACAGGCTTGCTATTGTGATGATATAGGTATTGAAGTATCCCTTCCTGTAATGCGAAAGCAATCCCTCGATTTTTCAATGTGTATAAGTCATTGAAGTCGATGCCTAGCTCATCCATTAGCTGGATTGCTTTTCTATGAAAACCAGTCATCTCGGAAGGGTTCTTGAGAGTTGCTTTAGACGCTGCGTTAACAGCATGTATACTCCGTAGGAGATCATATGTATGCAAAATCATCATATACCCTTGTTTGATATGAGTTGATAATCATCGAGTATATGCCTAAACAATTTAATGGTCAAACGTTCTTTGTTTATCATGCATGTAAAGGAAACTGGGCAATTCTGATAAAGATTTCAGATAAATACGTCTCTTATCACTGTGCAAGGAATTGAATATTTAGTCATTTAGAAAGAGTAAAGTCTTGCTGCTAAGCAACAAGACCCACTCTAGGAAAAGAAATGAAATAACAAAGAAATGTAACCGCGTTCCGATATACATTAAATAAAATATACAAGTATTTTTAAAATAATACAACACTTTTTATTAATTATTTTATTAACTGGCTAATTTATGAGTTGTTAAATTCAATATCGTGTTTTTGGTTTTACCTTTAAACCAGTAATTGTTACTATCGAAGTTGCAAATAACAATAATAAATAAAGGTAAAAACACTATGAACAGTAAAATTAGTCAATTTATTGCGCTATCCAAATCATTCCATCTTCATGAGTCAGACTTTCGACTTACAAAAATTGATGTGAACTCGAAATGCTTAGTGAGCCAGGTAATAGAACAAGCCGAACTGAACTTAATAGAAACAATAAAAGCATACAAACCAGAGGGTAAGTTTTTTAAAACAGATGTTATATATAAAATTTCTGAGTTGGAAGCTAAGGTAATAAGGGAACTTAATGCTATTTCAAAGGTTTATGGTGCTCAAATAAGTAATGATAAAGTCGGATATACTCAGAAGAACATTGATCTATTAATGCACAAAGAAGAACAATATAGCGTCTTAGCATCAAAACTTTCCCGCAATATTAAGTATGCACTCATTGACTCAGAAGATAAAATCTTAATCGCATTAAAAGAATCTTATGAGCGAATCTCTGAATTAGCAATTCAATCAACACGTTCTAAATACTTAATAAAGCAAGCTAAATCAATTATTTCTAAATCCATTTCACATTGTTCTCATGAGTCTTTGAATGAGTTATTTTATAGTCTAGAAACAATAGAGATTGCGACGAATAGAAGCAATTTCATGAAAACGCTGCTCGATAACATTAAACTCTACATTCCACTAATCATTGCTGACAAATATTCGTCTGATGATTTTGAAGTCTATCGAAGCACAGATAAAAATGGTCTGATTGAATTAACAGCTCTTGAGACCAGTGATGTTCTTATGAGTATTTACGAGTCACTTTTACAACTTGACTGCGTCAATGAAAAAGAAATATGTATTCTAAAATCCGTAATATATACGCACGACTATAATCTTCTATTCGACTATGATTTATGATGATAAATGAGCCTCAATTGAGGCTCACTTTTTAGCTATGATTAGCCCCTTTTTAATGTGAGATTTCGGAAAAATCTTACTTATGAGAGGCAAGTATTCAGCAGTTTTTTTGTTTTCCTGCCAGCTATCTTTAGAAGAAAAGCAACCAACACCACTGCGATTTCCTTCATAGCATGTAACCAAAAGCGTTCCGTCATCATTTAAAGCGTCGAATGCTTGTTCTATAAGTTTTAGCTTCACAGTATCTTCAATTATTACATTAAGCACGTTGCTAATTGTAACTGTGTCAACACCGTGTTTTTTGGATTGAATAATGGCATTTGCGTTATCAATTACAGGGCGGTTAAACGGATCGATAATTAAGTTTGTTACTCCAATCTTAGATAGAAACGTTGTACCTGTCTCAAACTTACCGCCCCCTATATCCAAGTTGACAGTGTTATCTCTAAACAATCCCAAATCACACCCAAGTCCAAATATTTTCGGTTTATTTCTCGAATTCATAGATGTTTTTTTTGATGATACTTTTTGGTCACAGTCAAGCCAGAGTTTTGTTAAATTTTCTATTTTGTGTTTTTTTAAGATTTCACACCAACAGTCATATCTGCCTATTATGCTGGATACTGACGGATCAACACCTAATAGGGACTTCCATATATATGAGTACAATTTTGATTTATTTATGTCAAAGCCATTGTACTCATCGGCTACAAAAAGCCATTTATGATGGTAGATAAAAGGATTTTCGCTTTGCTTAGTTAGCTTACAAGATCCGTCTTGTTTGAAGGTTAAAACCTTGCCAATTACAGGGCAATCTTGACTGTCAAATTCATCGCATTGAATTAATGATATTGCATTTGTTTTATTGTTAATTTTGATTATTGTCGGCATGAAATCAATTTTGGGTGAATTTAAGAATTTCTCAATTTCAACACCAAAGCAGTCTGCATAAGAGACATGAAACCAAAAATTGTAACCTATCCTTTTTCCCACAGGAGATTGTCGATATATGCCGAACTCAGATCGCAATCTTTTTATTATATCATTCATAAAAAGTTTTTAATTATTTAATTATTTATTTTTTACCATGATACATTAGATGTTTTAAATATCAATAAAAAAATAAAGCAGGCAAAGCCTGCTTAAACTGATTAAAAATCAATCCCCTGAGACAGCCGTGGATCGGGATTTCTCTTCTCTATCTGAATGATGTTTCCACTCTCTAAAGTCAAACCGATCAATATCTCTCCATCTGTTCCTTTCTGAAAACCGTATGACTCAGTTTTATCGACGTACTCTTCATCATATTCCGTAAGAGTATCATTTAATGCTGATTTACCATCTCTTAACAATATCATAAGGTTCTCATAATTTACGTGTCCACTGGATACTTTATTGAATCTATGATTACCAATATCTCGGATCATAATATCAACACTTAATGGGTAGTAGTTAACCCCAAGCGGTGGCATAGAGTTCCCGATGATTACCTCAAAACTACCGTCTTTAGATAAAAAGGAAATTGGCTCCTGTCTAGTCATCATACTCATGATTGAATCTTGGAGTTTTTCAGATGTAAACTCATGAAATCGTATGGGTTTTGTTTTCAAGCCAGTTACTTTACTCGTGTGCTCAGGAAGCATATTTTCAACAGGTTCATGTCCATCTCTTAATCCTATTAGAAAACTTGGATCTTCTTCGATTATGATAGAACTGAATATTTCCTCTTTTGGTGTAATGACATTGATTATGTATTCAACGGTTTCCTGGTCATTGTAGAATTTAGATTGTTTTGTTACCTCAGCTCTGTACCCATCCCTTAGAGGCATTACAAGAACATCTCCAAACTTGAAGTTAGGTATTGGGTCAGGAAGTGACGAGTTAAAGCTATTAAGCTTGTCTTCCATTGAGACTAAATCATTGGTAAATGCTATTTTACCCACTGTCGTTGGGGTGTTAAGGTATGCGTCAACAGTTTGTACTCCCCCCAGCATATCAAATCTGCGTTGATGGACTAGGGTATCCAGGTTGTTGTCATACACATAGGCGCATTCTAAATCGTTGTTGCTCCAATCATCTGTGGCTATATAGCCTATTACGGATTCTGGAGAGTGTGTTGTTATCTCTTTTAGTTTAGATTTACTGCTCAATGGAACTAAGAGTCTGTCTTCACCGTTTACGAATGGATTTCCATCGGGATAAGTGACTTTCTCCATATTCAGAATGGTTTTGACCTTTTCCATTTTAGAATTTGAATTAAAAATATCCTCAAAGGACTTCCGTACCGAATCAGTAAGTTTTATTTCTAGGCCACTTCTTAGTCTAATGTGTGACTCACTTATTTCATCAAAAAAACCTGAAAAATCAGTTTGTAAGCGATTTATGACGTTCATTGCCGTTTCCAATATTATTTTTATAATATTGTAACATGCCGCTATAAAATAGTTAATAAAATAAAATATAAAGTTAGCAACCAAACAAGAAATTGATTCAAATCAAATTAACTTTTGAAATTGATTTTATTTCAGCAAATATTATTGACGCTCAATCCTGTAAGTGTATAATTCGAAACATACAAAGTGATTAACATTCTGATTTTAATGAGTTTATCAAGGCTTTAACGCCGTAACGGAGTTTTTATGAAAAGTAAAAAGTTACTATCTGCTATTCTTGCAATGACTGCTGTATCAAGCCCTCTTGCTTTAGCAAGCACCACTAATGGAACAGAACAAGTCACTACTGGCGGTGTTGAAGTTCTTGAAAGTAATTACCCTTGGCAAGTTAAGGTAATCACTACAATGAATGGCGTTGAAGAAGCAAAAGTATGTGGCGGTGCAATCATTGACACTCAGTGGGCTGTAACATCTGCTCAGTGTTTCTTTGATGTGTCAAAGGGTCTTGATAAGAATGACATCGAAAGTGTTCAAGTATCATTCCCAGATTATGATGGTGAGGGTCTAGCAACACTAAATATCGATAAGTTCTTCGTACACTCAAGCGCTACTGGAAACCCTGCTGATGCAAACGATATTGCACTGGTCAAGTTCAATGAAAGCAGCTTCCCAATGAACGGTGTAATTCAATTAATGACCGCTGACGAAGATGAAAATGTTTTAACGCAGCAAAAATCAGATTTCTGGGTAGAGAACCAGGAACGTTTACCGTTGTTTGTAACAACTGGTTATCAAGGCTCGCTAGATGGCGCTTTAAAGCGTGATTACCTATCTGGTGTGCCAAATGATAAGTGTGATGGTTACAATACTCGCTTGACACATTGTGGTACTACTCCACATCCTGAATACACACAAGGCATGTGTTACGGAGATCTTGGCGCTCCACTAATTTGGAAAAACCCAAGTAATGCAGGGGATAACAACAAAGGTCTGCGACTAGCTGGCATTGCCTCTATCGGTAAGGATAACTGTGACAACAATAACTACTCTGAATTTACTAATATTGCTGACTATGTAGACTGGATTAAAAACACAATCACTGCTGAGATTGGTGAAGAATATGTAGTTAACCAATTAGCTCAAATGACCGTGTTTAGCTATGATCCTCTTGCTGATGAGAATATGCCTTCATACACTGACAAGGGTGAAGTGGGTGGTAACTCAGGAGAAGACCCAGACTTTGTCGGTGATGATGACGACAATGCTACAGACGGTAATGGTGATTCAGGAGATAAATCTGGTGGCAGTTTTGGTCTAGGTGTTCTGATTGCTTTAGGAGCAACCGCTTACAGTCGCAGAAAGAAAAAGTAAGCAGAAAAAAGATAATATTGAGATTGAGGGCTTTATGCCCTCTTTTTTTATGAATTTTTGTGTTATATTTCGTTGAATTCCTATTTAAATATCAATAAATAAATTATCAACTTATGAATACAATCTTACGCAAGGTCATTGCAGGAAGCTCTCTATTGGCAGTAAGCTTTAACGCTTCCGCATTTCCGATTATGGCGATCAACAGCATTGGCTATTTAGTTCCAATACTTCTTGCTATTGTTTCTGGTGGGGTGGGTATAAGAAATAAGAAACACATGCTTTTTGCAATGGTTGGAATGTTGGTGCTACTTACGTATTTCATCTTTGAAAACGTAGTCGATCATAGAGTAGAAAAATTCAGCTTAAAGCAAAAATATTTCGAATCAAGTGAAAGTGTTCAAATCAACTCCGACAGATTCTTACCTATTGCAATGGTTCCTGAAGTCATCAACTCTGGTAAGCGAGTAAGCTTAATAAAAATTCAAGATGTCCGAAATATTTACTTAAATAACAATAATACATATGGTTACGCTGAGTACGACAAAGCTATTGATTACATTAATGCTAATAAGTTTGACTATGTATTATTAAGATCGCACTCCTATCAAACCTTACTCGATTTCGGTGAGAAGGTGGCTAAGAATGCAAATACCAAAGTTATGTTAGTTAAGCCTGAGTTGGCAACATTTAATTGTGAGCAAAAAACTTGCGCCAAAAATTTCAGAGAATATGACTTTGAAGATTATGATTTTCCGATTATTGAGAAATTTAATGCGAGAAGAGCAAAGCTTCTCGATGATTTTAATATTGTTGTAGCCTCTCGATTCATTTCTTCTATTTCTCAGATATATAAAGAAGATATGATTTATTTAGATGTAGATCTAGCTTACGCGTATGGAGATAAATACTGGTCTTCAATATCTACCAGGATTAATCGAAACAAAAAAACGATTGTTCTAATAAATAAAAATGATAACTTTTCAAGTTCTGAGAGTTTTTACAATTATAAGAATGGTTTACTGAATATTCTTTCAGAGCAAACAGGGGTTAAGGATTTTTATGTTACAAGCAATTCTGAATTAATCCGTGAGATTTCATTAAGAAGTGATGACCCTGTTGTAACGAAATCACATATAAATGAAAATAGATATTATTCACCCATAGAGATTCATGCTAGAAGCTATAGCAATTTTGATTATTTTACTTACATTTGTTTTACTGAGCAATGCGTTGACACAATGGGTAGAGACAATTCTATCAACGCATCGAAACTAAACATTTTCAGTTTAAATGGTTCTTTGCTAGTTAACCTTGAACCATTGAAAAGATACAAAAATGATAAATTGGTAATAGCCTCGCATGATCTGTTCAGTTCATTATTAGGAAAACTTTTAGCTAAGAATCTTGCTGACAATGGATTTAAATTCAAGGGATTCACTTACCATTACTCTATGTACTTTGGAGCATTTGAGAGGTCAGTTATAAATGGTGAGCATATAGCTAGTTACGATGACAATATTCTTCAACCGTTAACTAAGCTACTATCAGCTATAAACTATGAGTTTTTAGATAAAGACAGAGAGATTAATATTTATGCGTTGATAGTTGTCAGCCTGATTTTTGGTGCTTTATCGGTCTCTAAAAACGGAAATGTTTCTAAAACATCAAGTGTTGGTTTTATTGTAATTTCATACATTCTTGTCAACTTTTTCCACTTGAATCCTAAGTTGATAGATTTAGAGATTTTTGGTGTGTTATTTGCTGCACCACTGTTAGCAACGTACATTTATGTGACCACAGATAAGTGCAAATATGCGATATTTTCTCTGATCGCGTACTGGCTAGCTTATAGCTTCATAAGTGTAAGTAGTATGATTAATTACGTGCTTTCATTCTATTCAATAGGTGGTGTTCTTGCCATTGCATTTAGCTGTAAGAAAATTAAAGAAGATAAGGCTCGTATAGGTGAGAAATATCTTTTAACAGTAAAGCATCTTACAAACTGTAAAGCTGGCTGGATAATTGAAAACAAGGAGGACTTACTTCGACATATAAAAAACAAAAAATATCTGTTGAGATCTAATCATTTAACTAAAGAAGAAATGGACGTTTCTGGAAAATTTGAAAGTTACTTGATAAGCGGAAAAGAAGACGCAATGAAAGTCTATGAAGCCGCTATTAAGGATGCAAACATCTTGCTAAAGCAAGATGATATCCAATTCTGGCTTGTTCCTTATGTGGAGACAACGCTGAAAGGTGTAATGCAGTCAATTGGTACAAACATAGGGTTAGTTGGCATATCCTTGGGCGCTAATGATTCGGTTACGCTGGGAACTTCTAGCTCTTACTATGAAATAGATAGGGAAGGTAACTGCAAGAATTGGTCAGATTCAAAAATTACAAAGGCTAGATTACTCAAAAAACTGAAAGAAATCGAAGCTATTGAAGGTGTTCCAGTAATAGTTGAGTTTGGCATTACCAGATTTGGAAAAATTGAGATTTTTCAAGTTAGACATCAATGTGTAGATTATTCTCACGAACAGACGCGTAATGCATTGAATGGTCGATACTCTGTTGTATTTAATGAGAGTTCTTCTATTTTAGGTGCATCTGTATTGAGCAGCCTGAGTGAAGGTAGGATTGTCTTGGCAAAGGGAAGCATGTCCATGCTTAAGGTTGTCGAGCCTAACCAAAGTTTAAGCTATATTGCGACACAAACCCGTCTTGTCGCGATCACTAAAGAATTGTCTGAAATTGACCTGTCTAACTCGATCACTATAAATGCTAAGGTTAATTTGATTAAACAGATTATTGATCCAATCATAACTTTGTACTTTAGTGGTAGCAGTATACTCTTTGAAACAGTTCGCGACAGTATCATACTGAATTGCGTTACCAGTGCGGTTTCTAAGTTTGGTGAATTGCCAGGATATGATCTCGCTGATAAGCCTGTACAAGTAAGTACAGAAAATAGTAACTTGAGTTCCACAACATATAAAGATGTATTGCACTTAATCGTATCTATTGCTTTGATTAGGCTGAGAAATGAACTTTGCTCAGAGTTTACAGATATTAGTCGAGTAGCTGGTAGTACAATTTCACAACTGGATGAAAAAATCTTCATTGAAGATACCACTGAAACTAATAATATGAATGAAATGATAGTCGTAGTAGAAGGTTCATTTTCTGGTGAAACATATTCTGTTGATGAGTTCTTAATGCTTTCAGAAAATGATCAGGCAAAGGCAGTGATTAAAGATGATTTTATACCTATCTCATATATGATGGATTGCATGAACGCTTCTGCAATCATAGTGAGAAATGGAACTCCGCTTTCTCATGTTGCTCAAACTGCAAAGTCTCTAAAAGTTCCTTTTAAGATAGAGAATTAAACATCAAACCCTCTTAAAACAAGAGGGTTTTTATTTGTAAAACAAATTGACGACTAGTGTTAGCTATGTATAATAAGAACAATAAATAAGGAATGTAAAAATGAAAATTATTTCTAAAGATAGTGATTATTACGATTCTTGTACAGCTTTTGGTCAGTCAGATGATAACTACGTCTTTGCACGTAATAAGAAAACGCACCTGCTACAGGAAGATTCAGCGATTGAGGTTATCGACAAGTTACTGCAACTTGAAGCAAAGGAACTTAGGAAAATTTTCCGCGACATCTCAAGACGTAATGCTTGGGGTACTAGATACTCAGATCCATTTATTGATGTTGGAGTTTTGATTTTTTGTGGAAAGAATTACCCTTTAATCACATTCTGTAGTGAAGCATTCCATCAATTCAATACTGCTAGAACTGGATTAGAAAAGGTCATTGAATACATGTCGCTAAATGGCGTTAAATCAGAGCGAGAAATGCCTTATCTAACCTTTTACGATTCTGTGTCGGCAAAGCGATTTATCACCAATATGAGCAATCTAGGCGCTTTCAAGAATACAGATTATGGTGAAGCATATTGGTTTGACATCATTGAGCGAATTTTCAATGCTTTTAAACCTACAAATGATAGTGATTTTTATCGCCAATTGCTTGTAAACTACAATACGCCATACCTAAAAGTACATCGAATTAACTATAATTTTCAGTCATGCTCATTGAATATTGAAACCAATACAAACCTGAGATTACTACAATTCCAAAAGCAATTTTACCCTCAGCAGGCTTACCAAGAGATTGAGATGTTTTGCTGTGGAGTTCTAGGTTCAACTCAGGAAGAAATTATTCAAATTGCAGATGAGCACTTGAGAGATGCAAAAGGTTTTGATGGTAAATCGTTCAAAACAAGACCAGGAACTAAAAAACGTAGAAAGCATAAATAATTAAGGGGTAATAAATGTCTTCAATTACAATCGCAAAATTACAGAGCATAGTTTTAAACACAGACAAAATAACGATCTCAAGAGCTGAAGACAACTCATTGAATTGTCAATTGAAATCAGAAAATCTTGAGGATATTGTAAAAGAGCTTGCAGAGCTGTACTGTATTCAACAGGATCAAATTGCGGAGCTTTCAAAAAGACCGAAGTTTGATCTGAGCACCGTACATGGAAGAGAACAAGCTGTCATAGCGAATCTCCCTCCTGAACTTAAAAGTTGCTAAGGATTACATAATGAAAAATGTAGATACTGTTAAAAGACTTGCCGAATCTGGTCAGGAAGCTAAGAAATTATTTTCTGATTTGGCAAAAGACATTGAACGTCAGGAGAATGCTGGATACGATCTCTGGACACACTTGCCATCTTATAAAGCCGCAGTAGCAGCTCATGGTGATTATGCAGTTGAACATAAACCTTCAGTAGCAGACATTATGATTGAAGCCGCAATGTTCCTTTCAGACAAGATGGAAGTTGATGCTGATATGACTCCTGATAAAGAGGAATGGTATTCTTGCCCATGCGGAGAAGAACACTAAGTTTCACATTTTTGATATAACAAGCCTGCTCTATGCAGGCTTGATAGCCTCTCTAAACTCTGATGCCAACAAGGGTAGATTTAACTTCTTATATATTGTTGGGGAGTTTAGTGGGTATGAACTTTCTACAAGATGAACAATATCATTGAATAGTGCGTGTTTTAATTTTTGCGACAAATAATAAAGAACGTTGTCAAATTCAGCAGTGTTTTCGCTAGTGCCAATTTCTACATATGAGACTGTACCAAGCTTACTCAATTCGGAGTAAATCCTAATAGTGAATTGAGCGCCTAAACAACTTCGAAGTAATACATCTTTTAGGTTTGATTTAATACTTCCATGCTCATATTCCCACTCAATATCGGTGCGCTTAACCCCGTTTTTTAAGCATGAATACCAATCATATAAGTATAAGATTAACTCTAATTTTCTTAATGAAATTGATTGGTTATTCCCAAATTCATCAATAATCCTCTTGATTTCATTCATTTTATTCTTTCTTTGTGTTGACTTTTGATTGTTACATTATATTATGATCACAGGCTTTAGAACAAGTCTAGCGTTAAGGTGTCAGTAAATGATAGCGAATACAAAGTTCATTAAATGGTCGTTTTATATCTTTTATTTAGCGGCTTTCGGTTTCCTTAGCAACTGTATAAATCAAAATGCCGCGCATAGCTAAAAGGTATTGAAATGCGTAAATCCTACTCAACTTCTCAAATCCCTGCATTGAAACGTGGTATTCAACTACTTAGAAAAGCAATCAAATTTCATCAATATGAACCATTGTTAACCCTAAAGTTAAATGAGCTGCAAGATCGTATTGCTGTTGGCTTGAAATTTGGATCGTTCAACGATTTGAGTACTGATGCTAAAAAGCATGAAGCCCCAATTTTCATGGACTGTTTTTGTGCGGAATCCAATTCAGAATGGCGCAACATTAGGGACTCGATCAAGAGAACGCTACTTGGGGAAATTGATAACAGTGCTAAAGGTGAAATCCTGAAGTATATCGAAATGATATCCTGGTATCCCGCTGTTGACGAATCCATTGATCGTCTAAAAGAAGCCTCAGAAGAAATCATTAAGTATGCAGATAATTATGATATTCCTAACCTTTTTTTGGTCTCAAATATTGATGAGAAAAACCGTTCGATAACGATTAGGTTGAATAATCCAGATTTACGTTATGCGTATGGAACACTCGTACATCTAGAAAGTTCGTATCTAAGCCTTTCAGACTTAATGTTTACACGAAAGGACATTGTTGTTTACCACGTACAGAGCATCAATAAAGGGCATGAATTCAAAATTGAGTTCAATGACCACGCTCACAACAGACAATTTCTTCCTCAGGTTGCGGTGGTGGATGTTCAGGATATGAATATTGAAAGAACTCATGCTGTTGGCATCATTAAGGGTGAAAAGTCATACCACTATACACCGTTAACACACGTTTTAAAGTACGATCCTGATGAGTTCCTCAGTACTCAGCATGAGCTTGGGTTATGTAAAGTTGCTGAAGAAGAATCTATTTTCCTTTCTCAGTTTCCCGATGGAATATCAAGAAAACTCTACAATGAAAAAGCGTAAGCTATTGGATTTGAGCCGCTCTTAGAGCGGCTTTTTCATACCCAACCCTCAATGCGTTCAGGTGAGTCTTTACCGCTAAGGATTCCATGAATAGCAAGGTGTACTGCCATTGTAATTTGAGGATTATTGAAGGAAGACTCAATTGGGATTGAAGGTGTTAGCTGATTGAGAAAATCTGAAGTTGTAAATTCACCAACATGGTCGATGGTTCCGTCAGTTAGTGTTTCTTCTATGAGGATCTTGTTGTTGTCGATAAACACACCATATAGCTTGTGGAAGAGTACGGTTCTGACCTTAAACTGAGAATCATTTTCTTTATTAATATAATAACCACCTGAAAGAGGATAGTTCTTTTTACGTTTTCGTCGCATTGTTTAGCTCATTTTTTTATTTAGAATTCTAACTTACCAAATAACTTGTTGAAAATAAAGGGTTCAGTTAAAAGCATGAAAGGATATTATCCAGACAATATTTAAGCGATTAAAAAATAACAAGAAAAAGCTTTTAATATGAGATTTTACGAATATAATCGGATTAAAAATAAACAATAAAAAGTCTGATTATGAAAATTAATAAAAGAATAAGAAATGTAATAAATACTATACCTCTCATTTCAAGTCTTATGCTTACAGGCTGTGCAGGTAATGGCTTAGTTACACCAACTACAGAAATGGATAATGTTGATCTTAAGTTTTTGGGTGTGCCAGGTGTATTAGCAATGCAAGGTAGTGCAGTAAGAATTGATGAAAACTGGCTTCTGACAGCAAAACATAACGCATTTTTTATAATGTTTGATGATGTTTATGAACACCCGTTGTGCGATATTGCTCTAATTAAGGATAAAGGCGAAATTGACACTCCAGTAAAATTCAAACTAGTGAATGAAGAAGAGAAAGTTACACACAAAGGGTATGGAAGCTTTTTGGCTATCCCCGCTAAAAGCGAGGGAGAGTTCTTACAATACTTGACTGTAAATAACTGTACAGTTGGATTAACAAATGCACCCGTTTGGGCTGGTATGTCTGGAGGCGCTGTATATAATTCAAATGAAGAGTTAATAGGAATAAATCAAGCTATTGTTTGGAGTGTGGAACTTAATGAGGGTTCTAAACCACTTAAAGAGGCGGATAGAAGAACAGCTTATACGCCAGTCTGTACTGAAGAAGTTGGTCAATGGATCGAAAAAGTAACAGGTGTTAAATATTGTGTTAAATACAAAGATGTAACCGCAAGGATTAATAAAGATGAGTCTAAGAAGTAAAGTTGAAAATTTAATCAAAAAAAGCTCGGAAGATAACCTGCCTAAAGAGGTCATAAGCGAAAAAATTTATGACCTTTTGGAAGATGAAGGTTTATCTGTTTATGGAAACGGATGGGCAGATAACCCTACAGACTTATCCGAACTGATATCCTTGGATGATGAGGAAACAATCAAAATTTCTTCATGTAAGATATTGTATGAACTAGATATGGCAGGGCTGGGACTTGATGGTAATGGTTGGTTTGATGATGATCCAGAATGGAATGAGCTAGTGGAATTACATTGTTAATAAAAAAGCCTTTAACCATCAGGTTAAAGGCTTCAATTTATAGTTCAATTACTTCATTCTGATCTATAGGTGTCAATAGCTTGAGATATGCATTACTAGGGTCATATATAGGAAGTTTTGACTCTTTAATCTTGCTCTTATCATACATTGAATCTTCCGTGTCATTGTCGTTTTTATCGAGCTTTACAATAGAATTATGTGTGAATAAATATGGTACGTTAAGATTTTTAATAAAACGAACCTCATCAACTTTATCGAGAAGTATTTCTGGGCTGATTGCCATCAATCTATCACAAAATCTTGGATTATATTCCTCATCACTTAATACAACATCACACTCAATAAATGTTTTTGATTGAATCTGAAGATCAATTATTGACTTTTCTAAATGTAGGTTTCTAACTCTCTCAAAACCATAAATAGTTAATCCAATCTTCAAATCATTAACTCTAGATAATCTTTCAATCAAGTTAATAATCATTGGATTAATTAAATCTCTTCTTTCATGATTCTCTAGTGATGAAGGCATTCGTATTAAATATATTGATTTAGATTCATTTAAAGTATCACCCCATGATTCATTGCTTTCATTAAAGTATGAAGATGATAAATTTTCACTTTTGAGAACTAAATAATTTTTGAATATCTCAATTTTCTCGACATCCGTAATTTCTTCATTCTCAGATAGATGCCAAGGGAACTCACTTTGTAGAGAATTGAATGAGTCTAGCCATTGATTGGTCGATTTTGAGTATTTATCGGAACGCAATAATGAAGTAAATGATACATAAGGTGATATGTTTACTTTATGGGATTTAGATGGGGCGCTTATTGCATGATCAAACACATATACATTCTTAGGGTTAGAACAGTTTCTTGACGCTGCTAGTGCAACTGAAAACAATAAGTCAGTATCTGTGTCAAAATCTAGAATAAAGTGCGCATCTAGTTGCTTTGAATACGACTTTGATACCGCATACGAAATAGCCCTGTATTTTGATTCTGGAGTTTTGCTATAGACATAAATAGAATTTTCTGCACTATCTATCTTCTCTAGCTTGTTTTTGTTGTTTGATGAAAAGAGCCTATTTAATAGCTTAGAGTCGTTATCTTCTGACAACTTACTATGTATATATACAGATTTCATTTTAATTTCCTTTTGATGTTTTTCTTTATCACATAATACACTATTAAGAATTAAGGTAAATGCTTTACCGTGACTTAATCAGGTGTGGTATAATGCATACATGCAAAACTGGAGATATAAAGTGACAGCGCCAAAAGTTTTATTCATAAAAAATGCGGTATCAGAGGAAGTAAAGGAGCTTGCTAAAGACATGGGATATGATCTTCTAGCAGGTGGTAATACTGATAACCCTATAATATATTGTAACCTATCTAATATAGCCAATGACTACATTGAAAAATGGAAGGAAAATTGTAAGTTAGTGAATATTAGAAATGTGTACCACGGAACTAATGAATTCTTCACTAGCTTTGAGCACTCATCTGATATTGGTTTTCATTTTGGAACAAAGTCAGCCGCGTTGAAGCGGCTAAAAAGCATTCCAAGAATGGATGTATCAATTGAAAGAGAAGAGTTTTCTTCTGAAAGTCCATTTGGGATAAGAGTAGGCGACGAAAATTCTACAGATCTAAGGGTTAAGGCTAAAGCTATAATTATACCAAGGCTACAACACCCAAAGCCTGGAATAGTAGACATCATTAATTCATTGTCAGATGAAGAACTTAAGCATGAGATTGATAGCTACATCAATCTTCCAATAACTGACAAGTATAAAGCCATGCTTGTTAATGTTGGCAAAAAGCCTCAATTCAATGTTTTAGCTAATGGAGCAGAAATACTTTCCACAGAAGATCGCTTTGTTGCATCTTGTGCTGCCAAGTTTGTGAAAGAATCCGCTGTTAAACGTGCAAACTTGATTTTACGGAACCCCATTAGGATGAGTGATCTTGGTGTTTGGTCTCCTTTAGATATTGCTAGAGAGGCAAAATTAGATTCATCTCAGGTTGATAAAATCATGTCACAGACGAATCTAGAGGAAAAGTACTCTCAGCTAAAGAGAATATTCCTCGATATGGGCGTTGATGGCATCATTTATAAAAATCAGATAGAAGATTCAGGTATAGATAGCTACATAGTATTTAGCGAAGACCAAATCTTTATTACCTCAGAGTTTGACATAACACTGTCAAATGAGCCTCGGTTTGTCAGATAAAAGGAGAAACTATGTTTCTCCAATATCAATGTGTTTCTTTATGCTTCTCGTATTCTGATTCTCTTTCTCTTAATCTTGCTAAGCAACTGTGAAGAGCAGGAATATTTTCAGCTTCTCTTGACGAATATGAGATATTTTCAACAGAATCAAAGATGGATGACTCTCTCTCAGAATAACTAGTGTGAGTTTGTCCGTCTTTTTCCATCGTTAAATAAGCGCAATTTCCACCAACGATGGTCATATAGCGGTCATTGAATGCCTCTCCAACATTCCAGCCGTTGCTAGTAAGTGTTAGCAGCATTCGCATTCTATAGTATGCAGATTGCTCTGATTTTGAATAGCTAAATTCATCTATGAAGCATGGAACTTTCTTTTTAGAGTTATCTACTAGACTTTCCATTTTTATTTACTCAATTAATTAATATTGATAGTATGTTACCCAAATCAATTATGAATTGGAATGAAAAATGAACAGAAATCATGCGAATTGGTATTCTTTGGCAAAGCTTCTTGAGCGCTACGGAAAGCTTTCTGTAGAGTTATGCAATCTATTTATTTTTCATATGGAATGTAAGGTTTTGTACGCTACTGGAACTCCAAACAATACATTAATAGAATTTGAGATTATTGACCAAAATCTTAGATTTATAGAGAACATTAAAGAAGCCACTTTTGAAAGAGTCTTTAATTTTGAAAATGGTTTTGTTGAACTAAAGCCAGATACTGAAAAATTCATAAACGATGAAGATTATGAATGTGAATTCAATCTTTATGTAGAAACAAGTGTGAAACTTAGAAAAATACTTGCAGCGGAACTTGACGGGCTTCCTAGTGCTGAGGTTAAAGCAATAGAATTTATAAAAAACATGTATATTTCCGATTTCAATATGATTGATTCAGGCTCGCTGTTCAGTTTTTATGACATCTTAAAAATAAGAACGAAAAAATCTGAGATAAACTCTTTAGATGTAGGGCTGTTTGAGCATTTTTCAGAGTTTTTCTTTCTACAAAGACATCTGGACGAAATTGGTTTTAAGAGCCATTAAGTTTATTTATGAGATTTTTCTTAGTTTTTATTTGCCGTTAAAAATAGCTCTAGTTCTGTCTCTTTCTTCATTGACCTGGATCATTCCTTTCGCAACCATTACCCCTTGTACATACCCAAGCCAACGATTCATTTTGGTTTCTGATTCTTGTGCAGGGTCATAAATTTCACAACTAATTACATGAAGCATCCATGACAGGTGACTATTACTCATAGGGTCTTCTGGATTGCACTCGTAGGTTTTGAATGCTTTGATTTTCTGTAAGTATTGTTTAGCAATTACTTTATGCGGTTCATTCATTTTGTTAATCTTAGTTTAAATAATGATATTGGTTATTAAAGTGACAGTTTTACTTCAAAGCATACCAATAGGTGTGTCATTCTCAGCAATCATTTTGAATGCAATTCTTACATCATACATACTAATGAATTTTAAAACTTTGTATGTAAGGAAATTACTTGCATTTTATGTTCTAATTTCAGCCATTTTAGGATTTGGCTGGATTGCGTTTTTACTAAAAGTTGTCGATAAATTTCTTAGCTAATCATCGGTATTATAGCAAAAAATATTGAAATAAAACCCCAAATTATGGAAAATACTTTTAGTTTATACTTCAGATAAATATGGTAAAGAAATGGAAAAGTTTAAGGTTAGAAAAGAAACAAAGTTTGTGTTTGCAGTTCAGGTGGGTGTTGAGACATTTTTCTTAAAAGCACAAGCTATACAAGATCCTTATTCGGGTATGTCTTCACATGGAAACTTTATTCCAGTCAGAATAGAGGATTACAAGTTTGAACTTGTTAAGGAAGATAAATGCACTTTCTTCAATAATGTATCGGAGCTTGTAAAAATGATCATTGAAGATAGACAACTTAAATCGCGATTTGATTCATTGCTAGCTACAAATGGATTGTCTGTTAAAGATGTTGCTCTTCAAGAGATCTATGGTGAAGAAGTGTCAATTCACACAAATGCACTGAGATACTTAGTTTAATGAATAAATAAAAAACCGAGCCAGGCTCGGTTTTTTTTATTTCGCAATCCACTGGTGTTTTCTTTTACTGTTGCCTTTCCAGTTATTTTTGAGCTTGTATGCATAGCTGTTTCCATCGGCAATATCCCAGTATGACTTACAAACTCTCTTACGCTTGAAGTTGTACTCAGGGTAGTCTAACGCATGACCCAGTCTGGTTCTTAAATCTTGCATTACGCCTTTAGCTGAACGCTTTCTTCCATATGAGCGATTAAAGCCCAAGTGGTTAGTGTAGCTGTGATTTCGAAAATGAACTTTGTCAATTTCGATATCTCCAGTAGCTAAATCTTCATCATATTCATAAAAACTAGTAACTCGTTCTTCATAAACAAAATACGATTTCTTTCTTGCTTCTGGGCGGTTACAAAAAAACTCAGTGTGTTGACGATTTGCCATCTTATATCTCCTAGTGAGTAACTATTACTAGAAGATGTCTTTTAGATAATACATATTTTCTCTAAACTTAATGGATTGACAAAATAATAAAACAAATAAAAAACAACATCAAGCGTTATCTTTAGGTTTTATGTAACCAGGCATTGGAGTCAGACCATTGATAAGTCGCTCGAAGCTGATCTTTTCCTCTTTATCCATAACTTGTTTGACAATGTCACTTACATTGTCTTGCATTATTTTCAAATTAGATATCAAATCGGGATTATCAGTATCTGGTACTGTTTGAAGGTATTCAAACGGTCTTGTTCCAAACACATGTCTCTTGAACTGGCTGTAATAGTGAATCGAAAATCTCATTAATTTATCATCTATTTTATCATCTCTGTAATTGTTTGCAATAAAGGCATCCTTAAGCGAGACCATAAAATGAGCACGAACAAAATTTTCAAACTTCTGGTTCTGATTTTCCTTCTCTGTCTTCAGTTCATCATCCCATTCTAAAGTTATCCGATTTTCTTCATTTAAGAAATCTTGGAAAGTTAACTCGTAGAAGTGATCATCACATAAAAACCCATCACCAAACTCTCTAGCTGTATTTTTTTCACATTTGCTGCACTTGGTTGTTGGTTCTAGAGCAGTGGCTCGTAAACCACAACATTCACACTGAGCATAACCGTCTGTTCTTACGCTTCCATGCACTTTTCTATTCCAGTGATGTTCCACACATGCTAGTTGCTTCTGAAATTTTTGCCATGCATTCTTCTCAGCTTCATCGATATCTTTACCTTCTCCACGAATGAAAGTTCCAAATCCGCTAACCTTCGGGAATGCCTCAAAAAACGCTGTCATATAAGAACCTTTTCCTCTTGATATAACAATACCGCTTTCGCCAGCTTGAAGGTGTGTTTTTCCCCAATCATACCTGGTTTCGTACTTTCTTGATGCTAGGTTAACTTTAAATGTATTGGTAGTGCCAATTTTCTCACCAAAGCCCGCTGTAGTTGTAATGCCACAATTTGAGCATGTGCAAGTACCATCAGAAAAGATTCGTCCTTCCTGCGAAATCGCAGGTACAAACTTTTCGTGATCACAGTTTCTAAATTTTTTGTATTTAAACAAAACATCTTCAACAGCTTGACTCAAGATTAAATTCTTTTCACTAGAAACCCAAAAATCTGGAATTTTATCATCATTCTCTGAGACATATCGAATGCTCGCTTCAACCAGCTTTAAGTCATCATTATTAATGACAACCTTAATTCGTTCAGTTGTTTTATGGTTTTTGTTAACTTGTTCCTGAATTACTGACAAGGCGTGTTTGGTTATAGGGTAATCTGATGTTAGCCCATTTTCTATCGTTATCACTTTATATTCCTCAATTCTTGATTCCAGCAAATTTTACCCAACCAAGGAACAAAGTTGCAAATGCCGTTTCATCGTTTTTTGATTTTTTATTGAAATATTCAACCATATTTTTCTCTAAGAATTTCATGTTGTTTTTGAATTCTCGACTACTAATATCAGGTATTTCTTTAAAGTTTGCATAACCTTTTATTTCGTATATGTGTTTTTTGACGATCTGAATAAAGGTTCTTGTGAGATAAAATGACTCTTCTTTAGAAAGCATGGTTCCTGATTGTAAGGACTGATCTCTCAGCAGCACGTAAAATTTATTGCTCAAATAGCTCTCGAAGTTTTCACTTTTAAGTTCGTCTTCTGTTTCTATGGATATTATCGAATCGGGATCTTCATACCTTTCTGTATTGAACTTAACATCATTTTCATATAGTTCGTCAAAAGAAAGCTCGTTGTAATGAGCATCACAATAAAACTTATCGAGATTCGTTAATTTTGCTGGTGATTTACATATAGTACATTGGGTAGTAGGTTCAAGAGCATGACCAGATAAGGCGCACTTTGTACAAGTCGCATATCCATCTTTTCTTTCAACTCGACCATCATTTCTTACCCAATCATGCTCTTTGCATTTCATTTTTTTATTTAACTTTTCGTATGCATCCTGTTCAGCTTCAACCAAGGTAGAGCCTTCGCCTCTAATGAATGTCTTAACATTGTGTATGGTGGGGAACGCTTCGAAAAATGAAGTAGCATAAGATTTACCTTTAGAGGCTGAAATAACAACTCCGTTATCACCTCCCTGTATAGAAATACCACTCCAGTTAAATGATGTCGTATAGTATCTCTCCTTAGCTCTTCCAAATGCGGACAGAAGTATTGTTCTTCTCTCTGAATTTCTATCTTCTACTGAAGGAAGAGTAAGCATTCCGCATTCTGAGCACTCCATTACACCATTTGTAACGAGGACACCTTCTTTTGTTATGTGCGGTTTCAGATCTCTGTGTTTGCAAGAGCTATATTTCAAATGGGATTCGATAGAAATTTGAATAGCATCTATAATAGATTCACTAGAATATTCACTGTTTATAAAGTCTCTCTTAAATCTATTATCATCATTGTATATATGAGTCATGGCATGATATGGCTTGTCATCCTTTTCATGGAAAGAAATTCCAATATCAATATTATTGTTAAATAGAGCATTAAAATGTTTCGTTAAGTTTTCAACATCTTTGCTTGTGAATGCTTTTCCGTATTTCTTAATGGTTATCATTTTGCACCTTAAAAAAGCCCATCTAGGGCTTTTAATTACATTGTCAATTCAGTTCCTGGCTTATCGAAATTACCATTGTCGCGTTGATGTGTTATTGATTTGATCTGTTTAAAGGATAATTTATCAAGACTTCCTTTTTCCAAGTCGTAAAAATCATCAATAACTTCCGTTCCTTCACCTCTTTCTACAAAGTACTTCTTGTGCTTAGGTAGAGTGATGCTTTCTTTTATCTTGCATAACAAATCATCGGGTGAAAACACAATAACATGAAAATTTTCCATTTTTGGTATTTGTGCGTCTTTAACTTTTACCGCGTAGCTTGCAATGTGCTTAGCAACAAAAGGCTTAATTTTTAACCCGTCATAAAATATTTCTTTTGTTCTACCACTACAATAATCTTTATATAAAGATGCTATTTCATTTATTGTGTTTAGTTTCTTTTCATTTGGTGGGGTAACTTTAATTCCATCATAGCCCATCGCGGAAAATACTTGTTTAACAACGTTTCTTGAATCTGGATTACCAGAATAGCTACCTAATGAATTTGCAAATTCATATATGGCTAGATAAACATCAAATTGATTGGATGAATTAATGATCATTGAGTTAGTCTTAGCTAAAACAATGTCTTTGATTTTATCTTCAATTTCAAATTTGTTTGCAATAGTTCTCAGTAAAATGGGTGATGGTTTTGAGTCCATTAGCAAAGTAGGGTAGTTATTATCAAATGACGCATCATATATATTTGCATTTGAGACAGAGAATTTATGTAAAACCCCTCGTTGAGTTTGGTGTACTAAATGCTCTTCTTTATTTGCGTATGCATGACTTTTACGTTCAAAGGATTCTGGATTGCCATATACACGAACGGCTTCATTTAGACTCCCAGTTAAATATAGTCCATCACCCTGCTTTGAGTTACCTCTACTTACATAACCGAAAAATTTTGTACCACTTTTGTTATACTCGTCTTCACTCATTGTGACAGCATGATATAGATCCAAGTTATCAGTGGCTTCTGAGTATGTGAAAGAGCAATCTGAGTGATGTAAAACTCTCATAGCATCGCCAGACAATTGTCGCCCATTTTCGACAAATGTCCAATTTGAGTCTGTTTTGAATGCAATAGGCTTTCCGTCGAATGTAACAACGCCATTATTGTCCATTTCTTTTATTGTATCTGTATCCAAATGAGGCAGGATCTGTATTGACCAAGATAAAATTTCTTTTAATTCATGAGCGCTTACATTTGCGTCACAAATCTTTTGATTATCTTTGTTATACCATCCATCTGACTCTAGATGTATCGTATCTTTTATGATGTCAATAAATCCAGATTTGTAGCCAGCCAGTATATTTTTTTCACTGATTGCCATATCAGTTTTGTAATATACAGAATTTAAAAATGAAGTTTCAATAGAATCTAGGTCAATTGCATTTATTCTATGAACTTCCTTTTCATAAATTTTACTTTCATAGTCCTGAAAAGAAAATTCATCAATTTCTTGAGTGTGAAAATCAAATATTCCCAAAGGTGATATAGGAGTGTTATTGCCAGCATATATGTCATTTATAACACATGAGTTTGCTGAAACCCCGTCTACTATCACATGTAACGCGTTAACTCTGTTCATTATTATTATCCAGAAGAAGATTATTTAATTAATTATACCATGTGACCATTTACAAAAAAACTCACCAATCGGGTTAGAATTGGTGAGTTATCGTTTAGATTTTAGTGCGCTTCGTTCCAGTTTTCACCAGAGTTGGCATCTGCCACCAGCGGAACCTTTAGGGTGATCTCGTAAACCTTACTGTATGCTTCTTCCATCAGCTTTTTCAGTGTTTCTTTAGTTTCTTCGAGTCTAGCTTCTGAAACTTCAAAAACTAGTTCGTCATGGACTTGCATCAGGAGTTTAATGTCATTTCTTTCATTCAGGATATAGTCGAAGACTTCAATCATCGCCGCTTTAATTACTTCCGATGCTGTTGCTTGGATACCTGCGTTTTTGATTGATTTCTCGGCATGTGAACGAACCATTGAGTTTGGAGAGTTTAAGTCTCCTGCATTGATCTTTCGACCACCAAGTGTTTCTACATATCCATTACTTTTAGCAAAATCTAGTTCACCTTCAAAGTATGGTTTGATAGATACGTATTTTTCGAAATACTTAGCCATAAACTGTTCAGCAGCTTTTTTCTCGATACCAAGTTGTTTAGCTAACCCTTTAGCTGAAATATCATAGATCAAACCGAAATTGACTGTTTTTGCTCTTCGTCTCTGCGATTCATCCACTTCATCAGTTTCAACAATTTGTTTCGCTGTAGCTTCATGAATATCACCACCTTCATTGAACACATCGATAAACAAAGATTCATTTGCTCGATGAGCAAGAATGCGCAATTCAATTTGAGAAAAGTCGATAGACAGAATTTTATTCCCCGTATTCGCGTCAAAGCTTGAGCGAATGCGCTTCCCATCTTCTGATCTGATAGGGATATTCTGAAGGTTTGGATCTTCAGAAGACAATCGACCAGTTAATGTAACATCCTGATTATATGTTGTATGAACTCTACCTTTCTCGGTAGCTCGTTTCTCAATACCTGTAACATACGTTGACAACAATTTAGATACACTACGATGCTCAAGTATCATTGGGATAATAGGATGCTTATCGATTAAATCAGTAAGTACAGATTCAGCAGTAGATTTTTTCTTTGATGGAATTTCTAAATCTTCAAATAGAACAGCCTGCACCTGTTTTGGTGAATTGATATTGAATTCCTTACCAGCTTCTTTATAAATTTTCTCTTCTAACGTAGTTAAGCGACTCTTAAGCTCAGAACCAATTGCTCTAAGGTTCGTTAGGTTAACTTTAGCCCCAATGAACTCCATATATGCCAAAATAGGTGTGATCTTAGAGTCAACAGTATACTCTTTAGTCATTAAGTGCTCGGTCAACTCTTCGTACACTTTCGCGCTAACCTGCATTTCCTCAAGTACAATCAAAGCTGCATCTTCGAATGGTACTTTGTTCCAATCAGCTTTAGTAGTATTTAGTTTGTACTTCTCTCTTAATGGATTGAGATTGAAATGAGAGTATGTGCTATTCAAAAACTCTATAGATGGCTTCTTGGATTGACCACCGACAGCGACATAATGTAACACATTGACATCATGTGCTTTTAATCGGAACACATCAATTGAGTCATAACAACTCCCCAATGTTTTTAGTACATCTTTAGCGTTTCGGCTGACAATCACAAAGTCATGGCTGTCAATTAGCGTTTTCGCTAATGTGGCTAATTCATTTGTGTACTGATCAACATCAACCACTAAATACTCATCATTAATTTTAAATACTAAGTGCTTGTTACCTTGTGTACTAAATAAATCTTGCACACCTTCTTCACACTTGAAGAAGTCGATCTGGATAGGCTTATTTAGCATTGACGAATTAGACTTATTGAACAGCATTTCGCGGATTTTCGTTTCATCAGTAGTGTACTGAGTAACAATGCTTTCAGCATTTGGGTTTTTAAGTCCAAGGGCTTTCTTTAGATTCATAAGACCGTACTTTGTTGTTAGCTCATAAAGTCGGACTTCGTCACGACAACCAACAAATTCTTCTACGTCTTTTCCTAAATCGACATTACTGTTAATAGTAACTAGGGCTTTGCTTAGTGATAGGTGTGACTTAGCGGCTTCGATTTTTTCTTCTGACTTGCCACCAATTTCTCCTGCATTAGCCAAAACACCTTCAAGACTACCGTATTTTGCGATCCATTTTGCTGCGGTCTTATCTCCGCAACCATCAATGCCTGGGATGTTATCTGATTTATCTCCTTGAAGCGCTAAGAAGTCGATAATCTGCTCAGGGTATACACCGAACTTCTTAAATGTACCTTCTCTGTCAATTGCGGCATCGAGTAGCTTTGTGCTTCTTTCGGTCTGCTGCGTATCAATGATGTTGATTCGTTCATTGATCCCTTGGTACATATCTTTATCAGATGTCAGAATGTAAACCATGTAACCTAGTTTCGATGCTTTAACCGCCATAGTTGTGATAGTGTCATCGGCCTCATAACCAGGGATGGACAAAATAGGTAGACCCCAAGCCTCAACAATATCTTTAATTGGTTGAACCTGTTGCTTTAAGACAGGGTCGGTCTTATCACGATTCGCTTTGTACTCAGAATACATATCGTGTCGGAAAGTTTTTCCGCTATGATCGAATGCAACAATCGTTTTGTCTGGAGAAATTGAATTAATTGCTCGGTTCACCATGTTACAGAAGCCAGTAATGGCATTTGTTGGGAAGCCTTCTTTGTTGCTCAAAGCAGGGACTGCGTGGAAAGCACGATGATAAAATGAATTACCATCAATAATAATCATGGTCTTGTTAAGCTCAAGTGTCATTTTGGAAATCTTTTATTTGATTAATTGAATCATTACCTTACACCAAATCAAGGTATAATAAAAGACAAATAATTATTATGATGTATAAAAATATTCGAAATACCCATTGACAGTCTTTTTTATATTTCATAATATTGTTTTCGCAGCGAAGGAAAGCCAATCTTATTCTTTGAGGTGAAATGCGAGAACTTTATTTTGGTTTCTAACGCTGCGGCAACTGACTTGGATCGTGGGAATTTCTGGAGGGTGCGCTAGCCATCTAGAAGAGGGGTTCGACACCCCTGCGAGTCACCAAGGCTTGGATCGTGGGAATTTCTGGAGGGTGCGCTAGCCATCTAGAAGAGGGGTTCGACACCCCTGCAAGCCACCAATGGTCTATCTCGGAGTGAGAGGTTCGCATCACCGAAGCTCTCAAGAAGCTCGATTCTTCTGTAGACCACCTTTTAATTTTATATATGTAGGTAAACAATCATGACAATGCCATTCAGATAGCTCTTGCGCACGGACAGACCGCACTGAACTAAGTTCAGAAACTCTTCAAAAAAGCACTCAGTCTAACTCTGAGGACGCTCCAAAAACCGCTCATCAAGAGCACCTTTATGTCTACGCAATAGCAAGACAAGACCTAGAGATGAATGCTGGAAAGCTTTGCTCTCAAATTGGTCACGCCTTTCATTATAGTGTTAGAAACAAAGAAATCTGCAACTCACTTGTAGACGATTACGAGAACCCTGAATTTGGTGGTTCAAAAGTATGTCTTTGGGCTAACGACGAAATACATATCCACAAAATCCATCACGAAATCCAGAAGCTAGGTGTACCTTGCGCATTAGTTGTTGATTCTCAACATGTGCATCTTCCATTCTTCGATGGAAGTCCAATAGTCACAGCTCTCGGCGTAGGTCCATGTACCAAACGCCAGGTTAAACGCGTCCTTGGAAAACTAAAGCTAATAAAATAATTGAGAGAAATATTATGAGAAACATCAACCCAAATGTATTTAAAGCCGAACTAAAAACTAAATTTACAAAAGAAAGATATCTAGAAATTGTTGATAGCTTTAAAACTATAGCAAAGAAAGCAAAGAGTCATAAGTGCGAATCTAGCATGGAGTTATACGTTCTTAACGCACTGATTCGAGGCAGGTCGGTTGCAAAGACTACTCACAACGTCAGCTCTTTGAAGTACAAAACCGCCGAAAAACATATTTATGACTATTTGAATGGAAAAGAGTACCGATCTCAATATTCATTCGAGGGAAGAATACCTTACGTTCTTGATGAGGCTTTTGGTCTCACGAAAGAAGAAAAAGAACTGATTTATATAACTGCTATCAAATCTAAAGAATTTAATTAAGGAATAATAAAATGATTACTGAAACTACTAAAAATATTGAAGAGAATAACACTATGAAAACACAAGAAAAAAACAGATTTTTTGAAATCGTGTCAAAATTTAAAGCCTTTGTAAATGCTAAGGAAAGTGAAAGAGAAAGCTCTCATATGTTCGAAATGTACATTTTGTATGCAGTTATTCGCGGGAAAGACCCTAAGAAAACATCTCACGACCCGTCTACTGACAGCTATGAAGAAGCTCTAGGTAACGTAAAGGGATTTCTTGAGCAAAGATACAAGCCTAGTAAATGGTTGCCAAAAGGTAACTTTGCTAACACCCTCATTGATGCTTTCGGATTAACGGAAGAAGAAATGAAGATGTACAGAGAAGAGTTATGATAATTGAAAATAGCCCCTGATCGCACGGCATTGCGGTTTCATGGTGCTCAGAAGAAGAGGACTTGTTTAGTCCTCTTTTTGTTTTTGGGTTAGCAGTTGCACATCTCAGATGGGAAACCCCCACAAAGCGTGACACTAGACATTACAGAGAAAGCTAAAAGTGGCATAACTAGAAGTATCAATCAAAACGCACTTTTGATAACGCTACCATTCTTTTTTTCAATTTCTTCAGCATTTAGCAAAAGCCTAAGGGCTTTTTTATGCTTCTGATTTTGCGTTGTTTTGTGTTCTTTGCTCTCTGAACTTTTCAACGGTATAGTCAGTAAGCTCATCAGCAACTATCCCAACTCTAACAACCGAACCTACAGCAGCGTTGATTTTGCTTGTTACATAGAACTCAAGAATATGGAATGCCATGTACACACCGAAAGTGAAAAAGGTATAGATCCCAGCAATAACTGAAACAAAAATCGCCAAACCACCCAAAATATCATAGTGATTAAGAGCAATCCCCGAAGCAACAACAAGAAAACCTACTAAAGCCTTCTTTCCTACGGAATCGCGAAAAGCAATAACCTTATCCAGATTGTCGTTGAAACGATGGATAAATGATTTAGCGTTGTCTTTTGTGAATATAGTTTTAAGTAGTTCTTTCATTACAGTTCCATTTTTATTTGTTAATTTGTGTAAATTATATGTTCAAAACTGATTAAGTCAAACCTTTTTAACTTAAAAAAGAAAGCCTAGCGATTGCTAGGCTTTGGCTTAATAGTTTATAGGTTCTATACGAATAATCTTATTTCTATCAATCAAAATTCGGAATCTTGATGTAACCGTCTCTTCATGACCTTTATATGTTTTCTTTTCGTTAATCTTGAGTTCAACTCTGATTCTGCGCGGAACTCTTGTTTTACTTGGTTTATCATTGGCTGTGTACAAATAAATCTCCCTGCCATCACTTGGAATGGTTTTCATGATTTCAGCCAAATCAATTTGTAAGTCTGTTTTTATTTTCTTAAACCCATGATAATCGAAATCCTTTAAAGTTGTGCGCTCTTTAATTGTTATCGAATTATCACCTCGCTGCTTTTTATCTGAGCGATACAAACCTTCAGACCACCATGTCTGGCTATAGCCAATGGGCTTGGTTTGACCAGGATAATGAAGAATCGCCTTTTGTCTTGGTTTATGCTCCATGATTTTTTTATAAATCCGTGATTTGATGCTTTCTTTAAATACATCGCGGATAACATAAAGAAATGCAAAACCTAAAACAAATTGTAAGCCAGTATCAAACCCCATAAGTCGTAACTGGAGCATTATAAATCCGAACAGGATCATAATAATGCCAGTGGATAGCGCAATAGCTAAATACTTTTCCTTTGTACCTACATTGGTCGTGGTCGTGTTTAGCTTAAGAGGTAGTTCAGTAATCCTCTCCTGCATTTCCATTTTATTTGTGAGACGAGTGATCTTATCAACATCTTCAGTTTTAAGATCCATAGAACCCACTTTCTCGTGATACATCTTGTCCTTTCGATGTTTTTGCTCTTCAAGACATAGATTGTTAACTTTTGCACGAAGATCCTGTGAATCTTTAATTGACTGCAATGTAAGTAGGTTTTTTAGTAGAAATTGTTCAAACTTGAAAGATAGAACAAAATCTACGCTTCTAAATTTTTCAAACTTAGTTTCATCCTCAATAGGGAAATCCCTAAATGAGTTCAATAAAGTTTTAAGAGAATCGATACTATTGTCGAAATTCTCTAATGAATCCTCTTCAGTTTCATTAATCGAACTGCTCTTTAGCTGACCATTAAATAGAAACGCGAACAAGCTAATGGAAATACTGAATTTTTCAAATGGTAGATCTTTCTTTTCTAGCTGTTTCACGTAAAGCAGCATAGTACTGATGCTGTTACCCTTATGGAATCTACGGCTTTGAGTAATAAAGCTATCGAAACCATTTACAAATCGACTATCATCATCAATCTCAAAATTCTTTGGGAATAAAAGCTCAATACTTGTCTCTCTAGTGTAGTCTTTTGCTAAAGTTTGCTGAATGTCGATTATTTTATTGCCTTTTTGTTCTACGCAAACCATATACACACCTAAATGATTATGACAATTATTGTAATTAGATAAGGCGAGCTGATAGCTCGCCTGAATGTTTACTATAATACACAATGTTACACTGAAGGACAAGAGGTATATTTAAATATATTATTAAAAATATCTGGTCATTAAGTTGGGAGTGCTGTAGAAACAATCAAAATTTTCTTTGACAAAACCAGTTGTTAGTGTGGAATCATTTGAAATGCCTTTATTTATCATCAGGGTAATTATTAATCACATTAAATTTTAATAATTAACATAATGGTTGATCGAATAAAGATCATTAAATATAATGTCCAAAGTATAGTAAGACTATACATATCAATAACAAAAGAAATTAATAAATAATAAAAAAGGAAAATATCATGAAATTAACAAGAAAGCATGGAATGTACCTTGGCTTGGGCTTATTGGCAGGTTTTTCACTGCTAGCTCCAGACGTAGCGTTCGCGAGTGTAAAAGATGCTGGTGAAGCAGCAAAAAACATCGAAGGTAACATTCAAGCAATTAAAAGCATGATTATGAGCTTTTTCTACTTGGTAGGTCTAGTTCTAGTTGGTGTTGGTTTGTTCTTGTTCTACAAGGACAATAAGCAGCCAAACCAAGGACATGCTAAAAACGGCTTAGTTAGTTTACTTGTTGGTGTGGGTCTGCTCTCCATTACAAGTATCGTAGCTCTTCTTACTGGTACAATTGGTTTTGATGCCAAGGAAGCTAATGAGCGTATTGAAGCCGATGCAGGTTTCTAGCAAAGCAAGATTGAAAATGCTGAAGGCGACAGAGATGTCGCCTTTTTATTATTGAAATAAATACTTGGATTTGAGATCATATGTCTGTTCTAAAATTCCCTACAAAACCTCAAAACATCCGAGGCAAAAGCCAAATATGCTGGTGGCTAAGAGAGATTGCTGATTTGATAGAATCGGAATCACTTGTGGTACAGCCTGAAGCCATTGCTCTTTTGCTAGTTGATAAGGATAAAAGCGAATTTTTGCATGTTGGCGGTATTCGTAGAAAAGAACTTAAAAATGAACTTATTAAATCAATAAATAAATTACAATATGAGAAAGATTCATGAAACAATACTTGGATTTATGTCAACGAATTGTTGACCAAGGAAAATGGGTAGTAAATGATCGAACAGGAGAAAGATGCCTAACGGTTATTAACGCTGACTTCACTTATGATGTTGATGAAGGAAAATACCCATTAGTAACAACAAGAAAAAGTCCGATAAAATTAGCTATAGCGGAACTGCTTGGTTATATTCGTGGATACAGTAATGCTGCTGACTTTAGAAAGTTGGGAACACGCTCTTGGGATGCAAACGCTAATGAAAATGAGGCTTGGCTAAAGAACCCTCATAGAAAAGGCACCGACGATTGCGGAAGAATCTATGGAGTGCAATCTCGTGGCTGGAAATCTCCTGATGGCAAAAGAATCGATCAGCTAAAAAAAGTTATTGATAACCTAACAAATGGAATTGACGATAGAGGCGAGATCATCACCTATTACAACCCAGGTGAATTCCATATGGGGTGTTTGAGACCTTGTATGCATTCGCATCAATTCTCATTATTGGATGGAGAGTTGTTCCTGAACAGTACGTCAAGGTCGGTAGATGTGCCTCTGGGACTGGTAGCAAACATGCAGCAGGTCTATGTGTTTCTGGCTATCATGGCTCAAATTACGGGTCACAAACCAGGTAAGGGGTTCCATAAGCTAGTTAACTGTCATATTTACGAAAATCAATTTGATCTGATGAAAGATGTGCAGTTAAAAAGAGAACCTTTGGAGCAACCTAAGTTAATCATTAATCCTGATATTAAAACACTGAAGGATCTAGAAACATGGGTAACAGTGGATGACTTTGTAGTTGAAGGTTACGAGCATTACGACCCAATTGAGTATCCATTTTCAGTTTAGCTGCTAAGCCGAATCTCGCGATTCGGCTTTTTATTTTTCATTTTTAAATTCAATTTGTTAAACTATAATTTCGACATTTATCTGTTTAGGTGTGATTAAGTTGGAACGAGGCGAGATTGAAGTTGATAAAGACGGAGTTAAGTTCAAGATAGTCCTTGATGGTGATTATGTGTATCTTAAAGGCATTACAGATACTTCATATGAAAGCAATCCAATCAAACTTTCAAAGTATAGAGATCTTGAAGCCTTAGCGAATGAGCTTGAAAGTAGGGGTCTGCAAGTGATTAAGAAGCAGACATCTCACGAAAAGCTAAAATCTAAAGGTAGAGATATCTCAAGCATTATAAGTACTCTAATTGATACCAGAGAGCCTTTTGAACTAGGCAGTCAAACCTATAAGTGGAATATCGAAAGTGCTCCATTTAAAAAGAGCACTAAAATGAATTCATACTTGCTTATAGACACAAGAGAGCCTAAAGAGTTAAGAGATCTGGTCGAAAGAATTTCCATAAATCAAATCGAGCAAACAGTTCTTAGTATTGGTGACATCCATATAGGTTCACACCTAAATGAAAGATTAATGGTTATAGAGAGGAAGACAGTTACTGATCTTTACAATAGCACCGTATCCAAGCACTTTCACGATCAAGTTGAAAGGTTATCTGATTTCAGGTTCGCTCGCGGTGATAAAGAGACAAAAATTGTCTGGATAATTGAATCGGAACAAGAAGGGAAAAGAAGCCTTTATAATGCCTTCCCTGAAACGAAGCAAACAGATGGTGTGGTTAACTACATAACGGCGATCCATAATCAACACATCTTGCAGGCTTATAATAAGCATCATACGGCGTATTTGGTTGCAAAGTTAGCTCAGGGGTTTCTTGAACAAGAACTCTACTACAAAGTAGTGCCTTCACGTTGCAATATTGAATCGCGTGAATCAAGTAACTATCATCTTTATAAGATGCTTTTGAACATACCAGGAATATCTCATACGACTGCTACACACCTTTTAAGAGAAGGAATATCTATTGTAGAACTTAGTAAAATGTCTTTATTGGATTTGAAAAAGCTAAAAGGTGTTGGAGAGATCAACGCTCAAAAAATATTTAATTCATTGAGATATTGCTAGTATATAAATTAGATAATCATTGATATAATTTCTAAAAATGGAGATTAAAGATGATTTTTTATATACCAACTATCGGGGATGCTATCAAGCTAGCATCCCAAACTACATTTAATGTTATCAATGAAAGAAGAAATGAAAACTTCCTTAAGTCCTACCTTGGATCTGAAGCAGTAAATGTTTCGAACTCAATATCCCTTCCTAAAAACACAATTTTGAAAATAGATAGAATTTACATTAGACAGAACAACCCATTAATGGATTCGATAACGTTTGTTGTCATTGACTCAAAGAAGAAAGAGATAGTTAAATCAAGATTTTTCGCAAATCTTAAAGATGTGAATGGAATTGAGTTCGAAAAGGTAATTACTGATAAGAAAACTAATGTACAAAAAGAACTAACTTTAGAAATTGAGCAAATAACTTCTGAATACTCAAGTTTAAATAATATATCAAAATACCAAATCTCGAAAAGAACGAAAGATAAATTAGTAATCGATCACATAAATAAACTTCCTTCAAAGTTTAAAATATCCCTATCAGTAAATATAATTTCAGCTTTGAAAGATTGCTTGCAAGTTATTGAGGAAATTGATGTTTCGTTCGAGTCGGGTGTAGATAATGATGAGAAGAAGGCTCTTCTAAATAATCTAAATGAATTCATAAACGAAATCCCAGAAGATCTTGGTATTGATTTTATAACGCTGGATGCATTCGAATTTAAAGATCAGTTTGTCTACTACATTGATTATGATAGAAATGCATTCGACATAATTAGAAAGGCATATATCCTGATTTCAAAAGATGCAAAACTGTACAAAGAAATACGAAGCTCAATTTATATAAGCTGGCTTTTAGATTTAGTAATTCCTGAATATTCATCAAGAGTGAGTTTCATCCATGCCCTTGAAAATGGTAGTTTCTTTATATCACACGAGAATTTTCTAAAAATAAAAATGGATGCCATATTGAGTAGGTTTGACCATTCAATTTTTTCAGGTCAAACTGAATACGGCAGTTTTAAAAAAGCTATTCAACAACTTAAAAAGTAAAATCAAAGCCAATCTGTCTAGATTGGCTTAAGTATATCTGGTATGAAAAGTACCATTATTAGTAGATAATTATGAAGAGCAGCCTATAGGCTGCAATTTCAATTAATACAGTGTTAACTTGTCAGTTAACTCATGATACATTCTGTTGCTACCTGGTCCTATCGCGAGTGAAATTGTTGAGTATGCGTCAACATCCTCTACGCATAATAAACCTCTTGATTCTGACTGCTCTTTTAGATTCATCAATACATCAATACTTTTAGTTTTTAATGTAACCTTCTTAAAGCAATCATCGAGCCAGATTTGTAGATCTCTATTTTTCTCTGAATCAAGTTCAATACTGCAATGAGAGAGATGAGCAAGGATAGTTGCTATTGCCATTTTAATGGCTGATCTGATCTGGATTGTCTTGTTTAGTCTCTCATTACTATAAAACACGAGTACTTGTTTATGATCACTCTCTTTCTTACCATATTCAGGGGTTCTGATAGTTGGAAGACTAAGGTCGGTATTAACCAAAGCACAAGTTAGTGTTTTAACGCCATTAAATTGCGTCAGTCCATTATCAAGAATACTTACTGAGTGATTCGAACTAGCATTGCTTACATTGATAAGTTCTTCTTCACTTTTTACAAATTGGATATTCAGAACTTTGTCTATGTGGGTCAATACATGGTTTAGTTTTTCGATAGTACTCAAACTAGTAGTTAAAACTCCACCATTTTGCTCAAATAGCGACAGCGTGTATTTCATAGCTGCATGTGAGACTTGGGATAACATCTTACCTCTAGTCATTCCAAGGTCTTTTCTAATATATATAGTGAACATCGTTTACCTCAACCTTCTTCCAGATGCCCGTGTACAGTAATGCTAGAAACTTGACTATTGTAGCCGTTATCGATTGAATCGTACTTTTTCATCCAATGGGTTTCTCTAGAGAGAACGTATTCCTCTATAGGCATACCTTCTGGTGATTCTCCAATAATCTCTAAAACACTAAACTCCCAATCTGTTAGTTTGGTGTTTCTGATTGCTTTATGAAATTTGCAATCACCACCCTGAAAAAAATGCTGATACCAGCGTAACGTGAAAACCTGCAAGGTTTTGCCTATATAGTGCTTATTTTCAGCCGTATTAGTGATCTTATAGATGACAGGCGCATTTCCATGTGTCTTATCGATACAGGAAGCATTGAACGCAATGTGTTTCTTTCCGTATTTCTGCTGACACTCTCTAGAGCAAAACTCTATCCCCTTGTATTGCTCGTTGTGGTCATTGTAAAGGTCAATTCGCCTAAAGGAATTGCTGCACTCCTTGCATTTCCTGTTTTCAAATAAACGATTTAGATATTCATCAGTTCCGTCATGCTCTCTTAATTTGAGCAAATATGGGCTTTTTTCAAAATCTTTTTTGAGAACACGGCAAGGTAATTCAACGTCGAACTCATCTTCAAGGGCTTTTCGAGCTGCTTTTTTGTCTTTAGCTATCAATAGTCCTGAATACATAGGAGGGAAAGCCCAACTACCTAATGAGTCCTGCTTCTGACATTTTATTTCATAATAAAATTCTTTCATTTTTATCACTTTTTTAACTAAATGTATGCAAAACATTTGATAGAAGTAAGAACAAATGGCAATATATCTTTAAATAACAATAATTGCAACGGTGTATAATATGAACAATCTCAATAATCAAACCCCGTATGAAAATGGTAAAACCTGTAGGGCTTCTGGCATGAGTATCCATGCAAACCCTTTTAGAAACACATACGTGGACAATCCAAGTGACGCTTTCCTTCAGTGGGAGAATGGCTGGAAGGAAGTAGATGGTGAAACGGAAATAGAAAGTGAAAACGCTTAAGTAAGGAGCGAGTTTTGTATAATCTAACCATAGGTAAAGATGCCCTGCGACTCGTTAATTTAATAAATAAAAAATCAAAATATAAAGACTTGTATAAAGTTACTGAGTCATTGTCTAAGTCAGGTGTAAAGTCTTCTGATTTACTCAGATTTATAAATCGCATATCAGCATCAATAAAGTTGTGCTCATACAGAACATACCGAGATGAAGTTGTTATCCCTCTTTATGAGTATCTTTCAGATTCATCTCTTGAAACGATACATGCATTGCCCTTAATGTCTCCTGAAACTAAAAAGATGGATTCAAGAATAGTTTTCGATCTGGCTATTATTTACTTAAGGGTTGTAATGATGTATAACAATTCTAGAACTCTTGTTGCCTTACATCAAAGACGAACTTGTTAACTGAGGACGCTATATTGAATAATCAAATTCAGCACTTTAGTGAAGAGCAAAGAGATGCTATTTCTTTGGATTATGCTCTGATGCTAAAGCATGGGACTGTAGAAATTCCTTCAGACATACAATCAGCTCAAGAATTCTTAGAATGGTGTAAAAGAGAAAATTCTGGATAAAATTAAGGTATTTGAAATGAATGACGTAAGTAAATTGCTGGAATGGCTTAGCAACCTCGATCAATACAAGTCAACTGAAAAGGGTTTGCATCGAAAATCTCAAGTTAAAAGCCTAAAAAAAAGCATTTCATCTGCATGTAATTTACTTAGTCAGACCAATCCTGACTATTTCTCAAGTAAAATCACATTAGATGATTTTTACCACAAGCTTCCGACAATGACCGAATTTGTTGGCAATGATGTGCTTAATCTAGAGCGTTTTTTAGGTGAGCTTATTCAAGGGCTTCCCGCTAACTCCGAATCCCAGCCTCATAGAAGTGCAGAAGATGCCAAAAACCATCTTAACCTAGTAAGAGAAAACTTTGAGTGGCTATTATTTCTCGATTTTGAGTACAACCAATATAGGCTAGGCGGATCAGACAAGTTTACAGAATCTATTGTTGATTTTGGTCTTGTTGCGGTAAGGTCGGATAACCTAGAAGCGGCGTTTGAATTAGATTCTTTGATTCTACCATTCCCAGAGATGAAAATGGGTAGATACTGCGAAGAAAAAACAGGCATTAGCACTGAAATGCTCCAGGGTATGCCAAACTTCGAAAATTTCTATCTTGAAAACCTGAAAAGCTTTCTCGATGAGCAACAAAAATGTATTTTTGTCCACTGGGGTGGTATCGAGCAAAAAGCGTTTAATAGAGAGTTAAGAAGAATTAGTCAGCCCGAACTGAACCATAGCTTTTTAGATCTCCAATCAATCTACGCAAAAATTCATGGTCGAGATACGATGGGACTTAAAAGAGCTGTGCAGAACTTAGGTCTAGAGTCCGAGCTAAAGGAGCATAGGGCTATCAGTGATGCTATCTATACAGCAAGGGTTTTCAAAGCTATTTCCTAGCAAAACCACCACTACTAGATGGTGGGCTGATAAAAGTTGTGGGTGCTATACCGTCAGGTGTAGCGCCCATTCTTCGTTTTAAATTAGCAATACATGCTTGCCATTCGCTATGATAAACGTAGAAATATATATTTTTATCTCTGTAAATCAGTTCATTGCTGAAATTTCAAAAAAATCTTTGCCCTTGATTACTTTTGAAGGCACATGGCATTCTTCCCACGAGCATTAGGCATGACCCCGCCCTTTCTTGCGTGAAAGGACAAAAGCGATAATGGCAGGTGGTATAAGGTGCCTGGATAGGCACTTATGACGCGGTTTGGGGGGTAATGTGCTCAATATTGGACTTTATAAGAAGCTTATATTGTTAAACCAACAACATTTCTATGATTTTCCATCTTTGCTCTCTTTCCTATTTATCTGTTATTTAGAAGAAAAATGAGTGCAGAACACAAGCCCTGCACCCACAATTTTTATCAACCATAACTAGATGGCGAGGCATTATTCAATTAACATATTATTAATCATCATCTTCCGCTGGAACAAGATGTAGGTTCAGTTTAATAACTTCATTATCAATCGAGAAGTCAAATCTTACAGACTTTTGTTGTGTGATTCGATAGTTGAAACAGCCATTAAATTGTTCACCTGACTTTACCATTAAGCATACTTGTTGTGTTTTAGGTAAAGTATCACTACAGCCGTAAAGCCGAGCGACATTTACAAATTCAACAAGTACTTCATCATAGCTAGTGTCAATATCAATTTTGGTTGAATGAGGCAGTGAATCCGACTTGTTGTCTATTGAAGCGTAAAACTCAGAAACACCTTTAACTAAGAACTGATAAATAGCTCTTTCATACACCCGTTCTTTCCAAGGGGTAATGAATTCTTTTATGTTCGTTGAATCTAAAGCTTGATTTTTACCAGAGACAGAATCGTAAAGATATAGATGCTCATAAGCATTATTGCCGTGAAATAACTCATTCAGAAATACATTTGATAAAGCAGGGTCTAAAGTTTCACCCTCAATAGCATCAATGCCTGGCTTTAGATGAAATGCTGCAAAGTATCCCTTAGAAATATTTAAAATGTGGTAATAGAAATCCTTGCCTTCAATCTTGCTTTTTACGAAAAGTGGTCCATCGTACCATTCAAGAATTTCTGATTCATTTGTGCAAAAGCTTGAATTTAAATCGTAAATCAATTTTTGAGAATCAATTGAGTTCATAATTTTTAGGCCATACCTTATGTTCTATTTCTAAAAGATTGTTTTTTTTCAATCGTGTTACCAAATCCTTTTTTCCATATCTGGTATACAGGTTGTAAAGCGCATAATCTGATTTATGCACTATTTTAGTGAAAGAATTTAGGCAGTCAAATGATAAATCTAATAAATCCTTTCTTCTAACTAAAATAAAGCTGTCATTCTGCTCATATGCAAAGAAGTCCTGTTTACCAAATAAAGAGCCAGGTTTTCCTTCAACATTTCTAAACTCAACCCAAATCACATCTTCATCTTTTTCTTTATCTTTTCTACTTGCTCTTTTTAATCCTTTTACATCTACAGAATATCGTTTTCCATTTTTTTCTATAAACCAGTCAATATGATCATTCATGTCTTGATGATCTGGGGATTTTACAACAGTAAAGCCTCTTTTCTCTGCCACCATTTTGAATAATAATTCTGATTCAAGACCATCATCACAGCATTGTTTGTATTCTTCTTTTATCATAAATTCACTCATTCATTTATTTATTAATTATTTGTTTTAGCTGAATATTTTATTAAATATATTTTTAACAGCCGTTTTTCTCATATTATACAATGCAATGCGGAGCTTGATCAAAAAAGATCTTCCTTTTTCTTTTTTTGGAAAGATATCTATCCTTAATGGTGATATTATTTAATAAATAACAAATCTTATATTCGTATTAATTTATATGTCTAAAATATTTTATCATGGTTCAGATGATTACCTTCCACCAGGAACAAAACTAAGAAATTGTGTAGATTATGAAGGAAAGTGGGGAGCTGCTGGATTTTATAGGGGGTTGGAATACCATAGACCTAATAAGTTCACTGCACATAAAGATAGTGTGTTTTTAGTGAAAGAGCTTGAAGATCTTGAATACGCAGGTGGCGGTGAGGAATACACTTTTTTGGTCGTGCCGAAAGGAGATGTTACGAAACACGATATGTATTGGAGCACAAAGGTGACTGAGTTAATGGATTCAGGCTTCTGTGTTGAAAGTGATGTTGTTAAGGAAGCAGCACTGAAGTACTGGTCTGGTGAAGCTTCAGAGGATCCAGCGTGGGAATACATGTGTAAGGAAGCTATAGTATTGCGAGTATTCGATTGGGATGTCGATTCGTCTTTAATTAAAGATGCAAGGGCAGCTCTAGAACAGAAGAAAATTTTAAGAAGAGAACAAGCCTTATGTCCATCATAAGAAAAAAGCCCATCATGATGGGCTTTTTATTAAAGATTTAGTCCAGACTCTCTTTCCTTGGATCTGGGTTCTATAAGTAGTTTTTTATCGATTTCAGCTATAACTTCGCTGTATGGGTATCCGCTGGTGTAAATGGAACTGAGCAAGATGTTGTGCGCATCGAACTGAGCCTTATTCTCTTTTACAAAGCTTGAGAGAGCTTTAAACCATTCGGTTTTTCCTTGTGCATCCTGCCAAGGTTGATACTCATCTAACAAGTCCTCTATATCGGAAATTGCATCACGGCGCTCTTCAATCTCTTCACCGTGTCTAAGTTCTCGAACTCGATTGGAGTCAACGAAAACATGTTCAATACCGCTATGCTGTACGAACAAGCAAGGAATTCCTTGATAACAAGAAGTGTAGGAACTGGTGTACCAGTCATCTATAAATTCTTGAATGTTATTCAATTCAAATATATCAACGATTTGGTCTTTTATACCTGAGCCAATAGTTCTGAAGAAATCGGATTTATCAATTTCGATTGATAGTGGGGAATCTTTCATTTCATTGATATCGTCACCATCAGCCCCAACACATGATGTTACATAAGTAAATTTGGACATTTAATGCACCTTATATTTATTTTTAAATATAATTTTAGCATTGAATGTCCAATCTTAAAAGAAGTGGTGAGCCTATGCTTTTCCTTGAGTGTACTCATCTACATCGCGGTTAATTCCACTAACGTAAACCCAGCGACTTCCTTTAGGCTCATTTTGGAATTTTCCTTGATAATAGCGATCAGCCTGCAAGTTTCTAAAGAAAGATTCTCTAGATAGGATTTTATATCCACCCGAATTACTGCTTCCTTTTTGCTTTGGAGTGTATTCATTGCAGTTTGATAGTGACATACCAATATAGTTTACTCTGGTTGTCTGTTTTGGAAGTTTAATCGTTTTTGATGGGAATCCCTTTCTAAGCCCTTTACCTTCCGTTGCTGAATGATAGATGAGCAATCCTGCAACAATCTTTGTAAGGGTTAGAATCATCTTTGATTCAAGCTCATTCAAAGATTGATCGTATAGGAAGCACTTAGCATCACCCATTTCATTCATGTCATTAATGATGTCCATGACCTCTTCAATAATCACAGACTTATTCATTAAATACCCATCCTTTGTCCTATAACTAATGGATAGGAATGTCCTATTAGTTAAAGGCTTTGGAGTAAACTCAGCCCCTAAGTATTTTGCGTCATAAGGAGTAGTCATGTTTTCGTAAATGTCAGCTTCACCTGATAAGCATACTAAGCAAGGTGGCAACTCAACTCCATTAATTACAGTCTTACTCGGAAACGAAAAAGAGAAAATGGGGAAGGGAGCCGCTAGCATTGCGTTCAAACCAGTCTTGTACTTGGCGATAAACAGGTCATTGATTAGATCTTTATCCTCAACAAAGATTGTAGGGCAACCATTGTTGATCCAGTAATTCTCTTCTGCGTCTGTTTTATAACCAAGAATGTCATTTGTCTGAATTAGTGTTTCAGCTTCACTTCGCATAAATTCGTCATAACCAGGAACATACCCAAAATTCTGCTTTGTGATATGAAGTAGGTTTTTTGATGAAATGCAGTATTGATACTTAGTTTTGTAGATTTCGAATGACATAAAACACCCCTAGATAACTATCACAATTATACATAAAGTTGAGGCAGGGTCAAGTATTGATTGTGAGGTTCAGATGGTGTATAGATAGCATAAATAAGCAATAGGATAATTTATGAAAAAAGCAGTAATAAGCCTAAATGACAATGAGATTGAGATTTCAAACTCAGATAGAGTTTTGTTCATTACAGGTGCGGGAATAAGTGTAGCAAGTGGATTACCTACCTATAGAGGTGAGGGAGGTCTTTATACAAACCAGAAGGGAAAGATTGAGCATTTATTGTCAGCCTTCAACATGGATAAAAGACCAGGAGTGATTTGGGATGTAATCTCGCCTCTACTTAAGGGTTACGAAAGCTACAAGCCTAACATAGCTCACACACAGATTGCGCAGATTCAAAAGCTAGTCAAAGACTCGTGTGTATTCACTCAGCAAGTAGACAACCTCCACCAGAAAGCAGGGTCGGAAAATGTCATTGACATTCACGGAAACTTATCTGTTGTGTATTGCAAAAACTGCATTAATGTTCGAGGAATCAAACATGGCTACATTCCAATAAGTGACATAGACTTGAATGTTAAGACGAAAAGGAATGCTCCAGCTTGTTCATTTTGCAAGTCGGATTTGAGACCAAACATCGTACCGTTCAATGGTATGCTTGATATGGAAAAGATCTATCAACTAGAAGATTTCTTGAGAGAGCCTGTCAGTCACGTATTTGTGATTGGAACATCACTTCAATTCCCGTATATGGAAGAACCAATAAGGGGTTGTCATAAAGCCTACAATGCTAAGATCATTTATGTTGAGCCTAGTGATGCTTTTGATGTATTGAGTCAGACTAATATCCCTCACTATAGAGCTAAGATGACATCATCTGAGTTTTTTGAAAACTGCTTAAGATTTGAGTGAACAAAAAAGAGGCAATAGCCTCTTTTTTATATATTATAAAAAATAGACAATATCTTTTGTTATTTTATTGACAATTGAATCGCATAGATGCATAATTGTTTCGTCTTTGGGGAAAGACATAACTAAAGAGGAAACTTTTATGATGAACACACGATTAGCAATGGCGGTCATGTCTTCGACCATCATCTATTGCGCAACCGTTTTAACAGTATTTCTTATTGTATATTCGGTTGTCTTATCTCTAAACCCTACTTACACAACAAATGTTGTATACCTGAAAAGTTTAGGTTTTGTATCTTTAATCATTGTCGCTGACGATGTTGTAAAATTCATCGGTTACAAAGATAAATGGTCAATGTTGGGTTTGGGAGCGTTCATGTTCTCTCTAGGCATTACATCAATGCTACCGAAAAGCCTTCTAGTAAACTTCTCTATCATTGAAGCTGCTGGTTTGGCAATTACGCCGCTAATTCTTTTCGCTTCTCTTTTTAAGTACGTAAAGAAAGCAACTAAAAAACAATTAGCAGCATAACAAAAGGGGGGAAACCCCCTTTGTTTCTAATTTGGTTTAGTCTTGCCATCCCCATTTTCTAATAAACTCGACGTATTCTTTATCGTCTTCCATTTGGATCTTCTTTAAATATGACGAATAAGCGATCTCATGCGCTTTGTTTAGCTCAATAAGAAGTGAGATTTCATTCAACAAGCCAAAGGTATTCATCAAAAATTCTATTCTTTTTTTGAGATCATTTATGATTTTATCGCATTCATCACTGCCAATTTCAAAAGCCCACTCATCGGAAAATTCTCTCGATTCTCTTTTGATGTTTTCTCTGATTTCTGATTCTTTAATAGGAGTCAGAGGAAGAAAACGCCATGCGATTGCTGACTTTCTCTCCCATTCAAAGCCATTCGAAACGATCCAGTAGTTAGCAAAGATCGCTAAACCTATGCAGATTATCGCTGGTGGAATAGCCCATACACCTGCTCCAAGCAAAACAAAAAGCACGTAAGTGCTAGTTATGGCTATCGGGCTTAGGGCGTATGACAAAAACACAAAAAGCTTGCTATCAGCAGCTTTCACAATGAAATTCATTCTATTTTAATTAATTATCAACAAAAAAACGTAAACAAAACAGTGAATTGATTTTCCGCGCTTGTCGCGGTTATCTCAAGATAACGTTCAAAAATCAAACACATCAGTATCAATCAGGCGGATCGGATTATAGATCGTCATTCTGGAAGATCAAGACTTTTTTCTGATGATCTTTTTTAAAAAAAAGTTGACACGAATTGGTTTGTGATCAATTAATATTATTTATATATAATTACTATTAAGTATATATTTATAACTATGATTAGTAAGAAAATACTTTGTATTTTCAATAATCAATTTTATTTACTTTCTAGTTCTTCTAATGTATTCTTATCAACTAAACTAAAACAAAACATATACGCGATCAGGCAGTTGCGTAAAAACTAATCACTATTAAAGAATTAATATTATGAATAAAAATGGAAATGTTTATCTAGGAGACTGTTTTGATGGAACAGTTTTTTTAGTCTATGAGCATGACAAAAAGCTCTTGAAGATAGTTCCTCGGAATGAGAATGCCCTGTACACGATGCTGACTGAAATCTATGGTAAGAATCCAGGATATTTAAATCTTGACCAAGATCAGTTAACTCATATCGTAAACAGTATGGGAGAGAAGGCACCTGAAGGCTTTAGAATCGAGCCATTTGAAGTTATGAGTCTAAACGACCATCTTGGTCAGTTGTCCTTAATTATTGTTGAAGAGTCACCTCAATTTGTTGTAGAGAAGCTTGAGATTGATTATTTTAAATACCAACTGAATACTGAATACGTAACCAGAGTTTTCTCTGGCTTGGCATATGGGTTATCGATTCCAGTGTTTGCTGACGAGCAAACATGCTTGACATCAAATCGACCAGTAAAATCTGTTTGTACATCCACAAAGCATGAACCTCTTACTGAAAGAGAAATTGAAGATATTGTGTTTGAACTTAAGGCTAAGTTCTCGAAATCTAATTTTTCTAATTTCGAAGATGTTAAAGATATGATCAACAAGAAGCTGAAGGATACTGGAAACACTTATGAGTATCCATATGATCAGTTAGTTGCTCTTGTTAATAAAATTTTCTTCATGGTTTAGGTGGTTACATGTCAAACATTTACACGGAAAATGCGAATACAATTATTCGAATTCACACAAGAGAAGAAGTGAAAAAACTATTTGAAACCCTCTCTCAAAGTTCGTCATTTGATGTTTCAGAAGTCATGTGTTGGTCTGCCGTTGCTCTTGTAGTGTTCAATGATGATCAGAGTAAAGATTATGCTGTCGCTGTGCATGGTGATTATGGTTACTATGTAACAGATCTTAACTCTGGTGATGTAAAATCAAACATTAAAATTGAGATTAGAAATCCATCTACCTTGGCTTATTTTAAAGCTATCTCAGCGTACCATCTAAACTCAACTTATCTTGATGAAGACCGTCAACTACTTCAACTGATTATGCTAGCTTTAGAAGAAAATGGGTTTATTGATGCTGATGGTCATATTGCTCCAAAATATTTAGGGAAAGGTCATCAGGATTTTGGCTCATTCAAGTTGAAATTGGATTTAGAAAGTCACACTAAAGAGATCATGCTTTATGATTTTAATGCGAATGTCTTTGGAGCGTTCAAACAAGAAATCGTAATTAATGACTTTTTCGCTTCTGCTGAATTGCTTCTTGATTTGATTGAAAAGGCTAAAACTAAATCAAAAAATAGAAGTTCTACTCGGAATCCTGACTTTGTTGATGAACTAAAACGCAGCAAAATGATGTTCACTCCATGCATTGAGGAAGATAAATATTTGTTGAATCCTCAATTAAGTGAAGATGTTTTACAGAAAGCAAGAGACACAATTTTGGCAACAAACGAACAATCTTCGATCTCTCTTTTAGAGTTGGTTAATGTAGTAATTGACTCAAAGAATTTAGGTCGTGATGTCAGATCTTCTGTGAAGAGTTTACTGCTAGATAGATTTAGTTTTCCAAGTGAAGTGCATCTTGAGGTCGTTGTTGAAGGTTTATATGGATACACTCAAGCTCCATTAGTAAATGATTTCATCATCAAGCACAAAAGTAGGGTATAAATTATGAATAACATTAATAATTTGCCAACAATGCTTCTTTCAGTCCCTGCTTTGACTATGATTCATTTACTTGATGGAGAATCGGGCTGTTTCAATTTCAATAAGCATATGAAAGGTGAAAGCGGTCTAACGGATGATTTCAAGATTAATGTAGCGAACAGGGTGCTCGAAAATGGTCTCGTTTTAACAAGACCTGGTGATAAAAATGAAATTTTTACGTTGTTGCCTAATAAGTCTTCATTAGCAAAAATAGCTATTGAAATATCTGAAAAAAATGAAATGTTTGATAGTAGAAGACACCTTCCAGAACTTGTAGGTAAACTCATGTCTAAAGATATTTTAGATGTTGGCTACTTGGAAATGGTTGATGAAAATTATCAACTAGTGTTAAACATGATTGATAAGATTAAAGGTGAGGATCTTGATCATCTTAATTTTGATACTTCAAATGAGAATATCGTCATCACCCTTAATGATATAGTGTTTACGATTTTTTCTCATAATTTCTATGGTATTGAAGTGAATGTTCTATCTGTTTCAAAGCCAGGCTATGAAGATTTCTTTGTACCTTTTGATTTCTTTGATTTATTAGCAGAAGGAGTCAGAGAGCTTGAATCGCTTACAATGGTTGCTATGATTGCTGGTTTTGAGGATGAGCAATCAACTGAACGTGAACCTTTGGTAAAAGATTTGTTGAGTATGGAACAAATTGACTTGTTGTCACATGTGTTGACTGTAGAAACACATTTTATGCTCTCTGAAGTCTAGAATAGCTATTAAAAAGCCATGCTCAGCATGGCTTTTTTTATTTAAGATAAATTACGCGTTGATTACTGCTTCCTCTCCATTTAAGGGATGGATCGGCTAATTTGTGGTCAAACCTACCATCTATCAATACATCTAAGTAATTAACAACTTCAAGTTGTTCTTTTTCTAACTCTTCAAGTCGATATCCAGTCCATAACCATATATCTGATTGTGGTGACTCACTTCTAACACGCTTAACAAGCTTTAATACTGAATTTAGATTTTTGGGATGGAGAGGTTCTCCACCAAGTATGCTTAATCCATTTCTCTTTATTCTTGTGTCTGTTAGGTCATTGATAATAGTCTTCTCTATTTCGCTATTAAATTCACTGCCAGCATCGAATGGAAAGCTTTTTGCGTTGAAGCATTTGTGACAATGATGTTCGCAGCCTGAAACGAAGATAGAGCATCTAGTGCCTTCACCATTGATAAAATCAACAGGGTTATAAGTCATGTAATTCATTTTTTATCTCCTTTATTAATCAAATTCTATCATTGAGACCAAAATCAAGGGATATAAGATAGAAGCTATTGAATATTTTATTGATTTAAAGCAATTTAAATCAAAAATTCGTTGACTGTTAGCTCTTTGATTCATAAAATTATGATTGAGATAAATTAAAATATTACCTTAAAGAACAAATATTTAATTTTAAATAAATAAGGAAAAGATCATGACCGATACAACTTTAGAAAAAAACCTTACCAAGAAAGATATAGTTCAACGTTTAGTTGATCAGCATAACTTCACGACTAAAGATGCGACTGCACTTGTAGAAACTTTCTTTAATGAAATTAAAGAAACAATTGCTAGCGGTGAGCCTTTAAAGCTATCTAATTTTGGTAACTTCAATATTAATCATAAAAGAAGCCGTCCAGGTCGCAATCCAAAAACAGGTGATGAGGTAATGATCTCTGAAAGACGTGTTGTTACTTTCTCCCCTTCTGACAATTTCAAGAATGAAGTTCAAACTGCTTTTGAATCCCGTCTGTAATACGCGAGACGTAAAAAAGGATGAGTTTTTAAACTCATCCTTTTTTTGTTTTACATTCGTTAGTAAACGAATACAGTCCAAGCTTGACCTGTGACATAGCCATACTTCGCGCCATTCAGAGCGTATCCTCTCGAACAAGCTGCTGAGTGCCAAGGAGAGAAAGCCCATCTGTAGTAACTACCGTAACGACCAGTAAAGTCTTCTACTGTCAGTGTGTTGTTGTACTGACCTTCAGACATTAAATCTGAGCGCGGGTTATGCCATCTAAAGTGATTCCCTGTAGAACGATGAACAATGTAAGCTCTACCACCTGAATATAAGGTAGCGTGCATGTTTCCTGTACTGTATCTGCCACTATCGAAACCGACAGTTACACTTCCATTCTGACCAACGCCCCAACGAGTGTGGATAGGTAATACTTCGTTCGGGATCGCAAAACCAACACCTCTATTGTAGATAGATTCTAGATCGTATTGGTAGTTACCACCAGTCCATGCAACAGGGCTATTCTCGCGCTGTGCTGCTACCATTGTCCAACCGTTGTTGCAGTAAGTAACGTATGCATTACTAGGGGTAACATCTAAACGTTTCCATCCGTTTGGATTCCAGCCTGGTTGTGCAGATGCGATTTCAGACTTGTTTGCATTATAGAAATCCAGAAGAGTTTTACAGCTTCTGTTATCCATCAAACCACGCTGTGTCGATGTCTCAATATAACGGTATGTTCTCATCTGATCGTATGAAACTGTACCGTCTGGATCGTTAAGTGTAATTGAGCGCTTTTGTTCAACAGAACATGTTCTCTCTTGACCTTCGGCATCTTGAGTGTACGGAGTAAGGTATCTACTTGCTGAACCAACAGAGTTCCACTCAGTGCATGATACTTCGCTTGTATCTTCCCAAGCTGTATTGTCAACAGTGACTACACGGCTTTCTTGTTTATTGATGGTTCTTTCATGTCGAATTGGATCACCATCATTTGCAACCTCACCACGACCATCTTCGATTTTCTTTTGTTCCATACGGAACTCATCTACCGTAAATGTTCTGCTTTGAGAATAATCAGGGACATTAACATCGGCATCTGAATCTTTAAAGATTACTCCGCGATGACCTTGTGTGGAAGCCATAATGCTTGGAGTAGATGGTTCCCAAGGTGTGTGATCACGATGTGGAGTGAATTCCTTCCAAGGTGTAAATTCTGATGGAAGTGCATTAGACTTAACTAAGTTAGCGATTGGAATCCTTAGATTTGCTGTTACTGGAGCTGTGTTTGCCTCTTCAGCATGTGAATTCATGCTAAAAGCTGATAAACTAGCGACCACAGAAATCGTAAGAACTGATTTTTTTATTCTTAACATACTGGCCTCGTTTTTTATTATTTGTTGTTTTTCTTTTAGTAATGTTCTTAAATAATATTCTTAAATAAAACAACGTGTATGTAAAGGTTTTTGTGATAGAAAGCACAATAAATGTTTTGTTTATATATGTTAGTGAGTGTTATATGACAATTATAGATGAGTTAAAATTACTAAATGGATGGGATGATTTGATTAAGTCAAATTTTGATCTTTTGTCTTCCATTAGTGATAAATTAGAAAAAGAAAAAACTGAGTTTGTTGTTTATCCCCCTGAGGGAATGGTCTTTAATGCGTTCAAAAGAACGTCTCTTGAAAATGTCAGGTGTGTAATAATTGGTCAAGATCCATATATAAATCATGAATTTGTGGATGGAGAGTGGATTCCTCAAGCAATGGGGATGTCATTTTCAGTACCTAATGGGGTCAAGCCACCAAGAAGTTTGAATAATATCTATAAGGAACTGAAAAATTGCTACCCTGAATTTCAATCTAGTGATTCTGGCGACTTGTCTAATTGGACAGATGATGTGCTGTTGCTTAATGTAACCTTAACGGTTAGAAAGGGTAGCTCAAATTCTCATAAGAAGATGGGCTGGAATGCATTTACAAATAATGTAATTCAAGCGCTGATTAAAAGAGAAAAACCTCTTGTATTTTTATCATGGGGCAGGGATGCGCATAAGATAACCAAGTTGGCTGAGGGTACTCATCATTGCGTAATAAAGACATCTCATCCAAGTCCGCTTGGATCAAATAAGCAAGGGGTAGACTTTGTCCCTTTTCTTGGGTCAAAATGTTTTTATAAGTGCAATCAATTCCTTTTGGATAACGGTCAAAAGGCAGTTAATTGGATAAACCTCTAAAAAATAACTATATTTTCATTGAACTATTATTGATTTTATGTATCGAATAATATAAGATTCTTAATATAGAGTTTGGGGAGAAACTAGTATGTTAAAATTTAAAAAGTTCAGTGATGTAATAGGCGCAATGCTTCTATTGCTAACTACAATCTTGGTTCTAGGAACCAACTTGTTACAAACAGCGATTAAAACACCAGAGTCAGCTAACCTTGTTGGCATTACATTTTTAGCACTATTTTTTGTCTCAGGGGTTAAGTTAATAACCAAAAAATAGCTTTAGTTTATCAATCCCCATACTTGAAAGCGCCACAATTGCAATGGCGCTTTTTTATTGCTATTTTATTGCAAAACCAAATAAACATGAGAAATAAAATGAAGAAAAAGAAAGATATCTTGATACTTGATGCCGAGGGAATAATTCTGAATCCTATAAGCGGCATAAAAAAGTTTCTTGACGATAAAGGAATCTGTACAAAACACTTGGAATCCAGAGAAACATCTAATCCACTAAGGATCGTTGATTTATTCGGTTCGAATTCTCTTGAAGATGCGTTATCACTATATTCTGAATACTGTGATTCTGAGTATATTGGGTCATTAGAACTGCATTCACAAGGTGTTAAACGAGTTCTGATTGAGCTATCTTACAGATATGACATTTCGCTTGTTATGTCTTGTGGACGTTCAGAGCATGAAATGCAGTTAAGAGAAAAAAATCTAGAAGAACTTTTTGGTGATATTTTTAGTGGTTATCATTTTGTTGGTAGATCTGAAACTAAAAAAGATGTATTGGAACTATTGATGGATATTCCAGGCAATAAAATTGCTGGATTGATAGATAGTAACGAAAAATATGTTCAAGAGGCTGTAGATTTAGGGATTGAGTCTTATCTTTTTAGTAATCGAAAAGCTGGGGAAAAATCTACTTATCCAGTTATTGAAGATTGGAAGCAAATTGAAGATATATTCCTATTGCAATAGCTAAATAAATAACCCCAGATATGTATATCTGGGGAATAACAATTATCCTAGTTTTCTTCTTATTAGTGTGTCTAGTGTTTTTACTAAAAACAGCATCCTTTCAATGTCACTTACCATTTTATCTTCATTCATAGGACTTTCCTTTGATGAATTCATCGAATGTTGGATGCCCAACATGTTCAGCAATATTGTTTAGTTCTGTCTCAATGATATCTAAGCATTTCATGATTAGACAATAATTATTATATGACATAAAAACCTCTTAGAATCAGAAAGGAATATGGCTGAGGTGGAGGGACTCGAACCCCCGATCATAGAATCAAAGTCTATTGCCTTGAACCAACTTGGCTACACCCCAACAATGTAATTTGGTCGGTGAAGAGAGATTCGAACTCTCGACCCTCTGCTCCCAAAGCAGATGCGCTACCAGGCTGCGCTATTCACCGAGTGTGGCATAGAGGGAGGGAGTTGAACCCCCGACCAGCGGGTTTGGAATCCGATGCTCTACCAACTGAGCTACCTCTACACTTTTTTTGTTCTGGCTGAGGTGGAGGGACTTGAACCCCCGTTCATAGAATCAAAGTCTATTGCCTTAAACCAACTTGGCTACACCCCAACAATGTAATTTGGTCGGTGAAGAGAGATTCGAACTCTCGACCCTCTGCTCCCAAA
>NZ_JAWOUY010000001.1:481797-493105 GCF_033339635.1 Vibrio sp. 2092 | reverse complement strand
GCAGATGCGCTACCAGGCTGCGCTATTCACCGTGTGTTTCTTTACTGTATGACTACATATTAAACCTGAACATTTTATCTGTCAACAAGAAAATTAAAAAAAATTCAATAAAATCAATCACTTACACTAAAACCATAAGACCTCCTCTCCAGCATAGATATGCAGAGATAAGTTGACTTCATTCCATCTGAATTTTTTAAGCATAAAAAAACCCCTGATGGAGAGCCATCAGGGGTTAGGTGTCTTTCCTGTGGCTAAAACCTAAGTTTTAGCCATGCGAAAGCTAAAACTTACACATAAGCTTGTTGCCACGGTTGCTGGATACCTACTTTAGAGGTAATAAATGTTTTAGCTTTCACAATAAAATCCTTAAAAATGTATGTTTACAATTAAAGCTTATAATTCTTGGTCTAGGAAAGTCAACAGAAAACTTAGGATTTCTTCATTTTTAACTGGAACGGGTTTACCTTGCCAGCAAATAATGATTTCTCATTAGCCATAACTCGGCGTTTATGAAGATAATCTTCCTTTGTAGAAATAAATGAAATTGGTGCTGGTGGGTTGTTGTTAGGATGAATCTCAAATTTACTAACGTTACTACTCTCTTTGAAGAGTTTTGGGTATAGCCCTGAGTTAAATGCTGATTCAATAAAATCATACATACATTTATTAACGACAGTGACATAAAGAACTCCAGTAAGATCACCAGACGGTTCTAAATTGATATAGTCATTTTTGAAAATCACCATAGCTTTACTGTTTTCGTTTAGAAACAGTGAATCACCTTCAATGTCTATATGCAGCTCATAACCAAGATCACGCATCTTCTTAAATAAAGATTGAAATCTATCGTAAAAGCAAATGTCATCAAATTTCTTATCATGAGATATGACTTTAGTGTAGTTTTCAGCAATTCCACTTAAAACATTATACATTGAGTAGGATGATGTAGCTTTTTGTAAGAGTGACTTTAGGTAATAACATGAATTTTTGCTGTACTTTTTTCGAGATAGCACTTTCTTAAGATATAGTCTAACTGTAGCTTCTTTTGAAACTTTCATTCTTTCAGGGGAGCAATGATAAGATAGCAATGCATTTATCGCTATATTTCCGATCTCTTCAAAAGTGCGCATATGGAACCCGTAGTCGTATGTCAAAACGGCGCAAATTTTACCACATTAATAGATTATGTCTAATGCATGTTCATTCAATTCAAAAGACCTTTAAAAAACAAAGACTAAGAATCAAGGAAGAATATCGATAGTTGTTCCGACAGGAACTGAATCAAACAAATCCTTAATATCGCTGTTATGTAAAGCTATGCAACCATTTGTCCAGTCTTCGCTCATTAATTCATCGTGAATAAAGCTAGGAGCTTTGTTGGGTAAGCCATGAATAACAATATTACCACCTGGATTAACGCCTAGCCTTTTTGCTTCTTTAATATCCAACTTAGATGGGTAGTTTATTGCCAAATTAAGATAAAATTTACTCTGACTGTTCTTACTGACAATTTGATATTTACCCTCTGGTGTTTTATTATCTCCTTGTTTTACTTTGTCTCCGACAGGATTCTTTCCAAGAGCGATCTTGTACTCTTTAGCAATTTTATTGTTTTTCAGTAGTAGTAATACTCTTTCTGACTTAATTACTAGGATTTTGTCTTTGGTTTGAGTGTGCGGATAGGCAGGGAAGCTAACAGAAGAAATTAATAAAAATAACATACAAATTCTAAACATGAGTGTACCTATGAAAAATAAAATAAAATTTTGTCATTTTGAAGATTGCGCCTCACCAGAGGAACGGAAACTAAGCCCAAAGTTAGTATTTATTGAACAAATAACAAGTTTGCCATTTATTGTGCTTTATATATTTGTAGCAATTGCATTTTTAAATGGATTTAGAAGTGATGAAGATATAGCAATTAGCGCAAAATCTCAACAAGTAGTTGCTCAACAAGTAGTTGTGAATCCATTTAATAGTTCTGAATCTGGAGTCTCATTCAAGCCGCATAGTATGGTAATAGGTAAAACACAGCTTGGCTTACCTCCTGCAATTCAATTATCAAATGAGAAGATTCAACTAGAAAGCAAGGTTTTTAACATAACTGAAATCACCCAAGAGCAAATTGAATTACCTAATAGCGCCAGTTATACCATTCAGACAAAGGAGGGTCAGGTTTTCCCTATCAGGATTTTTGAAAACAAAATGTTGGTTGTGGGTCTGGGTGAGATGGCTTTGCTTTACAATATTGAAATGTAATTATTAACTGAAATAAAAAAAAGACATGGGCTTCCCCATGTCTTTTTGTTCGCTTAAATCTACAAATTAGCGAAGAATGCCTTTAGCTCGTACTTCTTTAAGCCACTCTGGGTATTCATTGTGCATCAAGTCATACATACGTTCAGCACTCATACTTTTTGGATCTTTTACAGCAAAGAATCCAGCATTATCTACCACGCGACCTTCCATTTCATCAAGTTTAACTAAGAACTCAAACTTCGTGTTAGGAACTTCTTTTTCTTTAGCGCCAAGGAAACGACCGATTACTCCAGGTTTTTTCACAACTTTGGCATCTACCTGATTAGGATCGTAGTCATCTTGTCCAATGCCAATGAACTGCCAGAAGATTGGCTTGCCTGAAGCTGCTTTTAGTACTTCCTCAGTTTCAGATTTGCTGAAGGTATCTCCATCAGTTACGAAGATGACATAGACAGGTTTATCATAACCAATGCGGTCATAGTGACTTACAATTAGATTAATTGCCTTATGGTAATAGGTTGAACCGAAATCTGGCATGTCTCGCTGAACACCTTCACAGTACTCTACATAGTTGTCGGCGTTAATGGATTCAATGTACTTTGCATCAGAACCAAAGCCAAAGACCTCAATATCACCATCATCATCCATAACGATGCCTTGAGCCAATGATCGTTGTGTTAACTCACTGACAGTACCGTTCTTAATTAGCCAATACATACTGCCTGAGAAGTCCATGCACAAAGCAACTCGGGCAGCGTCCTTGTCCAGATTAATACCCTTCTTCTCTAACGAGATTGCGGTTTTCTTAACCAGGTCGATTATTACTGGATCTTTCTTTAGGTTTAGTGTTTGGATTTTTTGATTTAACTTATCGCTCATTTTCTATTTACTCTTGATATTTATTGGCTTATTAAAAGAATGACCAATGCTACATCAAAAGCATATAGTATGAAAGATAAAAATTGATAATTTATCAATTGATTATGATCATCAGTGGTTTACGGGATAGATTTCATGTATAATTTACCAAAAATGGAGATTTCAATGATTCTAGATAGAAAATTACGGCTCGAAGTCCCATATGGGGAGCGTGAAGAAGCAAAAAGACTAGGTGCTTTACCTTACTCAAGTAATGGTGCGTTTGTTTGTTGGTACGTACCAAAAGGCATTGATGTTACCGTTTTCAAGAAATGGTGGACACCTAAGTTTCAGCATATGCTGAACAAGCAGAGCAATAAGCCATCGAGCTTGTCAGTATATTTGGGTGTAATCAAAAACCTCATGGAAGAAACCTTCACTGAAGGCTCATGGCTTACTGCTGAAATTTCAAATATTACTGGTAGCTCACATGTGTACCTAGAGCTTTCTGATTATGATTCGAATGGCTCTGAATTGGCGAAAGCTAGAGGTATGATTTGGAGCAAGAGAAAAGATATTATTAGCAAATTTGAGCGTTCAACAGGCATGAAGCTGGCTCATAATATGAAGGTTCTTATCTGTGTAAAACCTGAGTTCAGTGAGAAGTACGGCTTAAGTCTGAACATCATTGATATCAACCCATCATTTACTATCGGTGAGATGGAAGCAAAGCTAAATGCAATTAGAGATAGATTAAGATCTGAGGGAATATTTCTTAACAACAAGAGAATGAAGGCACCAGATAACTTTTTCAGAGTTGCTGTTCTATCTCCAGATATGGCTGCTGGCTTGGGTGACTTTCAGACGCAATCATCACTTTTGGATAGTTTAGGTCTATGTAAATTCAGTTATTATTCTGCAACTTTCCAAGGGAATAACTCCATAAACACGATCACTTCAGCAGTGAGTAAGATAAATGCTGATCATGAAAGAAATCCATTCGATGCGGTATGCGTGATTCGTGGTGGTGGTGATAAGGCAGGATTGTATGCTTTAAATGAGTATGAAATAGCTAAATCGTTGTTATGCCTTAACGCACCGATATTCTGCGGTATTGGGCATGAAAGAGACAATACAATTATAGATGAAATTTCACATACCAGATGCGCCACACCTTCAATGGTAGTAAATATGATTAGAGATATAATTATTTCATCATCAGAGAAGGATGCTCGAAATTTTGAACGAATCATAAGTTTGTCTGAAAAAAGCGTTTTACTTGCAAAGAGCGCGTTGGACGGTAAGGTTTCAAGAATTATTGATAATAGTGCAGTCGTGATTGAGAGGGCAAGAAACACCCTAGATCAAAAAATCACATCAATATCATCGATCTCGAAAGATACTCTTGTTTCAGCGGATAACATTCGAAAAGAAAAGCTAATGATGATCATGATGAATAATCCTATTGCTATCTTAAATAAGGGATACTCATTACTGAATCAGGATGAGACGCTTGTTACTAGCGTGAATGACCTAAAAGAAGGGGAAGCTAAACTTAGTTTGTCTGATGGTATCGTGCGAGTGGGTATTAACCAAATTGAAAAAGTTCGTGAATTCCCTAGAATCGAATTAAGCAAGCAAGATTAAATATTGAACGGGATGTAATATTCTGTTTTACTAATGTAAGGAATAAGTAAATGTCAGGTTTAGAACAAACAAATTACTCAAAGCTATCGAATCGATTAGATGAAATTCATAAAGAATTTGAAAAGAATATGACTAATCCAGATGTGGATATCGTTGCTCCATTATTATCTGAGACATTAGACATTGATAAAACGTTAAGAGAAAGAATAAACCAAGTAGAACAACTAAGAAAACAACTATTGGAGAATAATAATAATGAAACTTAAACACATGATGATAGCTGGCATTGTGCTTATGACAGCTTCAACAAGCTCATTTGCTGACCCAAAATATAAAGAGCTAACGGGACTCTCAAACCGAGTGTTTTTATCAAGTGCAGCGTTATCTATTTCAGACTTTGAAGTTAGAACAAATGGTGACTACGAAAACATTTCAGTATATGAAAAGATGTATAGTGATTCATCAGGTATGCTAAATTATCATGATGGGGTCGGGGAGTTAGGCACTGTAAAGGGGTTAATTTTAACTTATGAGTTCCAAGGTAGGGCTTACGTTTACTACAACGGTAAATTTGCATATAGTGCTGAAATAACAGAATCACTAAAAAAAGAGATTAAGCAAAATAATCTAGGCACACAACTTTATGCAATTAGTAACTACCAGGGAGTGGTTATTGAATGATAACACTTATAGCTTGTGTGTCTAAAAATTTAGCCATTGGAAAAGGGAATGATTTGCTGTTCTCATTCAGTGAAGATATGGAGTTTTTCAAGACCAACACCATGCGCAAGCCCGTCATCATGGGGGCAAGGACTGCTCGTTCTTTGCCCAACTCAGCACCTCTTAAAAATAGACAAAATTTTGTTCTTTGTAGTGAAAAAGATGAGGGCTTTTTTTCGGAAAAAGGGTTTGTAACAGTTTGCGGAATAGCTTCAATTCCAGACGCAATAACAAAGGTTTATAGAGATAATAATTTCAAAGAATTACTTGTTATTGGCGGAGGTATGATATATAAAGAATCGATTTCAATAGCAAATCGGTTGCTGGTTACTGTTGTTGATGAGGTTGTTGATGATGCTGATACCTTCTTTCCGATTATTGATGCCGAAAAGTGGGTTCTAAATTGGTCAACGTCAGGAAAAAATGAAAAACTAACTTTTTCTGAGTATTTGAAAAAGTAAAAAATCTTAAATCATTAATAAATAAATTCATGAAAAGCATTTTGAATAAAATAGAGCTTACTGTTTTGTCAGAGGTTCGAAATAGTTACGGGTATCTCACCAATAATGTTGCGCAGCTTATGCAAAATGGAACTGGTGAAGTGGTTTGCGAAGTGGAATTTTTGTGCTTTGAATTAGAGAAATTGCTAGTAGAAGGGAATCCTCTATCAGTTATGTCTAGGTCAGCATCAGCAGATAGCGAGTTTTCCACAGCTTTCTCATGGCTTTCTAAGCATAATACTTACGATTACAGAACAAACAAGCTGGATCTGGAATTTCATGATTCTGTAAAATCTCATTTAGAAAATTCAAATAAAGAAATAAAAAGAAATGTAATATTTATTAAGGAATTAAAAGTAAAACCAAGGTTCTTGGGTAAAGGTTTTGGTGAATACTTGCTGAAATTCTTCCCTGAGCACTACGGAAAACACTTTGGTTTAATGGTGCTTCAAGCTTGTCCATTACAGCTATGCTCTCACCTAAGTTCTTCGTACCAATATCGCACATTAGGAATGAATCCTGAAAAAAGCAGAGAAAAGCTTTTGCAATGGTATTCTTCAAAAGGACTCATCCAAATTGAAGAAGATCATATGGATTGGATGTTTTGTACAACAGAAGATCTTAATAAAATAGACGCTAATATCGGTAATGTAGTAACAATAGACAAGCGGAATGTCTATGAGTTAAAGACGAAGAAGAAAGAAGCCAATCGGATTTCATCGCTTGCGATGTAAAAAAAGACTGCTATGCAGTCTTTTTTATTAATGATAATAAATCAGAAGGGGATGTCGTCTTTATAGTCATTACCAGGCTGGTTTTTAGGAGCATTTTCTCTTACTTCAAATCCTAAACCTCTTAGGAAATCATGACCTTCTGAAATGAACAAAGTTTTCCAATCACCATGATTACGTTTGTAATCAGAAATCTTATCATATTGAGCTTGCCTATACTCTTCTGGAGTATTCTTAGCTTCCTTCATCATTTGCCTGATCGCAATAGCTTCTTTATCGCTGTAAAGCTTAGCGTTTATCAGGGTGCATTTGGTTGGTTGACCTTCAGCGTTGGTGTTTTTAATAGATAGTGTGCCTAGCTCTATATTGAAGCTACGCCCATCCTCTTTTTCATAGATAAAAGATCTTGCTGCTTCTTCTTCAGTTTGAACAACATCGCCCTTTCTATTTACAAGGCATCCTTGTTCATTCCTCTTTGGAGCTAGCTTATAATCACCATTCTCGTTTGTTGCACGAGCTGATGTGCTAATTGATAGCCATTGATCATTTCCACCAGCTTTTAGATTTAAAAATGCTTTCTGTGGAGGTAGATTTCTACTGTTTAGTGTTTCGTAAATTGTAATCGGATATCCAGAGTCAGTCTCATTGTACTTTGGATGTACATTGATACGAACACTTCTCACATTTGATTGCGTAGTGCTTAGCTTAGCTATGATTGTGTTTCTTGAGCTTGCCATGATTTTTTGCCTTTATTATTGTTTAATTGATTATATTTTATCATTTTATGTATACTGAGCACAAGAATGCATATAAGAAATTTTATATCAGGGGGTTGCAGAAAATATTTATCTCGTTATAATGCTCTAAAGCATCAGAAAATCAAAGAAAATATATAATATGGACAATAAGTTAAGGCTAGTTAGCTGCACGTCTTTAGTAGGCTCAGGTAATGCCAGCACCAATGAACTAGGCAATTTTTTATCATTATTAAGTGATAGTGAAAAAGCTCAACTTTTTAATGACCTGTTAGTTGAATCTTCTGATTTGATTAAAAACTTACTTATTCAATCTAAAGGTGTACCGAAATCTTTAAGAGGTGAGTCTGTAGAACTTCTTAGTATGATTAGTGAAATCCAAAAGAATGAAGAAAAACATGAACCAATTAAATTACAATTAGTTAATGCAGTAGGTAATTAATGTCTCAGAATACGGTAATATTAGGTAGAGTTGGAAAGCACCCTGAAATAAAACAAGGAAAAAATGGATACTTTATAAAGGTTCCGCTTTGCGTTAATGACTTCATTAATGGCAGATCTGTAGATCAGTGGTATCAGTGCAATATTTATTCCCCTAATAAAAACAGTCTAGAAAATGTAATAAATGAAGGGCTTATTGGGATAGGCGCTATTGTTATGTTATCTGGAAAGCATTACTTAATAAACACAAATAGATTTGTTGGTCTTGGTTTCTCTTGCAATCAAGCTGATATGAAAGTTGTACTAGGCGCTAAATATATTAATGAATCAAAAGCACTAGGCAATTCAACGGCGCAACAGCAAAGATACCAGTCTCCACAATCAGACTATCAAGAGTCTCAACAACATAACCCGTTGAGAGATGGGGAAAATATGTTCGAATATAAAGACGAACTACCTTACTAACCCCCATAAATTTAAAATGAATAACGAATAAATATTTATTAATTAATTAATTAAAGAAATTGGTGGATTTAATGAAAGCTTTAGCAATACAAAGTGGTGAAGTAAAAGATTTTCTAATAAACGAGAACAATATGTCTACAAATCGCACAGTAGACTCTATTTTAAATGCATTGTACCTGAGCAAGTGTGATTCAGCGTCACTTATTGAATCAAAAATTCAGGATAAAGCCAGAGAAAACTTAAATCTTCTTTGGGAGCAGTATTCCGAAAGAGAAAACGTTACACGTAGCACTTTTTGTAAAAGCATTGGTTGGACTACAACTTCAAATTTCTCAGCTTATTTGAAAGGTACACTCCCACTTGGTGACAGCGTAATTGATAAGATCGCTTCTGGACTGGATGTTGAGCCTCAAATGATTAAGTATGATTTTAATCATGCTGAATTCAAAAGCTTCTTAAAGGAAAAGCGCTCAAGCGAATGTGGATTAAGCTCAGAAAAAATGAAAAATGTAGCTAAAAACATTAAAATGCGATGGCACGAATACCAAGACATGACAGGTATGACTCAACAAGAATTCTGTCAGTCAAAGCTTGGACTCAAAACACAAGCGGGTTTCTCGCAGATCATTAATGGTAAAGCTCCTGTAAATAATGAATTACTAATTAAGCTTGCTACAGCTTTCTCTTGTACTGTTACAGAACTTTCTCCTGATGCAGAGATTGATAGTGAAGTTATGGCAACTTCAGATAAGGTGGAAAGTGATGCAGTACTGCTAATTAAAGATATGATGGGCGTGTTACAATGTAACGGCATTGAAGTATCTTCAGATATGCAAAAAAGAATAGAGTTGGTTATTAACTCCTAGAATTGGAAATTTATTTATGCCATTATATTACTCAAATTAATAATAAACGGGTAATTCAATGAATAAATTTCTCAAAACGACTATAGCTTTAGCTATTGGCGTTATCTCATCTTCAGCATTCGCAAGCGAATGCAATTACAAAGTCATTCGTGGACTTGAGTTCGAAGCAGGGAACGTCTCTGCCGAACTCAAGTTCAATAATAGAATGAATAATCTTCCCCAAGATTCTTACTCATACCTGTATGAAAGATATCAAGAGACACCTCTCACTGAATCAGACGTTTATGGTCGTGATTTAAAAATCGACACAACCCGCTTCATTTCAAAAACAGATGAAGACCCTAATGAGCCTGGTAAGCTTCGACACTATCGTGTTTATTCTGGCGTTCTGGATAATTGTAAATCGATTGAAGTCGTTATTCCTGAATTCGGAAATTTTGCATCAGTATTTGATAAGAATAATGATGATAGGGATGGCGTTTTTCCATTTAGACAAATGCAATCGCAACTACAGCTAATCCATAATTCAGATCTGAGAACTGCTGAAGAACATGTGGGTAAGGCGATTTATGTCTTAGGGCGAGGGGCTGACAAAACAAATACTTCGGTATATGGAACAAATAGTTCTGATACGATTCGAATACCACATAACCAACCGTTGAAAGTTGAGAAAATTGATTACTCGTTAAATACGGGGTATGGATTAGATGAATCACAATTTAGTTTTGTGGTTAGACTTAATGATGGTGAAAGGGTAAATGTACCTTTTGATATCAACAGAATTGTATACAAAGATCCATTGAAGTCTCCTTTAGTTCATAAGGCTCATCACTCTAGTATTAAGTCTAGCGAAATTAATTATGGTATGAACAAGGTTGAGGTGTTTCTTTCTCTAGGTGCTCCCGAAAGAGTAGAATACAACTATCAATTTGACCGCACTGAAGACTCTAAATCTACAAGATTTAATCCTTACAAGTTATTTGACCCATCTGCGAAATACGATCTTTCTCAACCAATAGGTGGAACATCTACCTGGTATTATGAGGGAAGAGAGCTGGTTTTTAATGATAAGGGCGTGTTGGAAGAGCGGCTACAAAACAACTTTAAGTTAAAAAACTATAAGTTTGGCGAAAAAAACGCAAAAAATAAAGTTTTGTAAGTTATTGAATAAAGAGGGTTTTTTAGCTCTCTTTATTTTTTTGCCAAAAAAAACATAAAAAATATGAAATTAAGTGTTGACCCGAAAAAACTTTTAGGTTTATTATTAACTCATCGGAAGGCAAGAGCCTAACACTTAAACCACTTTTTAACTCACAGGTAATGTTATGTTTATTATCATCGCGAAAAATACGATTGAAACAAACACAGACAATATGTTTGCCTGTGAGAAGAACACAGCTAAGAAATTTGACTGTAAAAGTAATATTTAAACCTTCAGGATAATTGTATCTTTGAGGGTTGCCTCAAAGATTTCAAGATTTTCTTGTATAGAGTCAGCGAGGCAATAGCTAAGCTGACTTTTTTGTATCTAAAAAACCATTTATCAGGATTTTATTATGTTTACCACGACATTTACGACAGTAAAAATTGAGAAGTGCAATGCGATGTTTAACGCAATTGCGGCTGATATTTGCTGTGCGGAAAAAATGAATGTGGATAATAAGATCGAAATTACAACTTGATTTGCCTCATACTTAACAATGTTTGAGGCGGAAGTCTCAAACTACACGTAAGCTATGAATAGCCCAGTGAGACTTCCTAAGGTTTCACTGGGCTTTTTTGTTCTTTAACAACTTGGAATGTAAAAATTCGAATTGAGATTGAGAATATATATATTTGTAATCTTGATTCGGATTAGGTCGCTAAATCAACTATTTCAGATAAATTTATTGGAATAATTTGATTTGTAACCAAGGCGACCTTAAATTATTTTTAGGAATAAAAATAATTTATAAGGCAATTGGTTTTTAGTTGCCTTATAAATTATGGGTGATTAGCTCATCTGGTTAGAGCGGTTGGCTGTTAACCAACAGGTGCCAGGTTCGACTCCTGGATCACCCGCC
>NZ_JAWOUY010000001.1:265697-481697 GCF_033339635.1 Vibrio sp. 2092 | reverse complement strand
GGTTCGATTCCCTCTCTCGCATCCAATTTGTCTCGGTAGCTCAGTTGGTAGAGCGGAAGATTGAAGATCTTCGCGTCAGTGGTTCAATTCCACTTCGAGGCACCATTTTGGGGGTATAACTCAGTAGGTAGAGTGCTGGCTTTGCAAGTCAGTTGTCAAGGGTTCGATTCCCTTTGCCTCCACCATATTTTGCGTCCTTAGCTCAGTTGGGAGAGCGCTTCTCTTACAAAGAAGAGGTCACTGGTTCGAGACCAGTAGGATGCACCATGCACTGTTACTCAAGCGGTTAAGAGGGTGGATTGCAAATCCATTATTCGGCAGTTCAAATCTGCCACAGTGCTCCACATTTGGAGATGTAGTCTAGTGGTTATGACGCTTGCCTGTCACGCAAGAGGTCGCGGGTTCAATCCCCGTCATCTCCGCCATTACAATTCTGCCTTAGCTCAGTTGGTTAGAGCATACCCCTGATAAGGGTAAGGTCGCTGGTTCGAGTCCAGCAGGCGGAACCAAATTTGGGTGATTAGCTCATCTGGTTAGAGCGGTTGGCTGTTAACCAACAGGTGCCAGGTTCGACTCCTGGATCACCCGCCATTTTGTGTCGTTAGCTCAGTAGGTTAGAGCAACGGGCTTTTAACCCGTAGGTCGCAGGTTCGATTCCTGCCCGACACACCATTGCGCTGTCATCGTCTAGTTGGTTAGGACACAAGCCTTTCAAGCTTGTAACGCGAGTTCGATCCTCGCTGGCAGTGCCATTTCTCAAGTGCTTTTACGAGAGCACTTCAGAAATAATTCCTCTTTAGCTCAGTTGGTTAGAGCACACCCCTGATAAGGGTGAGGTCGCTGGTTCAAGTCCAGCAAGGGGAACCATGCCTAGATAGCTCAGTTGGTAGAGCAGCTCATTAGTAACGAGCAGGTCGGGGGTTCGAAACCGTCTCTAGGCTCCATTTTTGGGAGTGTAACTCAGTAGGTAGAGTGCTGGCTTTGCAAGTCAGTTGTCGAGGGTTCGATTCCCTTCGCCTCCACCAGTTTGCGAGATAGAGCAGAGGTTAGCTTGCCAGGTTCATATCCTGGAGGTCGGGGGTTCGATTCCCCCTCTCGCTTCCAATTATGCCTCGATAGCTCAGTTGGTAGAGCGGAAGATTGAAGATCTTTGCGTCAGTGGTTCAACTCCACTTCGAGGCACCATATAAACAAAGCAAAAGAAAAAGTTGTTATTGAGGGGCAAAGCCCCTTTTTATTTCGTAAATTTCATTACTCAATAGTATTTTTTTGCTTAAAACCTCATCAAAAAACTTCTCAAATAATTGTTTATTTCTGACTAAAATCTCAATTGTGTGCTTCATATACAAATCAAATTCATCATCATGAAGAGGTTCTTCTGTACCTTTAATAGCATAAATTAGTTTAGCAGCATTTTGATAGTCAGAGGATTGTCTAAATGTCTGCCAGTTGTTAGCGAGAGAAGGCATATATAGCAATTCTGCTGCGTACCCAGCAAGGCAAAGGTAGATATGTTGCTCATATGTCAATAGATGGCTATTAGGAGTGTAAACACAACCTCTTTCTTTTGATGTGTAAATATTAAGCCCATTGTCTTCTTGATCTCCAAGACCATCAAGATAGGCGATAAGATGACCGCACTCATGATAAGCGATAAGACGGGATTGAGAGTCATCGAATGATTTTACGTATTTTACAGCAGTTGCAATTTGCATATCTGAGCTTGTTCTTTCGAATAGTCTTAAAGGGTTGAACAGATAACAAAACACAATTAATAGGAATAAAATAATTGCCTGATTTTCTGGTTGGTCAATTATGACTGAGACCGAATCGCGACTAGCGAACGAAATTACAGATAACATTAGCATAATCTCAACAGAGATTTTAACAGCCGTAATTCCCGCTAAGCCATGTTGAAACAGACCAACGAGTCTTAGTATAAAATTCAAAAATAAAGTTGAACACAAAATAAGAATTGTAAGGGTGGACGTGGAAATTACACCTGCTTTTAAGCTTTTTTCGCTTAGGGTTAGTAGTTCGTCCATTACAGGCCATAGGTTTGCAGCATAGATAATTAAACATGCTGAAAGTATGTAGTTACCTAGCATTTTGAAAAAATCTAGATTGTAACTGATTATGGTTGAAACTTTTTTTAATAAAGGTATTGGATTTTTCATAAATACTTAATTTTTATTTTGAATTCAATTGGAATTGATTTATGATACGTTAAATACAAAAGGAGTCAATAAAATGAACATGTATCAAAGATTAAGAAGTGAAAAAGTAAGAGCGCTCAAGGAAAAAGACAGTGTTGCAAAACGCTTGATCCCATACGTGCTAAGCATGGCAAATACTAAAGATGGCTTAGTAGGGGGATCCGCTGGAGCAGAGCCTTCTGACGCTGCTATCTTCGATAGTATCAATAAAACAATTTCAGCTAATAAAGATCTGCTAGAAAACAAAGAGTGTGCAAATCTTAGAGCGGAAATTGCCTTTTTAGAGACTCTATTGCCTGATGTGATGGGTGAAGACGAGCTAAGGAAGGTAATGTCAGAACTCCAGTTTGAAACGATTGGGGATGCTATGAAGCAGCTTTCTCAACAGTATCCAGGTAAGTTTGAAAAGCCTATGGCAAGCAAGATTGCACGAGAAATGCTTTAATTAAAGGCGCGGCAGTTTGTCGCGCCTTTTTTATTTTTGATTGAAAATACTGTTAACAATTTTATATAGATGTCTTTATTTTTTAGGTGTTTTGATGAATAATAAAGAGTCGGTTCACTAAATCGAATAATAAATAAAGGATTGAGAGCTATATGATAGAAAAAAAGAAGCTGTCATGCGGTGTTATAGTTGTTGATAGTAACAATTTAGTGTTAATGCAGCATGTGACAGGTCAAGATCACTGGGATATCCCTAAAGGTACGCAAAATCCTGGCGAGACTACCAAAGAAACGGCGGTACGCGAGCTGGAAGAAGAAACGGGCTTGGTAGTAAAAGAAGAAGATCTTATTGAGATCGGCTGGTTTTTTTACAATAAGTTTAAAGATCTGTACCTTTACATGCTAAAAGTGGATTCTCTTGATGTAAAAGAGTTGAAGTGTAGAAGCACATTCATTGATGAGCTAAAGTATGAAGTTCCTGAGGCAGACTTTTACGAAATGGTAAATATTGATGAAATGAAAGATAGAGCATGTAGAAGTATGCATACATTACTCAACTTCAAGCTCGAATCAGAAATCAAAACCTTGATAAGTCGGTTTTAGTAAGAAGCTCTCTTGTCAGTAGGCTTAAAAGTAAAAAAGGTGCTATGAAGCACCTTTTTAGTTAGAAGCTGTATCTTAGTGATGTTTTTAGAGCGTTTTCATCTAGACGATGCTCACCACCAAAGATTAATGATGTTTTCTTGCCAATCATAAACTCAAGCTCTGCACCGTAAATTGGGAGTGTTTCATCATCAATATCATTAATTACTTTGTTGTCTTTGTCTTTAAAGTCAACTTTATCTGTAAAGCTGTTCACCTCAAATCCACCATAAAGATTTAGGTATAAGCTATCACTACCGAAGTTAGATTTAAGACCCGCAACTGCGCCGTATGAATTACTGCTAATTAAACTTCTGTTGATATCATCAATATTTACATTTTTGTAGCTGTAATTGCCAGAATCTAAGTAGTGACCAAAGCCTCTAACGTACAGATCCGCGACCATAACATCTACAGGTATGGGAAGTGGGTAGTTAAGACCAAAACCAACTTCGATAGATTTTCCATAGCTGTTAGCCATCACTTCTTCTTTTGGATCAATGTAGTTCAAGCCCAGATCGACAAACATAAATCGATTCAGGCTTTTGCTGGCTTTTACAGAAAATCCATTTTGAGACTCACTTACATTGTAGCTTGCTTGGATATAGTCGTGATAAATATCGACAATATCAGTATTTAGATCAATAAATGGATTTGCTGGTTTGTTTTGGTTTGCCAGGGTTGAACCTGACATTGCTGATGCGGCTAATGCCATACAAATAATAGTCTTTTTCATAAATATCTTTGTTTTTTATTAGTTAATAACAAAGAGAGTATTACAAAAAACAAAATTAACAGCAAGGTAATATTAAAAAATCCAGCATCTGAGTGCTGGATTTTTATTAGTGTAATTCTTCGTACATCAATGATATGCCATTAGTTTCAATTCTATCTGTATTTTTTAACTCTCGCTTCCAATCGATGAACACTTCTTCATCCTCAGGGAATAGAGATAAATGTCTGTCTATCATTTGAGAAATTGATTCGGTTATAAAATCAATGTCTGATATATGGTCTGTAATCCAATGCCAGCGATAGTCGTTGCTGATTCGCACTAATGCATTGAATTCAAAAGTGCCATTAAGAGGTAGTAGCTGAACCGATTTTACTTGTTCTAAGGCTTCACTACTCAAAAGGATCATGTAAGGAGAGTTTTCATAGTTAGAACAGTGTTGTTCGTAACTAGCATTATCTCCAACTACTCTTAGCATGACTTTTCTCTCATCTTGTAGAGGTTGATTTAACCTCTGAGAATTTATTGGCTTAGCGCCTTTGTAACCTTATCCTGAGTGATAGGATAGATCAATATGGATCTAAAAATATTCAAAAACTCAACATCTTGTATGCTCGGAATTTGAGCACCTAAGAGATAAAACGAGGGCTTTTCCCCACTCAGTGTTCTTTTAAGCTTATAAATAACATCATACTCTTCTTTCAGTGGTGAGTGTAAGCAGATAAAAATGCAATCCACGTCACTACTTATTGCGAAGGAGTATAGTTCATTATAGCTGGTTGTGCTAGTGCAAGTTGCTCCCATTGAGGACAAAACTTGAGACATTTGTCCCATATCCTCACTGTCACGAGAGTAAACAAGCACATGCTTGCCACTAACAACACTCTGCCTAGCTTTAACTGATTCTACTACGCTATTGCTAAGTGCGAATGCTGGTTTACCTGTTACTTGAAAGCTGTTGTTATCTGAAGAGAGCTTATGCAATAAGCTCTCAGTAGCGATGAATTCATTTAGAACCCTCTTATTCTTGATTGTTGTGCAGCAATATTCTGCACATTTCATTAGGCAGTTTGTCAGCCTTCCGTAAGGAATGTTTAACGGGAGTGCGACATCAATGTCCGTTCTCCGCTGGATCTCATCAAGCTTTGATTGTGAGTAAGTGTTTTCGATGCCAACGATCAGGCTAGCAATTTCTCTTGATTGAGAGATAAGGCTCTGATTATTTTGTGCATCAATAACAAACACTACATCGAACTCTTGATTCAGCTCTTTTGCGCGTTGAATGGATGATACCTTCTTGTAGTTGAACAGAAGCTTACGAAGCTTAGATGTAAGAATAAAGGTGGTAGACGGATTGGTGTCGATCACCAAGATGTTTGTCTGTTTATCAGAAAGCTTTAGCAGGGTTGATTTATACAATGAGCTTTCATTACCTGTTTGAATTGCTGGTATCTCAACAGTTAAATTATTCTGATTATGGTCTGTGATGAACTTGCACTTAAGATTGCCTCCAATGGCTTTTAAGCTTTTCTGTAGGTTTGAAAAGCTGGGTTGATGGTTTCTTGTGTACGAAACCAGACCAGTTCCATTGAAGCATGTGTTTACCTCAATGAGCAAGTGACTGTCCTGGCTGTCAATATAACTCACTGACACATTAATTGATTTAGTAAACGAGCTTGAAGCCTCGTGCTCAACCATTTCAAGTAGTGTATCTCTGAATATGGCGCTATTAATGAATAATTCAGTAGGAATGTCAGTTTGCTCAACATAGAAAATATCAATGTTGTTCAAATCTGCAATCGTATTAATGCTGATACAACATTCATCACTAAGATAGAAAAAGTCTTGAGCAATTGGCTCAAATTTCTTCCTTAAAATGTCGTGAGCATCGATAAAATTATTATTGTTACTCATCAATGAGTTAAGCATACGTTCCATCTGTATAATAGTTAGGGTGCTGTCCTTATCAGTAGTTCTTCCCTTTAGCTCTTCAGTCATCATCATTAGATTGTTGATGAGTTTCTTTTGAGAAGAAGCAAGGGAAGACGCTTCTAGGATCATATGATCAAGCTGATTATTAATTTCATCAATTTGATTATGGAGATTGATGATTTCATTCTTTGATGACAGTTTTATGTAATCAATGTTACATTGATGTTTATTTTTAATCTCATCAATAAATGCTTCTATCTCGTTGAATATGTTATATGAAACATGTCTTCTAGATGTCCTGATAGGTAAGCCTTTGATAAGAGAATTTTTAGCATTATGGATATAATTGACTGCATCTCGGTAAGCAATCGCGGAGTAAATGGAAAATATTGCGTACCAGACTGCAATCAATAAGAATGGCAGTTGAGTACTGCTTAGGAAAAATTTAGAGAATGTAATATCTAATAACTTACCATTTACATAGATTGTTGCTTGCTGACTTACTCGATATGACTTTGATAGATTTCTTCCGAAAATCTTGTCTATAAAGTTCTTAAAGCTACTGCTTGATTGCGCAGGTAGTTTATCAGGGTTGATTCTGATTAATGGGGTATCCTTTTCACGGAATTCGAGATAATACCCACTTTTAGAAAGTATGCTGCTTTCAAGAATCGCTTGAATTTCTTTATGTTTTTCCTCATAAGGTATTGTATTTATCTTATTAGAGATGTAGTATAGCTCAGAGTCAACAATTGACTCTTCATTTAAAATAGAATTTAAAAAAACTTGGCTTATAGCTATAGTAGCAACCATAGTTAAAGCTATGTTTACATATAAGATTATGCGATTCACGATAGTATCTGTTATTGAGAATTACTTAAAAGAACGGGAATGTACCACATAGTAACATAGCTATCAATACTGAAAGATTTTTATGAAAAAAGGTTAATAATGAAAGCGATTGCAAAGAACAGAAAGGCTTCTTTTGAATATCACCTAAAGGATCGATTTGAAGCAGGTGTTTGCCTAGAAGGATGGGAAGTCAAAGCTTTACGTGAAGGGAAAATTAATGTTACGGAAAGCTATGTTTTCGAAAAAGGCGGGGAGATGTTTGTAAGCAATCTTCGCATTGAACCACTGTCTATGGCTAGTACGCACGTTAAAGCAGATCCATTAAGAATCAAAAAACTACTGCTTAACAGAAAAGAAATTGCCAAAATTGTAGGCGATATCAACAAGCAGGGTATGACATGCGTACTGACTTCTGTTTATTGGAAAAATGGAAAGGTTAAGGTAGAGTTTGCTTTGGCTAAAGGCAAAAATAATTACGATAAGCGCGAAAGTCTGAAAAAGAAATCGCAGGATATGGAGCAGAAGAGAAACCTTAAAGTAAGGTAATCTTTGCACTGTCGCTTTCTCTGATATAACATACCCTTAGTTGCGTTACTAAGGGTTTTTCATGTTTTCTCAAAAAAAGATTACGGCATCACTGATAGAAGAATATCTAAATAGGTATCTCTGCACCAAAATATCTGAAGAAGATGGTGAGCTAATCGCTTACTATAGCGATGGCATAGAGAGTCTTCTAGGCTTTGAAATACTTTACGTACCGTTTGAAAATACCCGTAATGCGAATGAATTTTTATCACTGTGTGTTAAGTCATTCATAGACTGCGGTATGGATAGAACACTTAGCTTCAACATCCAGGATCGCAATGTTAAATTCGTTTCTATACCGCCAGAACGATACATAAACTCATTTATAAAAGATAAAGAAAGGCATAAGGATAGCTGTATAGGCTATTTTCAGGTAGTTCTAAATTGATGTTAAATGATTAATCCTGTAAGTTTCGAACTCTAAACCGATAGGTTTGGAGTTCATGTCTTTTATGAACATATTGGCTACAATCTCGTCAAACCCCCAAAGATCAAAAATCCCGTTGAGTCCTTGCATGTGAACTTTATATGTGTTCACAGCAAATACGGCACTTATATCGTGTAATTCTGCTAAGTTATGTATTGAATGATAAAGAGAATCAGCTTTGATTGTTTCGAGAGAGTCAAAGTTACTGAAATCAATCACCATGATATTAAAAGTGGATGATTGTACTCGTTCGGATAATAGCTTTGAGTGACTTAATATAGCATCATTACTTGACTTTGAACTTGTAGGTCTAAACCACTGAGAGTTCGAAAGAGAGTGAATTATCGACTTAAAATCGAAAGATATGTAATCAATATTGCCGAAGAACTGCCCTGATAAAGAGTTTGGCGAAACCTGAAGTAAATTACAACAAGACATAAAATTCTCCGTTAAAAGAAGGTAATTATATGTCAAATAATAAAAAAACTCAAATTCTTATTCATATGTCTTGTTTCAGTATTTTATTCATTGTATATTTATTTAAATAAATAAAAATAAATCGAGTTTATAATGAAAAATGGTATGAAGCTAGCTTTAATTGCTACAGGTCTCATGGCGCTTTCAGGGTGTCAGTTAACGCGTGAAGAACCATATACTGGTGATGAGGTTCCTACTAGTCAGTCATCATCATCTGTCATGGGCTGTGCCGCTGGTGGACTTGCTGGTACTGTAGTTGCTCCTGGTGGAGGCACAGCTATTGGTTGTATTGGCGGAGCTATCGTTGCTGGAATTGAAGGTGTAAACCTTGATGCTGAAGCTGAAGCTCTGAGATCAGAACTTGTCGGAACTGGTGTGCAGGTTTCAAAAGAAGAAGGCAAATTAACACTAGTGATGGAGAGTGACTTAGCTTTTGGAGTTGACTCTAAGGAGTTAAGCTATGAAGCTAAACCAACACTGCGAAGTGTGGCTAAAGTAATGAAAGAGTTTGGCGATGTTAAGCTTTCAGTAACTGGTCATGCAGATGCATCAGGTAAAGAAGTTCATAATCAAAAGCTAAGCCAGGAACGTGCTGATGAGGTAGCTAGGTACATTGCATCTCATGGGGTCGGTTACAGTCGAATTAAGGTTGAGGGTGCTGGAGAAAGCCAACCTATTTGCGATAATGAAACCAGTCAAGGTAAAGCATGTAACCGTAGAGTCGAGCTACAGTTTTACAAATAAAAAAGATGCAAGCGTAGCTTGCATCTTTGATGAATATGTTAAACCGCTACAGTTTATCTGTGCGGTTTTTTAATGTGGTAATCTTGGGGTGCTTTCTGTATGAAGGCTGCATACAGTAGAGCTATTGCTTATTAGCATTGGTCTACATTCAGATAGAAGGACTGAAACTTTTCCATCAGATATCTGTTCACCAAACATCTGTGAGTTGTTTCTAGCTACAACGGATACAGAATGAAAAAGAATGGAATTAGCTGGAAGATCTTCTGGGACTAAGTCGCTGTCAGACAAACCCATTGAATCAATAGCAAATCTTACAAACTCATCTGTTTTGAATGAAAAATCGAGCTTTTCACCAGATGACTTTATAACATTTACTACCAAATCCTGTTCTGGATTGTATTTGTTTATGTCCAGGGTTAGTGGATTAACAAATAGAGATACATCATTATTTAAGTCGCTCATACTTATTACCTGTTCATATAGAGCAAGGGACACTAGCAATTGAAGTACCTTGTGTTGACTGTCTATATCTTCTTTACTTAAATAGCCATTAATAATATGTCTTGGATCTATTCCAACTCTTACATAGGAAGCTACTCTATTCTTCATGTCATCGATATCTTTCTCAGTGGTTCTTATAGGACATAGACGCAAAGAATTGTCAGCATTAATAGTGATGTTCATCAAGCTTCCTCAAATAATCAGAGAATAAGCTATCAGTATTATAGTGCAAAGTCAATAAAAATGCCCAAATTAAACAATAGTTTGAGCACTCTAAATCAAGTCTTTTAATTAATAATAGGTAATAGAAAAGCGGCTCAATTAGCCGCTTATAGATTAGTCTTCAAAACCATTTAGTAATGAACCTAACTCATCTTCGGATAGACCATCATCTGAATCATCATCAATTTCTATATCAGGTGCGCTAGCAGAAGCGTGTAAATCAAAATCAAGTTCATCCTCAATATCACCAAAATCATCGCCCAGATTACTTTCGTCATCTTCCTCATCTTCATCAGAAGAAAGTAATTCAGAGAGACTCTGCTCAGAAACAAAACTTTGTTCTATGGCTGAAGACTCGTCTTCAGCTTTTTCAGCTTTATCCAAATCATACTGAGGAATCTCAGTATTTAGATCATTTGTATTTAGTTCATTACTTCCAGAATCTTGATTCTCTTCTTTTCTATCAGTATCAATAGATGGTGCGCTATCAGCTTCAGAATCAACATCAACTGTTTCTTCGCTCTTATCGGAAATGCTATCTGTTATCGCGATACCCGTAGCTACACCAGTAGCAATAACAGCAGCTTTAGAAACACCCTCGCGGCTATCATTATTTGATTGAGAATGTTCTGTGACTGGATCAGACTTATGTTTAACTAAAGGTGTTTCCTTCTTAGCTTCTGCAAGTGTCTTAGATAACCTCACAGCGTCAACATCACGTTCTTTGAACGGTCTGTCTATTAGCTGCTCAAATTCTGATTGAACCTCTTCTGCTTCTTGTTTGACAGTTTTGTAGTTTGGATCAATAGTGAGGAAGTCTAATTTACTTAGATTCTCATCATCTGATCTGTAGTTGAGTGGAACATAGCATTCATCAAATGCTTGTTCTCTTAAGAAACCGATTTCTTCATTAAAAATGAATGCTTTTTCCAACTCATCAACAAGAGTTATAATCTCTCCAGCAGAGATTTCATCAGTAGTATGAAGGATTTTGAATGTGGTCTGCTTAATTGAGCCTAGATTATAAGTCAATTCTAAGCTTTCAAGATACTTTATGCCTTCGGCTATGATATTTATTTCGTTTTTAAATTCCTTTCGCTCAGAAAGGAGTTCTATTCTTTCTCTTATCCATTTCTTTCTCATTTTGAATGATGAATAAAAAACACCTGATGTTAAAGCGCTAGAAATTATGACTGAGCTAGTCAGTGCAAGAGTAGGTGCTCCAATTACTATCGCGCTTAGAAAACCAAGAGTATGGATAGGTTTAACTCCAGATAGGATATTGTAGCTGTATTTTGTTCCAGCTAAGCTTTTCCCTTTCAGAATGAGATCGTCTCTCTCAATGGATGTCATTACAGGAGTGTCAATAAGATCAATTTCTTTCAGATTTAATAATGCCTTCCTAATCTTTTTAATGGATTTTACAGGTCTATTTATTTGTTCTAAATTACTTAAAAATTCTGCTCCATTCATTTCTTTTCTCTTTATTTTTTTTGCTGTTGATAGAGTGCAACCTATAAGATATCATGTTTTTTAAACCATTGTAATAAATATTAAATAGCGCACCCTCCTGTGAACAGTAAAAGAATTGAGAGCTTAATCGATGATAATATGATGAAGATTGGGTTTATACTCGGTCTTGGTGTTGGTGGTATCACCGATACTGACAAGGTCATCATTAAGAAAACGATGCTTTATAGATTAAAAAACACAAAAAGCGATTTAGCTGCCTATTTAGAAGGTTTAGATGATATTAAATTTTGTGAACAAGTCCTCAATACAGCAAGTTACTGGATAGAAAAAGAGTTTGATAACTCAAGAGTAAACGGGCTAAGGAAAGAGAAGGAGCGACTTTCTGAGAACTTTTATAATAGATTAATGGTTAGGTATAAAGCTAGGCTGATTAAAGAGTTTAGAGGGCTTTCAGAAACTTCAACGATGTACCGCGACACAATTAGTAAAATTAATATTAAATTTATTGATGACGCACCCTTTGATGAAGGTGATATTTGTAAGTATATTAAAAACTCAATTGTTATTGCAAAAAGCTGTCACTATAAAATTAAGAGTGGCTTATTACTGCTTGAGTTGATGGGGATATGCAATAACATTCAGCTTGCGCTGGCGCATATCTGCTATTACTCATACATTCATGAGTCCAATAATTTCTTGTTAGAGCTGGGTAAGAAAAGCAGAAGTGAGTTTCTCGATGAGTGGGTATCAAGGCATGTGTCAATTACGGAAAAGCAAACGATTAACCACGATAGCCTATATAAAACAAAAGACTTATCGAGTTTAAGTCAATATATTGACGACCTTATCAACTCTATTGACTCATTAGCTGAAACGGACACTTTTTGGGATAATGTGAAAACTAATATTGAGACTTCGAGAACAACACTCGCTGTGATATCATCCTGCAAATATCAGATAATTCGTACAGATAAATAGGATTTTTCAGATATACAATCACTTACATAGCTTTTTTATGCAAAATGTTGCATCTCACTAGACAATTCCGTGATGTGTGTCGGATAATTCCCGACAATTTGTAAGAGAAAACTTTGACCTAAGTGACTAATTAATATAACATGCGCTTCGATTATCAAATCGAAAATAAACCATATCAGGTTCATTAGAGGTTGATGTGCAAAAATTAGCAATAAATAAATCTGCGACAGAGTCTTACGCAGGTGTTGGATACAGTGTTATCCCAAGACCAAATAATGCTCTCCACGCAGTGTTTCTCACGGGAAAGAGCGGTCGGCACTATCAGATCCTCATTCCGATGCAAAGGTTGGTTTCAATTGAAAAAGTCAAGGAGTTAGTTGGCGAATTATCATTATCGGCGGATTACAGGATAACAAACCATTGTTACGCTTATTCTGTTTCTAGGGCTTATCCGATTTTAAATCCTGAAGGTTGTCAAACAATCATTGATCTTTCTGTGTTTCAGGAGGATATGGTGAATTTAAGGGATAATAATTTCAGTAAGCCTGGTATGGATACTTTATGGTGCTCTCCAGATAAGCTTAAGTGCTACTTTGGCGATTACCTAAAAGGCGATATCACCTCATCACTCAATCATGAAAGCAGCTTGGTTTCTGGTACATTTAAGAAGCGTAGATGTCTTATTAATGAAAGTGGCTTCAAGTTTTCTGACAAGACATATGATATCTTGCCGATCACTGCTGGAGTCAAAGATGAGCTAGAGATCTTGATTGATAGTGATTTTTCTCAAGATGATATTCAATCTTTGTGTGAAAAATCTATTACATTTTACTGTAATGCGGTGAAATTTAGCCAAATCAAGGGTGACTCTAAGCTAGAAGCTGTCAGGGAACCTTTAACACCTTCTCGTCTATCACGATGTTTTAGTCTTGAAGAGTTAAATGAAATGCTTCTATGGATGAGTCAGGCTAGTGTTATTGATTGTAATGAGCAGGCGTTCTTTACAACTAGGCACGAAAAAATGGTTCATTATTTGTACACCATTATTGAGATGATGTCGGATTGTGATTCATTTACTGGTCTATCTGATGACTATTTAGACGAAATGCGTTTAGCGTCTCGCCTGTATAACTTCAGTGACTTGGCTTTGTTCTCTTGTTTGGAGTTTTCAGATTTCAACCGATTTACAGACTATATGAGTGTCAATCAACATCAGCACATTGCAAGCATCATTAGAAGCTTGTTTGGTGTCGATTCAGATATTCTTAATGTCACGTTCGGAAGAGAGTTGGGACTATCACCAGATATCTGTAGAGTCATAACAGATATGGCATCATCATCTTTGTTTGAAGCCAAACGATCAGAACATACTGAGTCTGATCATCCAGCAATGCAACTGCAACCATCTGTTGTGGTTAAGGTACTAGCGCACTTGTTACATAGTAAGGGCGTTGTGCATGATGGAGCGGCTTGTCAAAACCCAGCAATGGTGAAACATATCTTGTCTATGATCGATAAGAGTTCGGTGCTAATTGGTTTGGTTGACAAAATATTGGCGGAGGATAGCAAGAACCGCTTCCACTCAATAGATGTGTCAAACTCACCATATTTCGATGAAGCCGTATCAATGAATGGACGAATCTCGGAAATTCACTTGTACTAGATAACCAAAAAGCCACCCAATGGGTGGTTTTTTTTATGCCATTAAAAGCAGTGACAATGTAACAGTTAAAGTAATTTGAATTTTACTATCAATAGCATAAAATAATATGAAAGAAATTAATTTGAAAGTAAAGACAATGAATGAAATAGAAAGCCTACAAGAGTATGTGATGAGCGAAGTTTATAGCACTTTGCATAACACTTTTAGTTTGGATAAGTTATCTAAGGCAATAGTTGAATCCTGGATTCAGTCAGGGGATATTTCAGATGAAGCAAATAGGGAAGCTTATGAGTCTGAGCTTGCAAAGAAAGATAAAGATGAGCTGGTAACGGTCTGTTATGACTTAATATTTGATAACTCAGCTAACGCTGAGAAAATTTCAAGTGGTTCTTTTTCCTCTTTATTGATTGATTCATCAGGTAAATATATTGTTGATATTGACGACAATCGGAAATTCAATCTTACAGATCGTTTGTGGGTAGTTGACATGTTTGTAACAGGGAATAGCCCAATTGAAGTGAGAGCATTTTACGAAGATAATCCTGTAGAAGATCCTTCGATTATTGTTGAGTCAAAAAGCGAAAAGTTGACTCTATCTGATGGTAAAACAGTTATGAAATATGACCCGATTGAGGGTAGGTTTGTTTTTATTCTAGATGAAGAAGAGCTTGAGATCGAAGAGAAGGTAAAAGAGCAGGCTAAGATCTTCCAAAAATCCTTAATTGATAGTATTTTAACTAAAAAAAGTGTTGAAAAGTTGCTTGACTCGAATAGGGCGCAAGTAATAACATTGTAAAAAATGAAAATAAAACCTAAGTCTATAATATTAAAAGATAAATATTCTAATAAGGATTAAGAAAATGAACAGATCACAATTAACTGAAAATATAGTAAGTAAACTTCCAGACATGCCAAAAAATAAAGTTCGTCACGGTGTTGATACGATCTTTAATGTGCTCAAAGATGGTCTTAAGAACGGTGAAAGATTGGAAATTCGCGGTGTTGGTAGTATGTCAGTTCGTGAGTATGATGAGCGTGTAGGTCGTAACCCTAAAACAGGTGAAAAAGTTCATGTAGGACGATCATTCCGAGTAAGATACCGTCAGTCTAATTTCTTCAATGAAGCTTTGAATAAGCCTGCATAACGCAGAAATTATCAATAAAAAACCTGAGCATTGCTCAGGTTTTTTTTATTTCACAGGATCAAACATTTGATTTTCAGAATCATATGGTCCTTTGTACTTTTCCATAAACTGATAAAGCTTCTTCGCGCCTGCGCACTCATTTGTCACACCATCGTAAACTGGTACGTGTGATGGTCCACCTTGACATGAATGGTAGTATTCACAGTTTACACATGATTTACAGCGAAGTTTATTTTCCCATCGGCTATGTTTTCTTCTAATAGGGTGATCCATAAAATCACTAATTTTTTGGTCTTTAATGTTTCCTAAGATCATTGCGCCCATATCACACCAGAGAACGTCTGTTACAACAGTTCCATCTGGGTTTAAGGTAAACATCATATCCGAGTTCTTAACATTAAAGAACTGAGATTTAGCCTGGGTCTGTGAATGCCATAAAATACTTGATTGAATACCCATTTCTTGAAGCTCATGACCGTACTTATCAACAAGTTCAATTAAGTAGCTAGAGAATTGATCGTAATTGATTGATAGTGGAAGTACAGGGTACATCATATGGTTGTACAGAGGACTTTCTAAAAACTTATCAAATTGTACAGATGCGTCGAATTCCCAAATTTTCGCATCACTTTTTCGCATAATTTCGACTAGAGCGCCAGCACCAGCCTCAAAGGTTTCTTTGTTCAATTCGACGTTCACAGTCACAGACATACCAGCCTTTCTTGCCTTTTGAATAGAGCGAAGAAAGCGTTCTTGATATTTCTCGCTTGAGCCATCAAGCGTGTATTTATGACCCATTGAATATGTTACTTCGAAATGGTTATCCATATACTCACGACATAGGCCAATAAGCCAATTAGGAGTGTTGTAGGCATTAGTAACCATTGTTTGTCTAACCTTAGGGAATTTATCTCTTACCCTCTGCATGTAGTCGCGAAGTACATGTTGACCAACTAAAGTAAGCTCACCACCTTCCCAAGCAATGATAGGCTCGATATCATCCCCTAGAAAAAACGGATCCGAAAGTGCTTTGTCTATGTATTCGAAAGGTATACATTCCTTACGTGTTCTCTGCTCAATTGTGAGGTAGCATCTAGGGCAGTTAATATTACATTGCCTTGTCACATTGATAAAAAGCAAAGGTTGCTTCATTTTTGACTCCTAATTATTTTTTATTAAACAAACTAATGATACACTATGTAACTATGACATGGAACTGAACAGCAGCCTTTTGAGCCTGATATTCATACAAAAGTCATTAATAAATAATAAAAAACAGTAAACCGTCCGCGAACCAATAATAAAGAGAATAAAAATGCAGATAGAGCACATCAGCGAAGATTATGTTGAAACGATTAAGAGTGATGAATTTGCAATTTTCATTTTTTATCAAGTAGATGATAAAACATGGAACTTACTATTTTCACTAGACCCAAACATTACTGATATTGATCCTTATGAGCTTGGCAGGTTGGGTGAAGAAAGTGAGACCGATTTCCTCTTCTTCCCAAACTACGAAACAAAAGGGGAAGCTCTTCAAGGTCTTGGAGAAACTATGTTTAATCCGAATTCGGATTATTACTATATAGATACCTATGAGCTTAGTGATGAAGCAGTATGGTACATCAGCTTAATCACTCATAGTGAATACAAGCAGATTGAAGAAGTTCCAGACTCTGATGATTTCGAATCAAATAATAATAATGAAGTATATGAATTAGAGGAATTAGCAATATGATTAATATTTACAATAATGATGGTGAGAAAATAATTAAATTCATCGAACAGAACTTTAGTTGTGAACTACCAAAACATGGATTTGTAGCTGGTCAGGCAGTTTGCGGTGTTTTGATGTATCTAAAAGGATTATCAAAAGAAATAGTTCTGAATGATATTGATATATTTCACATTGTTAAAAAGTTTTCCAACTCTTATTCGCAGCAAAAATTTAACTCATTTCAGATAGTGAACGGTTTATCTTTAGATAGAAAAAACTTGCAGGTTTTCAAGTCTTCAGAAGACAAGTCTATTTTTGAAAATAAGAGTCAAGATTTAATTCAGAATTATTTCTCTCGACTAGGTGATATGGAAACTGATGTTGAAGACTATGCTGATACCCTTAAATGTCTTGAAAAAACTCACACCAGAAATATTGATATAGTTAACGGGTATTTTTCGTACCATAACACCACATCTAATGACACATACCGTATCTGTGATGTGTTTAGAAAAGGTTTAATTAACTCAGTTATAGTACAATCACCTAGTGGAAATTATTCAAGCATCCTCAAAGGATTTGATATTAATTGTACTCAAGTAGGTGTGTGTTTAACGACCAAGAAAATTTACTTTACGCCACAGTTTCTCATGTTTTTAAACTCGCTAAAGCTTGAAGTTACAAATGCAACCAGACCGAGCCATACACTTATCCGCCTAATTAAAAAAAAGAATGAGCTGAGATTGAATTTTGACGAAGAAAGAACGCTTGGTGCATTGAATATGGCGCTTCTACTCAATAATAAATCCTTTAGAGAAAATGTTTTAGAGTCAGAGCTTGAATTGGTATCACTGTTGAGAAACAATACATTTTCCTGCAATGTAATGGAATATAAAATCCCAAAAATGGGTAAAGTTTACCTAGAGAAATATGGTTCAATTAAGCATTTGATGCCAGGTTATCATTTGCAAGAATTTAAGTATTCTCCGAGAAGTAGCTCAGAAGAAAAAGATAAACAAACTTTATATGATTTAACAACAACATTAGAATTACCCGACTATATTACATCTGGCGTTCATAGAGAATTGCTCGAAAAGAGACTTAAGTGTAAGGTTATTGGTTACGCAGCCATTCTTAAAGAACATGCGGTAAATATCATAAATCACTATTATTCTAGCAATAAGAATGTAATGATCCCTGTTAACTTTACGAAAAAACAAGCTGAGAAAGCACTTGTTAGGCAGCCAAGACATGCGGAGGTTATTAAAGACCTTATTTCTCTTAAGGATGTTGAAATTGAAAAAGGTCTTCTAAATTCTAAACAGTACAATAAAGTATCTTATTACCCAGAGTTTTGGTCTAAGTTAGAGTCAATACAGAGTAAATATCATCAAAATGTATATGGTTCATTAATCAAGTTTATTGAAGAAAATGAACAATTGTACAAGTTGTATAGAAATAACAGGGAATATCTCAATAAGCCTTACATAGATATTGAGGGATCATTTATAAGTCAAGAAAGTGCTTTAAGATCGGTAGAAAGATTTAAATCGGATATCAAATCAATTTTGAATCAATCTCATATAAGAAAAAATTTATTGATTGATTCACTCACAATTGATGGTATCAGATTCGACATTGTCAATACATTCTCTGATCACTATGATTTCTACAAGGATCTTTATGATGGTTATGGAATAAATAGAGCAAACAATGTCAATTGGATAAGGAGTTGCAGAAAGTTACCTATAACGATTACTAAAGCTGGTAAAGTAATCGGGAAATTGTGTTACGTAATGTACAAGCACCCAGATGATAAAGCGCGTTTGTCTATTTACAATGGGTACGTGTATTTGGTTGACAACACAACTACTGAAAAGGAACTTAAGCAGTTGGCAATGAAATATCTATTCAAACTCAGTGAATTAGGTATAATAAACGAAATTAAAAAAGTTTATGATAAAATCGGATATGAATATTAAGAAATTAATAGTACTGTCAATACTTTCTATTCTAAGTGTCTCCAGCCATGCAGTGGCTGGAGACCTTACATCTAATGGTTTTTCTTACGGTAAGGCTATAGAAATCAAAAGCAATGATTTGATATCAGATTTTGATGAGCGGATATTTTCTAAAATTGGTGAACCTGGAATATCACATCACCCGTATTTTAAAGATAGATATATTATCTCATTTGATTCAGATTCTAGAGATCGTGTAATTGAGTTGTTTAGTAAGGCTTACTATTTATCTCTGAAGATTAAAATCGATAAAGACACCAATGGAAAAGGGTATGAGATGATTGAAACGCCAGATGTAAAATCTCTTCTTGAAAGGGTTGGAAATGGAGGTTTTAAGTCATATCAGGGTGTTGACATTGTCTATGTTGGAAATGACGTAGAGAGTAAAGCTAAGAACTTGGGGGTTTCGTATAAGAATGCCTATGCGCTTGAAGTTCTATCAAGATCATCATTTTCATTATTGTCATCAGAGTACCCATCACACGTATCTAAATCTAACTCCGTTATGTTAGGTGCATTTTATATGTTCACTAGAGACAAAGTGAATAGTTTCAATGATGTATTTAGGTATCTAAGTGCGACAACTATGATATATCAGGAGCCTAATAGTGACTCTTTGAGCGCGTGGAAGTCTAGAGTTGCAGCTTCATACGCAGCAAGGTTTGTTAATAGCGGTACAGATGTGGCTACATTAATGGAATCCACTCCAATGAGGCTTAAACTTTTTACCAATATGATGTCTAACCAGACTGTAGACTTATCAAAAACTAAAGACACTATCAATATTGACCATATTAAAGAGCAGCTATCACAGTATTGGAAGTATACATTGATTGATTTGGCGAAAATGAACCCAGCTTTCGATCCGTCAGATTGCTTGAATCTTTACAAGATTAGTAATGGTGAAGATATCATGCAGATGATTTACTCAAATGGTGAGTATGGGACGTTGTGTGATATTTCTAAGGCAATTTCTACGGGTGACTTATTAGAGTCAACAATCCTACAGCTATCTGAAGAAACACTGAGAAAGTTTATTCAGAACGATGGTGATGGTTTTGTGCTTGTCAGCCCTTCTTCAAGAGATTTCTTAACAATGTTTGATAATTCATACAATGTTAATGTGAATAATGTTTTTTTATAATTTAATTAATGTTAATATGGAATAAAGGAATTTTATGATGAATGAAAATAAAGATATTGAGCAAGTATATGTTGATGACATACATCCTTTAATTGAAAGGATTGCTCTCGTTTGTTTCCAAAATAACATTCCTTTGTTTTTAAGCTGCCAAGATGGAGATAGCAGCTTTAGAAATACGCTGATTAACAACAAAAATCAAAAAATTGATAAGTTTAGGTTACATAGTTTTGTGGCGGAGAATAGAAGCCTGGATGACATTTTGCTCGCAATAATAGAGGATGCCAAAAAGAACGGGCATAACTCAAAAATCTTACGAGCTATGGGGATTCCAATGAGTCAAAACTAGTATCCTGATATAGGGGGCTGTATGCACTGGCTTTTCTGGGATATAGAAAACACTGGTAATAGTAAGGTATTGTCATACTGGAAAATACCGCACGAAAAAACAAAACTGATTATCTGCTGTTCAAATAAGGTTCCAATACCTAAAGAAATATTTTCGAACAAGAACCCTTTCGACCATATCGAATTTATAATATTTAATCGGCAAGAAAAAGATAAGGCTGACAACCTACTAGTCAAAAGCTTGCAGAATCATCTCTCTGACCATGATATAACACCTTCGGACACAGTCCATTTACTCTCCAACGACAGACTTCTAAATCAACGTTTCCATGATGAAGTAACTGAATCACATGCTTCCCTAGACACGTCTTACACTTCGAAAATTTGGGATCAGCTTCTCTATGATATTTTTATATTTAAATCAGGAAAAACTATTGAAACCTGCTTCTGTAAAAACTCAGAATATGTCAGTAAAAAGTCTCTAGAGAACACATTCAAAAAGTCTACTTCTAAGGTTATCAGAGAGCTTACAAAACATAACATGCTTATTCCCGTTTCAAAAAGGCGGTGGAAAATAAATGTGAAAAATAATGTTAGGAATGTGGGTTCTTTGAAAGAAGCGGCATAAAAAAGCCCCCTCAAGGCGGGGGTTATCTCTTAAACTGTAATGTTGTTGATGAGCTACTATGGTGCTCTTGACTGATAAAGGTTAGTCCGAAGGTGTTCTTTAGGTTTATGAGGCTTTCACATTTTGATAGGACAGCTTCGTTCTCTGTCTCATAGATGCCTACATCTTCTATATGGACTTCTTCCAGTAGTCTATCGTTTACGAATACGCTAATCGAGTGAGGAACGTTAAAGCCGTCTGAATCGCTTGTAGGGCTTATTTTAACAGCTTTCTTCTTTACTCTAAGCCTTTTTTCAATTTCATCTTCACTGTGGGTTTCAACTATGTGTGTGAGTAAAGATTTTGTATCACCAAACCATTCTTTGCTCGCAGGGCAACCCTTGAAAGGGCAGTGATAGACCATCACTTCTTTGTCTTTCATCACAATCTTTCTCTTCTTATACTTTTTTCGGATTTTCATGAGTTGGATTCATTATTGTTGTTTCTAGAACACTACAGAAAAATTCAAAATACTTCAATAAAAGTCTGGAAATCATAGGGATTTAAATCGATAAATGCTGTCAATTGCTGATCATATAATCAATTAAATTAGGTCAACCTCACAAAAATTGACTTATCTTTATCTGTGATTATATACAGTAAAATACATAGTTCTTATTATTGTTAAGAACGCTACGCAGGATAAAATCACCTAAGGGGTTGATTGTATGGGTTTTTGTATCAATCCTAAAACTATCAATTTTGCTATGAACCGAAAAAAAATAATGACTGATTTGCGTAAATGACTAATAAATATTAATTATTTAATTGACATAGAAAGTTGTGTTGGTCTAGTATTCTCACAGTAGGGTGCTACCGAACAATACCGAGGTGAAACAATGTCTGAAACTATTGAGATTAAGCAGCTAATGTCTTTGCGTTCAATGCGTCCAGCGTTGCGTGAATTAAGTACTGAGCAAATTGAGCGTATTCAAGAGAATGCTGCTGAGTTATTAGTTGAGCGTCAAAAGGAAGACGAGCAATTAGCTGAGCAAGAAGCTCTAAAAGCTGAAAAACTTGATCTTATCGTTAAGATGATGCTAGAAGATGGAATTGATGCTGAAGATGTCTTAGCAAGAGCTAAAGGCAAGGCTGTGTCAAAGGGTAAGCGCAAAGAGCTTCCGCCTAAATACGTTTACAAAGACGAAGAAGGCAATGAAAAAACCTGGACTGGTCAAGGTCGTACACCAGCTCCAATTCAGAAGGCTATTGATAGCGGCGCGAGTAAGGAAGACTTTCTTATCAAGAGCGCATAATCCATAGCAAAATATAAAAAGGAGGCTATGCCTCCTTTTTTAACTCATTGTATTTTCGATGGATACCGATTTTTGCTGTGTCGGGAATTTGAATTGTTGATTAAAAAACTTCAACGCTTGTGTTGCTCCGCTAATAAAATCTTTTGATTTTTCGGATTTCATTTCATCGAGATCTATCATCATAACGCTGATGTATTTGTTTAATGCGTTACCTTTGTATGCCTCTATTTTCTCCAAAGCAAACTGAACTCCGTCTTTTGCCTCTTCAGGTATTTTAGACGACTCCCTCATGTGGGTGATGATTTGCAGTTTATTTTCAGATACTTCAGGGTATTGCTCGTTTTCTAATATATTATCAACAAGCTTTAAGTATCTTGAATATTCTGGATCATTTCGGCTTTGGTACAATAGGGAAGTAATTGTATCGCAAACAGAAATATTTTCTATATTTCCACCAGCTCTGCATAACTTCTCAATATAATTATTTAACCTATTTTTAAATGGCTTAAAAATATGTCTATCAGTTTCACTGAGGGAGTTAAATAAATTTTCATGCTTTCCTAAAAAATCCACAAACTTTTTTGGCATACCAAGCTTCGTAGACATATTGTTAGACCTAGATGTTACGGGAGCCTTATAGGTGCTGTTAAAGAACTCTATGGTTTGCAATGCGCCGCTTACAAACCCTTTGTCTTCATTGTTGCCAAGCATCTTCTTAAGATAAGCGGTATGCAATTTCAAATCATTACCCTTGTAGCCTTCAATTTCTTTAAGGGCATAATGAACACCAGAAACCATATCTTCAGGGATGTCCTTAGACTTTTTCATGTGCTCAGTGATCTTTTTTACCTTCTCAGATATTTCTGGATACTGCTCATTCTCCAAAATAGAAGATAAGCTATTCAGGTACGAGATGTAGTCTGGATTGCTTATGTTTTGATTCTTCAATAGTGTGACAACGTCACTTGCAGTAAAGGTTCCACTCTGAGAATAGGTGTCAGCGTGTGCATTGATTGTATCTCGAATGCTTTGATTTTTTAATTGTTCACTTTTTGATAAGCAATCGAACAATTGGTCATGAGCCTTTCTGAAATCAGTAATGTTCATAAGCAATCCTTTATTATTTTTTATTTATTATTTAAATATTAACATATTGGTGGATTACTATACAACAAAGTTTATATTTATAAAAAAACCCAGACTCTTGTCTGGGTTTTCTTGTTATAGAGATTTCTCTTTTTGGTCTTTGAGTTGTCTCTCTACCTTATTTGCCGAATCAGTTAAGGCTTTGTACAGATCGTGATCAGTTGCAGTACCAGTAGCTTGAAGCTTACCGCTGCGGAACTCAATCACTGCTTTGAACTGACTTCCTTCGGCAGAGTATGAAATGTTAGCGGAATCCATATGGAAGTGCTCACTGATCTTACCGATTACTTTATCAACATGAGCACGGATTGCATCAGTGACTTCTAAGCTATTGCTATTAATTTTAATCATATTTTTATTCCTTATTTAATTTCACAACTAAAATCTAATTCATATGCTTTGCCATGTCAAACAAATTGGTTTAACATACATTTAAAAGAACAATAAATAATCAAAGGCATAAAAATGTTTAAGAAATTAATGCTACCAGGAATCTTAACTGCTTTATTAGCTAGTCCAGCAATGGCATATTCAACTCAAAACGTCTCTTTGCAAAAAGATTCCTATGGGTATGTTGACGTAAAGCTTTATATGTCAATCTGTGATACGTACAAAAATGTAGGTTATAGCCGAGAATTTGGTTCAGTGTCTGACTATGATGGTCCTTACCCTGAGCTTGGTCATTTTTCTGCTGAATTGGATAAGGTTTCAAGAATCGGTTCTAGCAATAGAGCATTTATTGATGAAACCATGCGTAAGGCGCATGAATTCCAATACAATACCTATAGGGCATTAGCTCAGTTTAAGGTGCAGATTCAACGCTATGAGAAGTTGGTTGGTCAATATGAATCCACTTATCAAATGCAGAATGAAATGCATGAAGAAAACCGCGCTAAATTGATTAAGCAAAAAGAATACAATACTCAAAAAACAATTTCAGATATCAAAACACAGTTATCTAAAGTACCGTATAGCGGTAGAGATCAGGTTCATGAAATGTCAGATTGGGATGACTACCAGGAATGTAAGCTTTGGTGGAATTACGAAAAGCAAAATCAGGGTAGAATTGACTACAACAGAAAACCAATTTACAGAACAAAGTAGAAACATTGTCGAATGAAGCACTTTAAGTGCTTCTTTTTTATTGACTATTGCCTTGCTTTTGATATAGCATGAAACAAAATAATCAAATGGTAAAAGTTTTGAGTGTTGATATATCGCAAAAGGCAGAGTCTATAATCGAAAGAATGACCTTGATTTTCGATGATAAAGCGAGGTTAGGTGTTATTAATCATAAGCAAAATTTAGAGGCTGTATCAGTTAGCTCTGAATCAACATCTTGCAAAAGCTGTTTAAGCAAGCTTACTCCACTGGAAAGATACTGGTACATTGATACTTGTGAATCTTGCGAAAGAACGTCATTTTTAGAAAACGAAATCCAGAAGTTATCCCCGATTGATGCCACAAAAGTTAGAAGTTACGTTTTATTTAAAATGACGAACTGTGAATCAACAAAACTAATAAATTAAGCAGAAATTAAGATGAATAACCAAGAAGCGATTATTCAATATTTTGGGTCACTAGAATTGAAAAGGGCAATGAAGCTAATCTATAAGGATTCACAGCTTCAGGTTGCCGTAATATGCGAAGATAGACCAGGTAAGGTTCCTATTTTGGAAGTTTGGAGAAACTCTGAACAGTCACCTTTTAGCTCTAAACAAATTGGCATTATTAGTGGCTATAAAGGATTCGCAAATGAGATCTCTAAAGTAGATTTTGAGTCTGTTTGCAATGATGTTGCAGGTAAGATCCTACAGTTTATGCCGAAATAAAAAATTAAAGACTGATTATTAATCAGTCTTTTTTTATTAAATCGTATTTTCCAGTTCTGGTGTGGTGACGAGCCTTTTTCCGTTTGGTATCGTAAGAATAAGGTTGGTTCCTACTTTTTCGGCTTTCATCTGAATCTCATTCTCTGATGATAAGGATTCAATCGTGGCAACAATTTCTTCAGCTACAGAGTAAGCAATAACATCAGATATTACGTCCTTTTCTATGGGCTTTTTGGAAACTATATAAACATGGTCATCCGAAATTTGATAGCCATCTAATTCATTGTAAAAGTAACCAGAACCAATTGAAAAGTTCGGCTTACTTATTCCGCGTCCTAATTCACTAACATATGAAATTAAGCCTATAGATGGAAGTGATTTGATATCAATCTTCCAAACCTTTCCACTTACATTTTGTAATGACTCTGTAATTGATTCAGAAATGGTTTGCTTGCATCTGTTCATATCTTCTAATAAGGATAAGTGCGATTCAGCATATGATTTAGATATGCGAGGTCTTTTCCTTGCAGAGAATAAAATTGCGTTGTCAGCGTTATCAAATTGATAGCTTCTTGTTGGGCGAGCTTGGTTATTTAAAATCATGTCATTTCTTTTTTATTATTATTTATATTATGTGAATTATATCATCCGACAGATCGCTCAACAATATTTATATTCAAATAAAAAGCCGCATCATTGATGCGGCTTTGATTTGCAAGAAGATTGATTCTTAGCTCATATATTGAGCCATGAAGTCGGCTTCGTTTAAGATCTTAATATCAACGCCGCTGTTTTGTAGTTCTTGTGCTTTAGAAAGCTTGCTTCCAGCTTTATCACCATAAAGAACAGCGCTTGTCTTTTTACTTACAGAGCCGCTTACTTTAGCGCCTTTCTGTTGAAGGAGTTCTTTGATGCTGTTTTTGTCAAAGTTTTCCAATGTGCCAGTCACAACCCACGTTTGACCTGCTAATTCACTTGATGCAGCTTCGATTTCTTCAAAGGTAATCCCTACCTCAAGAAGACCATTGATAAGGTCAATGTTTTCTTGACTAGCAAAGAACTCAATGATGTTACTTGCAGTACCATCACCCACATCATTTACTTTGATTAATTCATCATGGCTGGCATTCATAATCGCGTCGAGTGAGCCAAAGTATTTCATTAAGTCGTTCGACGTTGATTCGCCAACACCAGGAATACCAATGCTGTTAATGAACTTATCCAAGCGGCAATGTTTTGAAGCTTGAATGCTCGCAATCGCTTTCTTAGCGCTTGCGATACCTTTGCCTGGTAGATATTGAATGTCGTCAATATCTAGTTTGTACAGGTCAAGGACATTTTTAATTGCCCCTTTTTCATATAGCGCTTCAACAATCTTGTCACCGATACCTTCAATATTCATCTGCTTCTTGCCAGTGAAGTGCGAGATCGCTTCAATAGCCTGCGCTGGACAAGTTAACCTTGCACTACAAAAGATACCAATAATATCTGGTTTGGTCATAGTAGGTGCATTACATACTGGGCAGTGAGTCGGCGGTTTAATTAACTCTCCACCATTTGATTCAAGTACGCCCTCAAGATGTGGGATTACATCGCCTCTGCGAGAGATAGTTACAGTGTCACCGATTCGTAAACCAAGCTTTTCTACCTTCTCAAAATTGTGAAGTGTAATGTTGGATACAGTAACACCACCACAATGCACAGGCTCTACGCGCCCCATAGGAGTTAAAATGCCTGTACGACCTACCTGAACATCAGATGACTTTAAATCCGTGTTGGCTGTCATTGCAGGGAATTTTCTAGCAATAGCAAATCGAGGGATTCTGTTCGTGTATCCTAGCTCTTCCTGTCTTTCAACATCGTCAACTTTGAAAACAATTCCATCAATGTCAAAAGGAATATCAGATCGAATTTTTTCAATTTCATCGTAGAAATTATACATATCTTCGATTGATGAAAGTTGTTTAGTATATGGGCTTTTACGGAAACCAAACTTATGCAACATGGATAGTCGTTCAAAATGACTGTTAGAAATTTCAAGATCGCCACTTTCAATATAACCTAGACCATAAGGAATAAAGCTAAGGTTTCTTTCTTTACTCAGTTTAGGATCAAGTTGACGGATTGCGCCAGCAGCACCGTTTCTTGCGTTTGCTAAACCTTTTTTGCCATTTGCTTCGGCTTTGGCATTGTAATCTTCTAATTGCTTCTTGAGCATAAAGCCTTCACCGCGAACTTCAAGTTCAGGGATGATAATGTCGCAATCAAGCTCCATAGGGATGTCAGTGATGGTTTTAACTGTATGGCTCACGTCCTCGCCATATTCTTTATCGCCCCTTGTTAGAGCGTATGCAAACTTGTTGTTCTTGTAAAAAATAGATAGTGCCAGACCATCCAGTTTTAATTCCGCTACGTACTTGCCACCAACGCTTGCTTTACCTTGCATTGTTTTTTTAAGTTCTTCGTTATCGAAGGCGTTATCAAGTGAAAGCATAGGCTTCTTATGCTTAACGGATTTGAACTTATCAGAAAGCTTGTCACCAACACGCTGAGTTGGTGAGGTAGACTCAATATTGTTTGAGTTGGATTTTTCGAACTTTTGAATCTCTCGGTACAGAATGTCATAATCTGCATCAGGAATGATTGAAACATCATTTACGTAATACTGAGTGCTGCATTTGTTCGCAAATGACACCATAGCCAAGTAGTGTTCATAGCTGCCTTTATCATCACGTAACATTAGTGATTGATATGTTGCAATTGCACTGTTATCTAAAATCTGAGCAGGAGAATTCATCTGTCTCTTTCCTTCAATTTATTTATTTAATTAATTAATGATTTAAATAGAGAAGCAGGGCGAGCCTGCTTCAATCATCAATGGTTTTCTTTTCTCTTTTGCGTTGCTATGCCAATTTTTCTTGCACATGCTTCAGCATATTCCACATATCTTACATTAATGTACCTTAGAATGCAATCTATGTATAATAAGAAATAACTATTTCCCGTGGTTTCAAAATTTCGAACCATTTGCGTAGGGAGCATAGAGCGGCGAAGGACAGGATGGAGTTTGTTGAATTCACTTTTCCCAGAAAAGTGTTTTTGTATAAGACAAGCATCTTTTAACTCGATGCCTGAATCAAATGAATTTTCGAAAAGTTCATCGTGAAATTTTGGCTTTACCTCATTAAAGTGGTTGTACTTAAGTACTAGATTGCCGAAAACATCATGATTCATACCGAGAAGTGGGTCATTGCCACTGGAGCTTTTTTGATATGCCGTGTTGAGGTTACTATCATTTATAAACTCAATAAATCCCTTTTTAAGCGTGTCATCAGATATAGTGAAAGCCTGAAAGCTAGATAGTATCACTATATCCTCTACCAGGTCTTGAACATTTACCTTATTGCAACTTCCGTTGAGCTGAACAGTGGACATGTTATCTATGAACAATTCTGTAGCAATTAGGACTTCACCACTTATAGAGTGTAAAAGTGATTCTCTATTCATATCAGCACCAATATAAAGAACGATGCATAGAACTTACTGCAAACGCAAGTGTTTGTCAATTAATGGGTATTTTTGATTTTATATTCAATTTTAATGTGCGGATAAGGTTTTATAGATATTGTTTGAATTTAATCTTTAAATATGAAAACATAATACCATAGTAAATTACTCAGGTATTAAAAATGGCATATTCTAATAAAGTAATCGATCATTACGAAAACCCAAGAAATGTTGGTTCAATGGATAAAGAATCGAAAGATGTTGGTACTGGTATGGTAGGCGCTCCTGCTTGTGGTGACGTAATGAAACTTCAAATTCAAGTTGAAAATGGAATTATAAAGGATGCGAAGTTCAAAACATATGGGTGCGGTTCCGCAATTGCGTCAAGCTCTTTAGTCACTGAATGGGTAAAGGGCAAGACTGTGGATGAGGCTATAGAAATCTCCAATAGCCAGATAGCAGAAGAACTAGAATTACCACCAGTGAAAGTTCATTGTTCAATTCTTGCTGAAGATGCAATAAAAGCCGCGATAGCAAACTACAAATCAAAACAAAACTAGGAATGAGTACAGATGCAAACTATTGGAATTAGCGATGAAGCAGCAAGAGTGGTACAAGAGTCCTTCAAAGCAAGGAAAAAGGGAGTAGGACTCTTTGTGGGGGTCAAAACCTCTGGATGCACAGGTTACAGTTATGTTTTAGAGTTTATAGACGATTTAGCTCCATACGAAGAGAAGCCTGAATCCGTAATTATCCAGGATAAAGGTGTAACATTGGTATCAAATGAAAAAAGCTTAGTGCTGCTAAATGGTTCAATACTTGACTATAAAATAAAAGGGTTAAATAAAGGATTTGAGTTCATTAACCCGAACGTAAAAGACCAGTGCGGCTGCGGTGAAAGCTTTAACGTTTAAAATAGGATTTAACCGTTAGATATCTTCTTTCCCTGCAAAAAGCTTGGGATTCCCTCTACATATTCACTTGAAGAGTCAGTTACCAAAGCTGGCTTTTCATTTTTTGTGTTTTTATCATTATTATTAATGATGAGTACATTGTCGTTATCTTCTAACGTGTCTGTACTTGTCGATGTTGTTGTTTCCAGCATCGAAAAAGGATTCCTAGCTTCATCAGCTTCAACGGTTTCAGATTCTGAATCAAAATGGCATAAGATAACATTCTGAGTTTCTGTCGGATTTCTTAGAAGGATACTGGCATCATAAATACGTTTATCACATATATCTTTACCCGCGATAATGTAGACCTTCTTGTACTTCGGTAGTGAAGTGCCAGATTTAACATGAGTGAGTAAATGGTTAAGCTGATCAAAATCTATGATAATATGATCGCCAACAAACCTATTTAAATAAATAACTGAATCAAGAGTTTCAATATCTCTCAATGTTAGAATTTTATGGATAAACAAGCTTGTAAGCTTACAAGACTTTTGAAAATCGTTCGAGATGATAACAACCTTGTCAGAGTTTAGCTTGAAATTGGTGCGAGCAAACTTAGTGTGTGTTGTTATTATTTGTTGGTTAAGGCTAGTCTCAGGGCGAACTGTTTTGCTTTTTAGCATTTTAATAGCCTGAGAATTCAGCCGAATTTGATCACACATTATGACTCCATAATAATTGATAAAGTTATTTAGTTTATTTAGAATGTAAAGTTATCAAAATAAGACCATTAAATCAATTTGGATAAGACAAATCTATGAGTATAGTAAAAAAAATACCAATGCTGGTTTTTAGCTATGTTCATGATCATGGCATGGACAAGGATTCATTATCCGCTGAAGACTTTGTGCTGGCTCAAGACATAGAAACTAGAATGACGAGCGTTTTTCACATTAACAATAAGAAAGTTAATGGGAAGGATACTTCATTCAAATTTTCTGACGTGAAGCAGATGGAGTTACTTAGAGACCGTATTGATTATCTATGTGTCTGTAAGCCGTTAATAGGCAGGGATAAAGCAAAGTCTTGGGTCTACTCAATGAGTAGAGACATAGAGAAAGAAAAAAAAGAAATTTCAATTAATAAAGTTTTTGACAAGCTCAAGGAAGATTCCAGTAAGCTTGTTGACCCTCTTAAAAAAGAATGTATCGCGGTAGCGCGAAAACTTATACCACAACTTCCAAAGAACTTTGACATTAAAGTTACTCTCGATTGGGATCGGTCTAGAAAGCACTCATATGGTTTTTATGAAGAAATCAATCTTTCAGAGGACGGTCTCGTCCAATGCGAAGTAATTTTAGCAATGAAGTCATTTTTTTCTCCATCAGGCAAACCTCTTAATCTAACTAGAGAAGAGTACTCATCTTTCAAAAATGATCCCGATATAGGGCAGTTTTCTACAAAGATATGGCAGTTTCATATGTTGACCATGTTTTGTCATCAGGCAGCTCATGGAATCCAAGAGTTTTGTCAGCATGAATTAGAGATGGGTAGTAAGTACTCGATTCATCATGGTGAAGGATTTGAAAGCTTGTATCGAGCCTTCAGGAAAGAAATAGTTAACCCACGATTAAGTAAGCAAAAAATAAAGGTAGGAAGAAAATGAGTCTATATTTCAACTATTCAAGTATGAATGCTGGTAAAAGCACATCACTTTTGCAAGCAAGCTACAACTACAATGAGCGAGGTATGGGTACGATACTTATGACTCCTATGGTAGATGACAGATCAGGAGTTGGTGTAATAGGCTCAAGGATTGGTCTTAAGGCAGATGCCCATGCTGTGAAGCCGAATGACAACCTATTTGAAAAAGTTAAAGAGATCATCAAAACACAAGAGAGTGAACTGCCTGTAAGGGCTGTGTTTGTTGATGAGGCTCAGTTCTTGTCAGAATCTCAAGTAGACCAATTGTCAGATATTGCTGACGAACTCGGACTGGCAGTGTTGGCGTATGGCTTAAGAACAGACTCATTTGGTGAGTTGTTTCCTGGTAGCAAGAGACTTCTGGCGCTCGCTGATAAGATCAGAGAGGTCAAAACGATTTGTAAGTGTGGTAAAAAAGCCACGTTTGTTGTTAGATATGATTCGGAGGGTAATCCTGTAAAAAGTGGTAGTCAGGTCGATATCGGTGGCAATGACAAATACGTCTCTTTTTGCAGAAAGCACTGGAAAGAAGAAATGAGAAAATAAATTAAACAAATAAAAAACCAAATAAAAAATCAAATAATAAGAAAAGAAAAGAATAATAAAATGAAATATAAAATAAAAGTAACAGGCGATTCATCGGTAGTTAAAGATTTCGTAGCATACTGCAATCAGCATAACCTAAAGGACTTTAAGAGTAAGGGATACTCCCTTAATTCAATTAAGTCGATAATCAAAAATGCGGATTACTCTATTGGTATGAGGTGTGTAAGCTTGGTCAATGACTCAACAGCTTTAGTTTCAGGAACGGTTAATTCTCAGGATGCGGGAATCGACACAGAGATTCTGTTAGGGATGTCTAAGTTGTTTCCAAAACTATACTTCGAGGCGCGTTCTATCTGCGATAAGAACATGCAGGTTGTAGGAGTTGAGGCTTACAACGGTTACATAAGCAATCCATTTGAGTACGAATCATTAAAGAGTTTAATAGAAGTTTATTTCACTTATATGTGCTCTCAAAAATTCTATGAAACTAAGTCTGCAAACATCAAGTGCAGTAGAGGTTACATGGGACGTTTTGATTTGGTTTCTGAGCAAGAATGTTGCGCTACCGATGCAAGTGTTAAGCAATACGATTTTAACTTTGACAACGGAGCTGCGTTTAGAGTGGAAGTGAGAGTAGGTTCTGATGGTAAAAGCAAAGTTGGATTCAATGTTTTTAGAATGATAAATAAAAAAGATTCTAAAGAAAAAGAGTTCAAAACGCTTGCTGATTTCTTTATCAATAACCTAAGCGCAAGCTTTCTTAACTCGCACAAGGCTAACAAAATCAACAACATAAAGTCTGCTTAAAAAACCATCTTGAGGGATTGATTCTTTCTTACTAAGGGAGTATCATTCCCTCAATTTCAATATAAAATGAACGGCAAGTGAATGAAGGAATCTACAAACAGCATCTACGATGCGGCTAAAAAGATGGATAATCCTGGCTTAATTCTAGAAGAGATCGTTAAAAGTATTGAAGAGAACAGAGATGTAGAATCTTTTGTTAAGTTGGCATTTAATTTTGCTTTAAAAAACCAAGAGTCTTTAAGTGATCTTCTGGAAAAATTGAAGAATCACTCGCTGTATAGTGACTTGACTCGCTCGTACATCATTGACCTGATCAGACGACTTTCATCAAGCAGGTACTACAAAGAAAATGATGATAAGCGTGTCGAATACTTGGTGATGTTGCCAGTTATCATAAAATCACATTTTGGCTCTCATCAAGAGAATGGTGTGTTACCGCCAATTATTCGCAACAATCTTTCAAGTAAGCTTGAGCAATTCTTTTCGGCTAACGGTATGACTTGTACAGTTAAAGTTGAAGGTTCAATCTTTAACTATGAAGATTACAAACCAGGCATTTTTGATTATGTAGAGTATGAAAAATACTTCAAAATAATCGCAAAAGACGAGATTTCAGTTAGCGGTGACAAGCATGAACTATTCATGATACCAATGCGAGTTTCACTTAAACGTGATGCTGAAAACCACTTCTTTGATAATGGTGAGTCATTCAACAGCGCGAGCACTTATGAATCATTTGAATCATTTCAAGATGATATTAGATGCCTAGTTCAGTTTATCTTTAAATCATCTAAGTATAACGTATCCGTTGTAAACCCAATGCTTGCAAATGAAGCGCTTTGGGGTGCATTGTCGTTTGTTCGAATTGAGAAGTGCTTATACGAGATTGCGAAGCAAGCAATTATTGCTAAACCTAGTGATTACAAGGTTGTCGTTTCAAGCTGCGAAGAAACAGGTAAGATCAGGATTTGTTTTTACGTACAAAATGAAAATTTTTATGCTTTCGATTATGGAAAGCCAATCAATATGGATCATGAAAACCAACCCAGAGACCTAGATTACATCCAATACTTCTTAAGTGAGTATGGGTTTGGAGTGACTGTGGTTGAAAAAAATGTGGAGGGATCACTCACAGAAGAGTTATCTAGGACGCTGCTAAGAGTGACATAAATAATAATGAAAAGAATAAACTTGGCGCTAAATTATATCGAAAAAACAACAGGCAACAAGAATTACTCATTTGATAAACTAATAAAATCGAAAAGAATGCAAATCGTAAATGCAAATTTACATGGTAACGATATTGCTTACTTTTCTGTTGAGGATGAAAGGTTAGTGATTTTAGTATCATCAAAACTTTCAGTCGCCCAAAAGAAATTTTTGGCTGCGCTCAGCCTTGTAAAGCTCGATATATTGAATCAAATTAATAAAGAATTGGTGTTTAGCAAAGATGAAATAACGAATAATACGCTAGACTCTGAAGCATGTATGGCTATTGTTCTATTAGACCCAGATCTTTGCCAAAACACTGAAAAAGTAAATGAGTTCCATAAATTATTGAAAAGTCAATTCGGATGATTCTTTACTAACTTTGCTTTTTAAAGCCGTAATGATTTTTTTACTCATTTCTTCGTTGTTAATGACAGAATCCCCATAAAGGTTTTTCACTGGATTGGTTAGTCTTTTGTATTTATTGGTTTCAATTGAAAATTTGCTCGTAAAGTTTAAGTTTTTGTCAAATTGAGAGCTAATAACGCGGTTCTTTTTTACGAAAACGACCCATCCACCGCCTGACTTGGTATTCGTCAGTGTAAGGACACGACGAGAAAACAAAGAATCGATAAATGCCAGATTATTCTGGCTGTTCTGTTTCTTGAATTTTTCAATATATGCAAGACTACGCACATTTTCGTCTTTAGAAAAAATGTCTTCATCAATATACACTTCCATTGCGCTATCAATACACGCAACCATGTCAGGAAATTCCTCCCTTAACTTTCTTGCTACTTCATATCTTTCAGCGGTGCTGGCAGAGTCAATGGTTTGATAAATTTTCTTTTTCATAACTAGCTGATTTTGTTTAATTTATTATATTTTTATAACAACTTGATTTATGTTAGAATTCGCGCCCTGAGTAGAGGTGTGTATGAATTTTGCCAAGTCAATTGCTATTGTCGTTTTTGTAATATTAGTGCTGTGTTTTAATTTATTTATCGAGATCTTAGAAATAGAATATGAAGATCTAGAAGCTACAACCGAGCGGTCTTACCATGTAAGCGATATTGCTAAAACTAACTTATCTAGGGTGATACACAGGATAGAGACTTATAAGCAATCATATATCATGCTAACACAAGCAAATATGTATGATAAAGATAAAATAGACAGTATCGTTTATTCCCAAAATAACGAAAAGTGGGAGTGTCATTTTATAGGTAGAACGGCGGAGTTCCCTAAGGTCTTAAGTGTACAAAATTATAAGAGTCTTATTGTTGCTGATAAGTTCTATCAGATTAAATATGATGTTCCTAATCAATCAGTGAGTGTATATCACCAATTTCAGAAATTGGAAAATGGCATTCCTTTGGATTACGCGATTTTGGTTACTTTTAATATAAGTGAGGAAACTCATGCTTTAAAAGAATCGCACCATTTCGACTATTTTAATATTGTAAACAATACAATCATTATCATTGAAGAGAATGGTACAGTAATAGAACCTAGTTTTGTCAGTAATTTAATCTATAATTCGAACCTAGCGCAAAGAGCGACTAAGATTGATGGGTTCTATGTTTCAAAGCAACACAGTGAAATGGGAGTCGATATTATAGTCGCCATCCCATCTTATGATAACAGCTACTTTTCTGCCTTCAGGCTGGTGGATGTGTCTTCCTATGTGATTACTATCAGTCTTCTTCTTGGCTGCTTGCTTATCTTGATGAGAAAATCTTCAGTTTATTCTAAAGAGTCTGATCGGTTAAATAATGTAGTAAGAATGATTGGCTCAGGTGATCTTAGCACCAAAGATTTGCTGTTTGGGAAGCTTTTGAAGAAAGAGTCTTCAGAGAAGCTCTTTAGAGTTGATAAAGACCTATTTCAGACCAAAAATGATGTCATGGTATTCAGAGAAAAGATGCTAAATGGATCGGTCTCTGACTATGTTTATTCTGGATACAAGTATCACTTCATTTTTGTTCTTGAGGTCACGAATGTCTTTGATATTGCCCTTACAAGAAACGAAAACTTCACTGTAAATTCATTTATCAACTCGTTTTCTTTCTATATTAACGAGTCAAACGGTCTTTTCTTAAATCACGTTGGTTCCCTTGATTTCAAGAGGGTGATCTCTTTTGTAAGTTCAGAAGCGCCTCTTACAAGACAAGATCTTATTGCTATTCATAATAGACTTTCTGACCACTCTTCATATTGCCACTTTAGAATTTTTGCTCTTCCTGTAAGCATGGAAGATAAGGTGGATATTTCTGTCTATAAGCTCCTTTATGCATTTACAAAACACGATGATGACATCTTAGTTTGCCAGGAGAAGTTCTTTGATATTGAAACGGATGTAAGCGAGTGCTCTTTAAAGCTTCCGTCTGCTTTGGAGAACGACGAGTTGTCACTAGTCTACCAACCAGTGATAAATATCAAATCAGAGCGTATGGTGTCTCTAGAATCGCTTCTGAGATGGGATAAGACAAATGAGCAAGTATCACCAGCGCAATTGATAGACATGTTCTATATGAATGGTGGGTTGGGTAAATTAACCGAGTTTATTGTTAAAAAGGTCTTCATAGAGGCGCGTAAGTTTGAGTTGCTAGGTAGGACTGACCTTAAAATTTCAATCAATCTTTCAGAAAAGCAGTTGCTGGAGAAAAAGCTTATCTCTATCGTGAATAAGCATTTAACTTCATCTTTAGTTAAGCCTGAAATGATTGAGTTTGAGGTCTCTGAGTCTATAGCTATGAAAAGGAATATTCAGGTACTGGAGAACCTGATTAACCTGAGCAATCTCGGATTCGGGGTTGTTGTAGATGATATGACTAGCCCGTTGATCGTTAGCCAGTTATCCGCCAATGTGAACATCACAGGCGTAAAAATAAACTCAATGATGATATCGAATAAGGCTGATATGAAAATCATGTCTCAAGTTAAGGACAATATGGCAGGTAAGTCTATTGATGTAGTTATAAAGATGGTAGAGAACCTAAAATCAAGCAATAACTTTAGGGACAGAGGCTTTAAGTTAATGCAAGGGAATTTCTATCAACCATCCACATCAATGGACAAAATTTATACAGCTTATCTCTCAGGTTCAAGAGTTAAAAAATATAGAGTATAAAATTAAAAATAGCCTTAAAGCCCCGTAAATACGGGGCTTTTGTTTATTAATTCTATGTACAACATCAGATTCTTTTGTTAGTATCATTTATGAAAAAGGGTCTTTTTGACCTAAATAAAATATAAATTTATTAATAAAAGGTGGAGAGGATGAATCCGTATGAATTCGTTTTCTCTGATCACGCTAACAAAAGATTTAATCAAAGATTTCCAGGTTTAGTTTTAAGTAATGAAATAAAGACTCTAACACCATGTAAAGCTAAAGATTTAAGCTTTATCTCAGGTACGCTTTCGTATAGGCGTATTAAAAAATCTGAACGTCATAAATATCGTTTCTTAGTATCCGATAGTGGTGCGTATTTCATCTGCAAAACAATGGGCGTGATCGGAGGTGTAGAGCATCTAAAGGTAATAACAGTCCTCAAAGATGAGGATAAGGGTTTCCATCAGGAAATGCTTGATTATGCTTTAGAGCTTTACAGGAAAGAACAAAAAATTGAACAAAAGAAAGAAGCTGCGTCTGAATTAATAGTAAATAAAAGCGCAAAACCTTTAAATGAAGATCCAAAACCAGTTCTTACAGAAGAAGAAAGGAAGGAGCTTGACAGGCTTCGTAATCAACAAAAGCGCGAAGATGACTATCATGAGGCAATTGCCTATTTGATTGATCAGCCAAAGCTTTTGTTTATTAAAGATATCAAGGAAGACGTAATCGATCAAAACATCAATCGTCACTGTACGGTTGTTGGAATGCTTGCTTCTCTTTATCGCTCTTATATGAACCTGAAAGAGAGAATGAAAGCTTTTGAAATCGAAGACGGAGATATCAAACAGTTCAAGAAACGCGAGTTGTCTTCAATTGCTCAAAAGCTTGAGAAGGCATTTATCATCAGGGCAATGGTCATCCATGAATCCGTTGAAACCGAATGGTATGAGTTGATTGACGAGCTTGTTTCTGACTATATCGATATGGCATTAACAATCCTCGACAACGTTTACGGAACATCTAAAATTTCTGTAAAAAATAGAGATTCGGTGATATCAATTTTTTCAGCCATAACAAAGGCTGAAGGTGTATCATTCGTAGATAATGCTAAGCTAAGATCAATTTTCTCTTACCTTGTCGCTTACGAACAGTTTGAAATGACAGAGATCTATAAAGGTCAGTCATTTACGGCAAAAGAGCTGGCAGGTAGGGTTTTCCAAATCTCATACTTATCAAAGCTGAGCTTCGTAAGTGATGAGTTAAAGCACAAGCTACATGGTATTACCTCGTTCTATGATGTGGTTTTGGATAGGGTAAGTGATTTAGAAATTGATGATATGTTAAAAATTTCAGTTGCTGATTTGATTCCAAGTACGAAGGTGGATGTTGAGATAGATAATGCAGAAACCGAAGAAAATGATGAGATAGCAAGTAGCTGTTGAATACAAAACCCAAAGTTATCGCTTTGGGTTTTTTATTTTTTAACAGTCTAATTAAATTGAGTATAAAAAATCGCCCATGACAGTGCATGAGCGATTTGTCCGTTTTTTATTATTTAACTCGATGAGCAGATTCAAAAAACTTCATTAGCTTAACCATTTCTTTTGCAGCTTCATGTTTAGGTTTGTAGTCAATTCGATTCTTTGTTCTAAAGTATGACACTTCATATTCAAAATTCCCTGATTTAACCATATGGCTGATAGTCATGGCAGAAAGTGGGGCAATAGAGTCTTTCCCTTCTTTTACCGCATCTTTAGGGGATATAAAGATTTCCGAATGATGCTTTTCCAGTTCTGATTTGAGTGCTGTTAAATCATTTTTGTATATTAAATCGAGAATCTTAACTTCTAAGTCTATATCCTGATTTTTGAATAGTTCATAATGTGTTTTTTGCATTTGCAGAATCGGATATTTTTCAACCATTAGTGCCACCCTAGCTTTGCTTGATTGAAATTCGTTTAATCCTTTCATTAACGAGAAAGCAACTGCTCTAGATAGTTCAGGCGTTTCCTTATATTCAACTTCTGTAAATGCGCTTAATAAAATTAATTGACCAAGAGGATCACCCATCAAAGAAGCATTGTACATTTTTATGTCAGGAGAACCGTAGCTTGAAATTGCATTTATCTGATTATATGGAATAATTTTTGTTTCTGATTCGCTGACGTACTTAACTGGAAGGTTAGTTTCTAACAAGTTCTTATTCATGTTAGCAAAATTTATCAATACAACCATCATGATGGATAAGATACACAATACTTTTGCTAATTGTAGGTGTTTATATGTGATCTTTTGCTTTGCGATTACTATGTTCTTTTCTTCAAACTTTTTCTCTTTTGCTTGAAATTCAACATAATTCTGCTCTCTGGTGTTTCCGAATAGGTAAATGAACATTACAAAAATTGATATACCTTCGTAAATGCTTGTTACTTTCTCAGATTCAAAGAATAAAGCGCTTGGCTCCATAAGTGGGTATGTCCCATATAATGGATATAATATGGTAATAACCATGTATATTGGAGCGGCTAGCATAATAGCGTGAAACCATAAGTAGCTAACATTAAAAGGGTGTTTTCTCTTGATGCTTTTTAGAAGCTTAAACGGTAATATCTTATCCAAAAAGCTTTCATCATCAATGCTTGCATATGTATCCATAAACGGAATAAACATGGTTCCGAAAGTATACAAAGCTGTAACGAACATTAACGGATATGCAATGCCCAAATAACTCTTAGAATTACCACTATCGATAGTCATTGGCATTAAGAATATGATGCCAATCATGCAGATAGTAAAAAAAGCAAACCAAGGAAGGGTTTCCTTGTATCGAGCTTGCCTTAACTCATAAGTAGACATGTCTGGCTTTTTTGAAAGGTTATCCAGAAAGTCGGATATTTTTTCTAATATATTCATTTTTAATCATTTTCCATTTATTTATATTTTTCATAAGTCTAAATCATTATTTAAACTAATAAAATCCTTTTTTATTTTTTTGTAAAAAAACTGATAGGGCATTGTGTGACTTTAAATTATCTTGACTGAGAAAATGGATTCGTATAATTTAGCTTCATTGGGTATGAACTGGAACGGCTCCCAGCTTACCAACGTCTATAAACGACCTAGCCGCCTAGTAACAAAAATAAAACACCCGCTTTCCAAGCGGGTGTTTTTGTTTCCTTTGAATTGGAGTTTTCGAGGTTTACTAATTAGTGAAAAGTATCTACTTCTGCTTGTAACTCTAAGATTTCTTTTTCATATGCTGATGAAAGAAGAGGGAATCGCTTATACGTTTTTGGATCCAGGCTGTTAATCTCAATGTGGAAACCTGGAGCTTGACGATCTCGCTTCCATTGGTTTCTAAATAGTAACTGGAAGTAACGTACTACGTATTGACACAAAGTTGCCTTACTGAAGTTCGGGAACTCAACACAGATGGCTTCCCATGTTTCAGTTGGGCTTTTTCCTGCTTCTAGAGTAAGGATTAGGATGCGATCTAGGATAGGGAATGGCATCAAATCATCTTCGTCTTGTTGTGCAGTAGGTCTAAGCTCAGCAGTAGGTCTTTGGTTATTGATGAAGCTCAGAGAGTGCAGGCATACAGAATATTCCTCATTTACTGTTACGCCTTGTTCTTCCAGCCATTGCAACATAGAGAGGATTCGAGTTTTCGTTACCCCTGAAATTGGCGCTAGCACACCAGAACTATCACCATCCATTGTTACATATCCAACCGCGCCTTCTGACATATTACTGGTGGTTAGCAAAAGTTTGTTTTCTAGGTTCGCTACCATCCAAATGCTCGGAGAACGAACGCGAGCTTGAATGTTTTGACGGGCGATGTCGTGTTTATCCCAATCAAATTCGATACCTAGTGATGTTCCAATCATGCCTTCATAGCTATCAACAAGCTCAGAAATATTAAAGTTGTGGAATTTTGAGCCGATTTCACGCGCAAGAGACTTCGCTGCGTTAAGTGTCACATCACCACTATTGCTAGAGCCTTGATAAGCGCAAGTTAGGTACTTGGACACAATTGAAGGACAAATATCGACTTTTAGTTTATGCAAAGAATCATTAGAGCTATCTAGTGACTCTAGTTTGCTAACCAATTCATCATCCATGTATTGAAGCAAATGTTCAGGGATAGAGAAGGCACCATTGTCTTTCTTGCTGATCAATTCAGCAAGTTCAAAGTACACAGATAGGAATGTTGCTGAACCTACAAGAGCTGAGTCAGCGCCACCGCTAAGAGAAAGAGCGTAACCTTGAGTTTTTGTTTTTCTTGACCAGTCACGCAAGCCAATTGAAATTGCTCGAATGGCTTCCTCATGAGCCAGATTATCACTCAATTCCCAAGCTTCAATGTCGAAAGTCTTATCTAAGATTTTCGAATCAAAGTTGTGTTCAAGTTTGACCTTGATAGTTTGATTTTCAGCGTTAAAGTCGGAGTAGTAACGCTGGCTAGTATTAATCTGACCAATGCGGCTTTGAGATAGGTCGATATCGGCAGTTACAACTTCACAGTTAGAATAGTGGAATCGCTTACCTTGCTTGACGAGTTTACCGTCTACAGCGATCATCGCGCCAGCATCATAGATCGAACGACCCGACTCACAACCCGACAGGTTTGAATACACGTAACAAGCTGAATATGCGCGGCTTGATTCTTCTACCAGACGCTTACGCGTCAGGAATTTACCGATTGAGAAGTGACTCGCACTTGGGTTTGCAATAATGTCTACGCCCTGATCGAAAAGACCTTGTGCTGTACGAGCTGATACCCAGCCATCTTCACAGATTTCAAGACCAACCTTTACCCCGTTTACATCATAAACGATATTGCCAATTGCAACTTCTTCTTCGATGCCAGGAAGGTTGATTAGTGCGTTTTTCTTGCTTGTCCAAGGAGTGAACCAGCGTTGCTCATAATGGAGACCGTTCGCTGCAAGATTTCGCTTCAGTGAGATGCCTTTAATCCCATTGTGGGTAAGCATAGCAACACCGTTATAAACACGGTTGTTGATCAGAACAGGAAGGCCAACCGCTACAACCATCGTTTCAGGAACGTGTTGAGTGAGTTCCAGGGTGTGCTTTAAAGCTTCTTCGCTTAGATGAGGCGTGTAGAAGAAATCCTCACAACCATAGCCTGTGATTGACAATTCAGGAGTGATAAGAATTGCTGCGCCATCCTTGTTTGCCTGCTGAATGGCTTCTTTGATGTGTTCGATGTTGCCATACCAGTCCATAGGGGTCTGATTAAGAGAGCAGGTGCTCACGCGGATCGTATTTTTCATAAACTTTTCCAATTTAATTATTAATCAAGCCCTGCAAGCAGGGCTTTGCACTTTTAGATTATAGTTATCAAATAATTAACTTAAAAGATCTTCTTCTTTGTAATCAAAAACTTTTTTCAGGTAAGTGATGAATTCCTCATCTTCACACATGGTTTTTCCTGGGCTGTCAGATAGTTTAGCTACTGGTTTGCCGTTAGTTTCAACAAGCTTCATCACCATGTTCATTGCTTTGAAACCTTCGATATCCATGTCAGCAGTTAGGAATGTACCGATACCGAAAGACATTTTGATACGACCTTTGAAGTGGTTGTAGATGTCTACAGCTTTCTCTAAGTCTAGACCATCACTAAAGATGAGTGTTTTTGTGTTAGGGTCGATTCCAAGATCTTCATATGCTTGAATAGCCATCTCACCCCATTTAAATGGGCAACCAGAGTCATGACGAAGTCCGTCAAATAGCTTGCCAAAAAACAGGTCAAAGTCTTTAACAAATGCTTTCATTGAAATGCAGTCTGTTAGAGCAATACCTAGCTCACCACGGAAAACCTGTACCCAGTTTTCTAGCGCAGCTTTCTGGCTATTGACAAGCTGGTATCCAAGGTTCTGGTGCGCTTGGAACCATTCATGCGCTTGAGTGCCAATCGCTGTAAGATGGTGCTGAGAGGCAAGGCGCACATTTGAAGTGCCAACGAAATGTTCTGGCAACTCACGCTTTAGTGTTTCGACAAGATATTCATGTACTTTTCCAGAAAAACGGCGACGAGTACCAAAGTCAGCGAAATGGAAGTTTTCATCAATACGACCTAACTCACGTTGCTTTTTAAGCCATTTGATTTTTTCGTGAAGTGGTTTTTGGAATTGTTCCATTGTTGCATTAGGGTACAGGTATAGGTTACGACATTCGCTGACGATAGCCATTACGTAGATTTCGTAAAGAATGTAACCAATCCAAGAACCGTTATACTCGATTTCTAGGTTGTTTTTACCTGTTTGCGTAATTGAGATGTGATTGCTGTTCAGTTTGTACATTGATAGGTACTCAAAGAACGTCTCATCGTAGAACGGCGCTTTCTCGCGTAGGTTGTTTAAGCCTGTTTCATCCAGACGCAAATGACTAAGCATTTCAATCTGGCGTTTAACCTCAGGCATAACAGAAGCAAGATCTTCATCATTACGCACTTTGAATTTTGCTTTAACTTTAGCGCCAAGATGCATCTTAAAGATTGCGTACATCATATTGAACTTGTAGAAATCGTTATCAAGTAAGCTCGTGATAATACGGTCACGATGATGGAATGCAGAGTTAATAGCATTTACCTCTACATTGCTTAAAAGGGAGTTGTGTTGTTCTTTTTTAAACTGAGTATTTGTTTGACCGTTCATGTGATTTACCTTAATGCATAATCTGAATTTAGGTAAATACTAACCCTCAGAAAGTATCCTGTCAACACCTAAATTCAAAAAATGAATTAAGGTTGCTTGGTTTGTATTTTTGTGCTCTTATATAGAAATAGAAAGGTAATATCCCAATCAAGTTTTTACATTTGAAATAAAAAGGTTTTTTATGAGTCTTAAGATAGGAATTTTCGGTAGTGCATTCAATCCACCAACAATGGGTCATGCAAATGCGATATTGCAAGTTCACGATCAGTTTGATGAAATTTGGATGGTTCCAAACTTTAGCCATGCTTTCGGTAAGCAGATGGTCGATTTCGACCTAAGATGTAAGCTGGTGGATGCATTTAGTAAAGAGATGGTCAACAACTATGGTGTAAAGGTCAAAGGGGAATACTGTGAAAAGGACATCGCGAAAGATGGTAAGCCTGTTTATAGTTACGATCTCCTTTCTCACCTGACACGGCAGTATCCTGGTTGTGAATTTAGCCTAATCATAGGTAAAGATAATGAAGATAACTTTGATGCGTTTTACCGCAGCGCGGAGATAAAAGAGAAATGGTCTTTATCGGTAGCTCAGGATATCGTAAGCATCCGAAGTACGTTAGTGCGGAATCTCATTAAAGAGGGAAAGGCTATTGATGAAGTTGTCTTCCCATTAGTGAAAGATGTCATCTTCCGAGAAGGCATAGACAAGAGCTACATTTGATATTAGCCGCTTTTAAGCGGCTTTTTTATTACTGGTATGACCAAAATTGACCAACTATCGCTCAGTTGTTATTATCAATTGATATTGCAAATAAAAAATAAGAAGAAAAAGAAATGAAGCAAAGAACTATTAGGCAGAAATCAGAGTTTTCTGGTATTGGATTGCATACAGGGAAAATTTCCCATGTGCTTTTAATGCCTGCCCCTGTAAACCAAGGCATCAGATTTTATAAGCGCGAGTCTGATATGGATGTAGAGATCCCTCTCTCATTAGCATCAGTGAAAGATACACAGCTTTGTTCAGCTATTGAGTACAACGGTGCAAAGATAAAGACTGTAGAACATTTCATGGCTGCTTTAGCAATGACAGGAATTGATAATATCAGTGTTTTCGTAAGTGGCGATGAGATGCCAATTATGGATGGGTCAGCGAGTCCTTTCGTTTATCTGATCAAGGAAGCTGGCATTGAGATTCAACATGCGCCAAAGGAAATCATCAAGGTTAAGCGTAAGATTCATGTTGAAATGGATGATAAGTATATAACTATTGAACCATCAAGTAACTTCGTTATTGACTATCAAATAGACTTTGAACACTCAGCAATCAGAAGCACTCCGCAACAAGCTTTGTTTAGCTTTGCTTCTTTGGACTTGGTAAGTGAAGTGGCTAGATCTAGAACGTTCGGGTTTCTAAAGGAAATTGAGTATCTACAAAGCATAGGCTTGGTCAAAGGTGGTAGTTTTGACAATGCGATAGTGCTTGATGATTTTAAGGTTTTGAATGATAATGGGTTAAGATGTGACGCAGAGTTCGTCAATCATAAAATTTTGGATGCAGTCGGTGACTTCTATGTGAAGGGGAAACAGATTGTAGGCAAGATTACAGCGTTCAAATCTGGACACGCTCTAAATAGCTTGGCTCTCACTGAACTTCTCAATAATGAAGAAGCTTGGGAGTTGGTTAAGATAGAAAGTAAAGATTCAGGTCTGAAATATTCAAATCAATTAATAAATGAAAATGTAATTTTAGAGTGTTAGTTGAGCTTCGCTGGTCTTCACTAACATTGAAAAGGAAAATTTATGAGTATGAGAAATGCAACCCATGCGGAGTTTGTCGCGAACTTCAAGTCGCTAAACGATACAGTACAAGTAGCTATCAATAGCAAAGAGCTTGTTAATGTTTTTGTGTCACTTGAAGAATCAAAGACAATTTTCCCTGATTCATTGATGCGACATAAGAAAAACAAACTCATTAAGCCGCTTGCAGCTTATCAGAAGCACAAAGCGTTTTTCTGGGCGATGAACTTTTTGCTGCTAATCACGCCGCTACGTATGTTCTTGCTAGCGACACTGGTATTCGCAGGTGTTATGCATCTTGCTTACAAGATCTTCAAAGATGAAGTTTTTGCGCACATGGCTTCTAGTGAAGAGTTTTACCAAAAAATGGTTGATGATCGCGTAGTGATTGTTTCAATTGCAGACACAGAAGCAGTTGATGAGTCTGAGAAATCAGATGAAAAGCCTTTAGATTAATCTTTGGAGATAGCTAAAATGTTTCCAGGTTTTAAAATTGAAGACCACGATAAATTTCGTGACATCTATGACTTTCTAGTTGCGAAATCTAAAGAGTCAGAAGATGAAAGGGAAAGAACTTTGTCTTTTGCTAGTTTCGAATTCAAAAACCCACATAGGCTTTTTGTCGAGTATTCTAGCAAACCTCAAAGTGCGCCATTTGGTTTGCATCGATACTTTACATCGAACTATGTTCATGGCATGGGTGTTTATGGAAAGCTAAGAGCAAAATTCTTAGATTTTATGGATTTCTTGTCTATCGAAACATTCTTTGTGGTTTTGTTGCTCTTATTCGTTCCAGTGATTCTGGCTTCAACGCTAGGAATTGCAATCTTCATTGCTTTGATGGAATTCGCTCTTCATAGAGAAATTAAATCATTGGAAGAAGGTCTTTTGATTGAAGCATACAGTGATAAAGAGTTCTTCCACGAGCTGGTGGAATCTAAAGAGTTAGCAGTCATTAGTTATGTTAATAGTGAGTCATTTGAGCTGTCTTAATCAGCTTATGATTCAGGGGCGGGGTGTTAGCACCCCGCATTAAATTTATTAAATCAATAAAAAATAAGTTATAATGAAATATACAAAAATTCAGAAAAAATTATTGCTTGAATTGGTTGAGCTAACCATTAAGAAAGTACAATATCGTAATCAGCATAACACTCAATTTGCTATGCAAGTTGACATGTTAATCCTTAAAAAGAAAAGAGAAATGGAAGTTGAAGGTATCCGCTTCTTTGATTCTGCGATTCGAATTACTGATGAAAGTATTGATGGAAACATGATTAATGAGTTTGTAGATGAATACTTAAAAACTCATGAAGATGATCTTCTTTTTATTGATAAATCTCACGACTTTAATAAAACAAAGGCTTTCTGTTTCTACACAAACAGAAATAGCGTTAGTAATGTGGCTCGTTTTATCGAAGAAAAGTTTTCTACATCCAAAATTGAAGATGAGCATATTGATAATCTCAGTATGGATCATTGGTTTGTTCCAGAGTTCTTAAGTGACAGCTCCCTTTCTCAGCTAAGAGATAAGCTAAGAGGTTAGGAATGTTTGATCCCATCATAGGCTATGCAAATTTAGGGTCTTTCGCAGGTATCGGTAGTAGACGAATCAGTCATATTACTTCACTAAAACATGCGCAGTTTGCATTCTGCATGGCGTTGTTTGGTTATACGAACAACACAGGCGGGGCAGATGGTATAGACACATCGACAGAATTTGGTTCCAAGCTTGCGTATGATTGGCTTTCAGATAACTTTGGATTGCCAAAGGGTGAATACGAAAGAGTGCTAAACTGCTTCTTACCTTGGGCTGGTTTTAATGGTAGAGGTAACGGCAAAGAATATATCGTTCCGCCTAAAACAAATCAGATCGTTAGCATTGCTCAAAGTCACCATCCAGATTGGCAGTATCTTGGGGATGGCGCAAGAAATATGATGTGTAGAAACACCTGCCAGGTGCTTGGTGAAACACTCCAGAAGCCTGTGAACTTTGTCATGTGCCACACTCCTGATGGTGCTTTAGATGAATCTCAAACATCTTCAAAGACGGGAGGTACTGGTCAAGCTATCCGTATAGCTAGCAGAAGAGGTATCAAGGTATTTAATACAGGTAATCCTCAAATTGATGCGTTAATTGATCAGAAGCTCGAAAATGCGCGACATGTGATTCTTCAGCATTTTGGGTTTGATCCACTAGAGTATGTTGAGAAGAAATACAATGAGTTCCAACCATTTAAGAAAGTGCATAAGGGTGACTTTGTGCAGGCTATGTTGGACAAGGAATACGACATACTTATTCATGGCTGTAACTGTCAAAATGCGATGGGTAGTGGTTTCGCTCTGAGAGTTAAGCAAGAATTTAATGAGGCGTACCAAGCTGATCTACGAACCAAAAAAGCTGATAGGAAAAAGCTTGGTACTTTCACCTATGCAAACCTTCAGCGCGGCGATGCAAACTTCACTGTTGTAAATGCATACACTCAGTTTAGGTGGGGAAGACAACCGATACTTCATAGCGATTATGAGGCTGTTAGAAAGTCTTTAAGAGCAATCAATAAGGCATTCCCAACAGGCAGGATTCTGATGCCTAGAATCGCGTCTGGACTATCTAATGGATGTTGGGTAACAGTATCAAATATCATTGCTACCGAACTGAAGGGGAGAGACATAACAATTGTTGAGAAGAAAGAGAAGGAACTGGATCTGGAACTTAATAACACCTCAGGTAGGGAAATAGGTTCTCAGCAACAACTAGGCTTCTTCTAATGAGGATAGGTAACGGGACAAGGGTAAGAATGTTGAGCGCATTGCTTCTTTTGACTCACATCCCCTTTGCCATGCATGTTTTATCTAGTCAGGGAATTGAGCCTATATTAGTCCAATATGTTTGTCTTGGCTTAAATGCGATAATTTATGTTGTAGGGGTGATCTACCCGAAGTCATTTTCATTGTGCTTAGGGTTAATCTCAAAGCAAAAATCCGACTAAAGTAAATAGTCGGATTATTGATTTAAGGGAAAAAATTAAGTTAAGTAGTTCAATACGGCTAAATGGTCTGGTTTAGCATGAGTATTAATAATTCTACCAATCAGACACATGTTTTGATCTTCACTACACTCAGTTAAATCAACGAATTCTCTAATCCTTTTCCCTTGCGCGTGTCCATCCATAAACGCCCTACAAAGCACTTCGCTTACAATGCTCGATAGATTGTGATCAAGACAAAGTGAAATTCCATACTTCTGGATAAGATTGTTGGTAAGAATGAGTGGGGGCTGGTTAAGTGTTTTAGATGCTTCGAACCCGTCATTTAACGCGGCTTGGATCGACCTTCCTATCTCAATCTTTAATTCCTTCTCGATATCCGATGGAATGTCGTAGCTGGAACATAATGATGTTACTACAAGGGATTCGACCATTGTATTTTCCCGCAATATTAAGATTGTTGTGTTCTAGATAAATTCAAGGCTTTTTCTTACGAAAGGTAGATACCTTGATTTGGCATATTCTGCAAGATAGTGTGAGTTTATCCTGGCTCTGGCTTCAGACTCTGATTCGCCCACGCTCTTGAAATGATAAAATAGATTTCTCATTGTTAACTTTAGTCTAGTTAACATCTTTTCTTCCCAAAGAGGAAATGAGTCGCCTAAACCATCTTTTAACTTATCAACAAATGGGTCATGACTGACACTCATTGTCATCAGAGTCATTGATGCAATATCAGCTAGTGGGGAATCCATGTCGTCAATCTTGATTAAGTCAGGAAGAATGGCTTCAATCATTGACATTGAAAGCATCTCATTAAACACGTCCATTCTTGTTGTTTCGAAATGAAATCGAGCTAGGAAAAAATGGTCACTATTATCATCACCGCATAGTGTTCGAATCTGGTTAATTACTTCTTCTTTACTCATGCTTTCTGTTTCTGGATTGCCAGCCAGCTCGCGTAGTTTTTCGCTTAACTCTTTCATAAATTTTACTATTTGTCATTTTTTGATTATTTACATCTTACACAATCTTTTTTATGTGGTAAAATATTTTGATGTGCATTTTTACCTGTATTTCGCACTAAACAAATTGAAGAACTAAAAATTAATTAATAAAAGAGATAAAAAATGAGTGGAATTACTTATGAACCGTTTATCAAGTGGGCTGGTGGTAAGCGTTGGCTTACTGATGTTATAAAAGAGTTTTACACCAATAGCGAAGCAACAAGCTTTGTTGAACCATTCTTTGGTGGTGGAGCTTGCGCGTTTGCGATTGAAGCTGAAAAAACCATTGTTAACGACATAAACCCTCATCTAATGAATATGTACAGGCACGTTAAGAGCGGTCTGGTAGTTGATTTGAAGAAATACGGTATCGACGGTGATTACTATAAAAACCGAGAGCGTTTAAATCAATTAATCACCAATGGTAAAACGCACAGTGAGGAATTTGCCATACTGTTTTACGTCATTCTTAGAACAAGCTTCAATGGTATGTGTCGCTACAATAAGAAAGGCTTCTTCAACGTCCCACAAGGCGATTCTAAGCCACTAATCCGTGAAGACCTTCTTGGCTACAAAAATATCATGAGTAATTGGGAAATCCTCTCTACGGACTTTGAAAAGATTCTTCTTCCTGATAACGCATTCCTTTTTGTTGACTCTCCATACGATGAAACGTTCTCTAGCTACTGGGTAGAAGGTTTCTCAAAAGATGATCATGTACGCTGTATTAAGTGGGCTGGTAGCACAGGGTTGCCTACAGTACTAACAAATAACCCTACAGACTTCATTCTAAGTCTACTAGAAGAAAATGGATTCGAGTTTAAAGTAATTACGAAAAACCATTCTATCGCGGCAGATGGGGAGAAACGCGGTAAGAAACCTGAAGTTATCGCCTGGAAAAATGTTCAAGCGCCAGACAAGATAAAGAGACTAAGCTAAGAGTCGATTTTTGGGGGCTTGCCCCCTTAAAGGATTGAGAAAGGAAATTTTATGAATCAACAAAAAAACAAGGTTCATTTTCGTACATATGATAAAGAAACCTCAGCAGCCTTTTTGAAAACAAGAGGGAAGTGGGGAGAGCTGTCTAACATGTGTGCGGGGTTTCCGATCTCAATTAATGGATTGGAACTTCTTGGCACAGAAGCTTTGTATCAATCACTTCGTTTTACTGAACACCCTGAAATCCAAAAACTGATTTTTGAACAGGAGAACTTGTACTTTTCTAAGAAGTGCTGTCAGCCTTTTGTTGAAAAATCTAGAAAGTATTGGATGAAAGAAAGGATTCAGTTTATGCGATGGTGTTTACAGCTTAAGATCGCGCAACACTGGGATGTTATTGTTCCAATCCTAAATGAATCTAAAGGGATGCCCATCGTTGAAATTTCAAAGCATGATGACTTTTGGGGCGCGAAACTTCAAGAGGATGGCAGTCTATATGGAATGAACGTGCTTGGTAGACTATGGATGGAGCAAAGAGAAATTGTCTTCAATAATGGCTTTAAATCGTTCGAAAAAATTTTACCTCCAGATTTGGAAGGTTTGATGATACTTGGAAAGCCAGCACTAGGTTGTTTGAGTAAAAAGCCTCGTGAGGCATGTGATCAGCTTGGGTTCTTTTAGGAGGTCTTTAATGACCTCCAATTTTCAATGACTTCAAACTTTCTTTACTGTAGTATTTATCTATCAATCAAATAAAAATTAATCTGATTGTTTTAATAATCAAAAATCAATAAAAGGTGAATTATGAAATACATTGTGATGTTAACTATCTTTGGTCTTCTGTTTTACTTTAAAGAAGAAATCGTTTTGGCTATCCGAATGTTGCTTGGCTTAGAGAAAGACAATGACGTAATTGAAGATAAGCCTATTGAGGACTATACGCTTGGTGAAGTTTGTGCTTTAACTTGGCGTAAGGTTAAGCACTTCTTTTCTCATCGCTCAACGGTATCTATTAACGATACTGTTCTCAAGGTGCGATCCGCAGCGCTTATCATTCTGCCAGTAAGCATGATCCTTTGTTACATGCTGGTGGATCAGGGTGATGTTCTTTTCTCTTACACTATGATTCATATTCTTATCTTGTACTTCTGTACAGAGATTAAGAAAGGCGATGATAATAAAACTCAATAGTTTTAAAGGATTCAATCGATGAATGTTGAAACTGTCAATGTAATCATTGCTATTCAAGACATTGAGAAGAAAGCAGGCAAGATGAGATATGAAGCTAATCAAATGCTGCAAAAAGCAGAAGGAATGGAGTTAGCTGCAAAATCGCTTCGTGAAGAATTTAAAACAGCTATCGAAATCTACGAAAGTAGAATGAAAAAATCAGGGGAAAATTAAGCCCCCTTTAGAAATGAAAAGCTCCCAATCAGGGAGCTTTTTTATTGTTTATTAAAAAACATTATTTTCGAACACCTTCAACATGAAGTTCTAGGTCAACATAACTACTAGTACCCATGATAGGAATGCCGAAATCTTCAAGCTCAATTCGAGTAGAACCCTCAAAGCCAGCTCTGTAACCGCCCCAAGGGTCTTGCCCCTCACCGATGAACGTAGCATTAATACTAATTGGCTTAGTTACGCCATGTAGAGTTATATCACCATCGATCAATAGCTTTCCATCACCCTGATCAGTCACCTTAGTGCTTTGGAAGGTCGCGGTGCCAAACTTCTGAGCATTGATAAAGTCAGAGCTTCGAATGTGCTTGTCTCTTTCTGCATGATTCGAATCTAAACTGCGAGTGTCAACAGTAACATTGATCTTGGAGGCTTCCACGTTTTCTTTGTCGAAGCTGAATTCACCTTCGAATGAGTTAAATCGTCCTTTAATAAAGCTGTAGCCAAGGTGACTAACAGCAAAGTTTACAGAAGCATGAGCGCCTTTTGTGTCGATTACATAGTCTGCTGCATTAGCTGTGTAAGATGCGAACATGGAAGCTGTAAGTGCTGTCGCGAGTAGTAACTTTTTCATTTTGCTTTTCCTATCATTTTATTTAATGTGTTGTCTTTATCGATGTAGTGGTGCTTTATTGCTGCAAGCGCATGTAGAACTGATAATGCAATTAGTGATACTGCTGCATACAAATGGATTCTCCCTGCGATGTCAGATTGATTGCTAAAAATCTCTCCAGCGCCAGGTAATGTAAACCAATTGAATATATCGATCCCTCTACCGTCTGATGTGGATATTAGATACCCACTGACAAACAATGCGGCTAGTAGCAAGTAGATACTTAAATGCGCAACTTTTGCCAATAGAACCTCAGGTTTCTTTCCTTCGGTTTTAGGTTGCTTGGTAAAGGCTTTCCATATAAATCTAAAGATGGTGATTGCGGCTAGCATAATACCAATAGACTTGTGCCAATGTGGTGCTGTCTTATACCATTCGCTGTAGTAGGATAAATCTACCATCCACAACCCTGAACCAAACATGCCTACAACGGTTAGTGCTGAGAACCAATGTATCGTTCTCATCATTAAGCTATAGTTTTTTGGTGCTTCTTTCATTTTATTTATTCGTTAATTTAGTTGATGAAAAGCATTATCCAACAATAACTTCGTTTAAAAAAGTCGAATTTATAAATGGAGTCATTCAATATTTTCGATGAATAAAAAATAACCAGACAAGTGTCTGGCTATTTAAAAGAATACAAGGAGATTAATTGAATACGATAGGCTCAACGTACTTCGGATTATTCGTGTACAGAGTCGCTGGACGAATGCCTTTGATTCGTCTTTTTTCACCACTATCAATAATGAAGTTAGTGTCGCGGATTTTCTTTCTTAGGCGGTTTTCATTAATGTCAGTTCCTGTAATGGATTTGTAAGCCTCCATAAGCTCAGGAATGGTAAACTGCTCAGGTAAAAGGTCAATGGCAGATCGTACCTCGTTGCCAGGCTTTCTAATCTGCTCGATAGCGCTAGACAATACTTGGTAGTGGTTAAACGCGAAATCGCTCTCTGTGAGGCTTAGAGCTTCTTCAATTGGCATCCACTGAGCGTGATTGATAGACGGGGTATCGTCACCATCAACAAAAGAGATTTCGTTAATCTTGTGCATCGCTAAAAATGGTACGTTTAGCGTGATACGTCTTGTTGGGTCAATGTAGTCACCAGAGAAAACATGAAACTGTTCTAGTCGAGCAACTTTAGCGCCAGTCTTCTCTAAAAGCGCATCCATAGCAGCATCTTCAAGAGTGGTATGCTTGGTGATATTCATAAAGCCATTAGGTAGGGCGATTTTTGACGCAAATGTTTCAGCATCATCGGGACGAACGTAAGTAAGAACCTGAACTTTATTGTCTTTGAGAATTAATGGAACTGCTGTAACGCCAACGTTAGGGCGGTACGCGTCAAATTTATCGGTCATATTAAAAATCCTGCTATGCTATTAAGCGATTAGCAGGATTATCTACCAACTCAACCTAAATGTCAAATGTGCATTAAGGTTGTGCGAACTGGTCTGGAATCTTATAGCCTCTTGAAATTAGCTTTTCATTTGCCAACTTCATTGTCTTCTCAATTGCTTCCAAAGGGACACCTGATGCGGAATCACCTAAGCGAGTCATTGCTGTCGGAGATAAGTCACTCTTCACAATCATGGTTAAATAGGTGTAGTAAAATGTTTTGGTTTTAGAGGGATCTTTGTAGAATTGCTCTGCGTACAATCCACTTACAGTTTCCAATGATGGGATGTGTAGATCTTCTGCCGCTTCGATGAGCATTTTATCTTGCAATCCTTTGTTTGGAAGAATTCCTGTACCTGCTGCGCGAGCATAAGTGTACTTGGCTTTGTTTGTTTTAAATCCTTCTTTAGCAAGCTTATAAAATGACTCTTTCATTACTGATGTAAGAGATTTTTCAAAGGATTTATCATGTAGTGCAGCATCAAACATAATAACAAGACATTTCTCTACGCCTTGTTCTGCGCATACACTTGCAATTCTCTCTGCTCTTTTAGGATTGTAAAAAGGTGAGTTTTTATCTGCATAATAATCTATGACATATTTAGAGTAGGAACCATGACTTACAGTTCCCATTTTCTCTAACTGTTCTTCTGCTGATCGCAGAGAATAGAAGTCACTTTTATCTTCAGAGTAAATTGTAAAAAGCAGTTTGTGCGCAAGGTAGTTATCTTGTTGGCTATAATGCTTTATGATTTCTTCTACTTTACGAGTAACTTTACTTTTTTCAGCTTTTGATATGGAAGGTTGAAGCAAGCTTTTTACTACTGACTTGTCATAAATGTAACTTTCACCAACTTCTTTAGAATTTACATTAGTTGAAAGCAAAATAGCTGACAGCAGAGTAGCTGATATTACAAATTTTTTAGCGTTCCCTGTTACAACCTTCATATCCATTACCCGTTTTTCTTTCTTAATGAATGGTCATGTTCACAAGAAGTACAGCGTTGATATGCAGGGTTGATTTCTAGTCGCTTAATGTTGATTTCATCGCCACAATCAATACAGTAACCAAAATCATCATCAAAATTCTTAAGGGCTACTTGGATTTCACGTAGGCGAAGAAGTTGTTGGTCTGCCATAGCAAGATGATAGTTACGATCTTCAATTCGACTAGCTTCATCACATTGGTCTGCCGATTTTTCTTGAGTTCCGTTTGCTGATTCAAGTGCTGCTTTGCGTTGATTAGTAACTTTAATTTCTTCTTCGATTAGACGAGCACGAAAAGCTTCACGAATTTCATTCGTCATTTCAGGAGTTGAGTTGTCCATATTTTTACCTATTTATTATAAACTAATGGCAGGACTCGCCATGCCATATTTTAAATTTAATATTCATTTGATTATTGATCATACCAGAAATCTTACACGTTACAACATAACTTCTGGTCACTAAACAAGCATACGGCTTTTTGCAACTGTAACCATATATGAACAGTGCTGCCTTTTTTTGCTGGGTCGAGTTTATACATGCATCAAAATAGGTTGGCAAGAACTTTTTTCATCTTAGTGAAAAATATTGTTTTTTGTGTTGACCTATCTTTTTTATTTAGGTAATTTATTCTCAAGTCATAAACTAATGACCCAACACAAACACAAAACACAAAAAAGTAAACAACTCAGCACCGTAATGGTGTTGAGTTGCTTTTAAGGGCAACCTTAATTCAATTAATTAATCAATAAATAAACTTGGAGTATTTTATGGATCAAAATAATGAAAATGCCTCAACACCAGTAAGTGACAAGCTTTCTACAGAAAATCAAAATGTTGCTGGTGGCGCTGAGCTAAATAAAGAGGCAGGTTCAGATAAAGGTCTTGGTTTTGCGCCTGGTGATAATGGTGATGATAAGAACAAGAACGGTAAGCCTTCTGACAAGAAAGACAAAAAAGCTGTAGATAAGAAAGATAAGAAAATGAATATTTTCGTTTACTGGCTTATCTCTATTCTTACTTTTGGTCTTTGGAATAGATTCCGCCCTCGTAAAGGTGGATGGAAGGGTAGCTGGCTTGTTACCGTTATCATGCTAACGCTTCTTTCTGGCGCGTTGATCACAGAGCGTTTCTTCAAGGCTGAGTTTAACCAAGCTGCTCGTGAGCAACTACAGCTAGAAGTTGATGTTCTTCCAGAAGTTCTGCCTTTTGAAGAAGGTAAAGTTTCTACAAAAGCTGAACTGGAAGCAGTAAAAGCTGAATATGATGCTCTAATCAAAGATAAAGATGCTGAAATCCAAAGGCTACAAGATAAGCTGAAGAACTCTACTAATAGTATTGGTAAAGAGTTTGGTAAGCTGAAAGAGACAATTGCTTTGAAAGACAAACTAATCGCAGAGCAGAAGCAAAAAATTGCTGAGCTTGAAGATCGTCTTGATGCGGAAGCTACAGTGAGTAACATTACAAGAACATCAATCTTGAAAAGTGAATCTTCAGAAGCCACTGCTTTTGAAAGCGCTCCTTTAACTGTAGAAAATGTAGGTCGTGGTGATGTAGCTCCATTGCTTACAATCGAATTCAGCGTGAAATCTCTATCAGAAGCAAGCAAAGAAGTTGGTTGTGAAACTAAGTACTCTGCGGAGCGTAGCCAAGATGTATTCAATAAGGAATATGCTGGAAGCTACGTGAAATGGTCTGGTAAAGTTGTCGATGTAAACAAAGATTACGTCGAAATCCAAGCTGGTGATGAAGCTAAAGCTAAAGTCTTCTTTAAGACGAAAGGCGCAGGCTACTACATGGTGAAAGGTGAAGAAATCACTATGGTTGGTACAGTTACTAGCAAGGCTTCATGTGATGCTCCATTCGTGGTAACGGAAGCAGTACAGAAGAAGTAAACATTTGCTATTGGGCTAGCCAAGCTAGCCCTAATTTAGACCGTTATCTAGAATGTTTTGGATTTATTGAACAGTTAGAGCGCACACAAAAATAAACATAAAGTGTATGTTTTTGTGTGCTTTTTATTTGCTCAAAAAGGCTCATTTAATATATTAGATAAAAAATATTAAATAACACATTGTTGATCTATCTCAATTTCAGGTGATATAATATCAACATGTAGTATCCCAATTAATAAAAATAAACCATATATAGTGATAATCATGGACATTAAAGTAACTAAAAGAAACGGCAAACTAGAACAAGGCAACATTGACAAGATCCACCGCATGGTAACTTGGGCTGCTGAAGATCTAGAAGGTGTTTCAGTCAGCCAAGTAGAAATGAGAGCAAGAATTCAGTTTTCTGATGGTATGAAAACATCAGATATTCATGAAACCTTGATCAAGTCAGCAGCGGATCTGATTTCAGAGACGAACCCAAATTATGCAATTCTTGCAGCGCGTATGGCTATCTTCCATATCCGCAAAAAAGCATATGGTGAGTTTAATCCACCACACCTTTATGATCATGTAGTTAAGCTTGTTGGAATGGGTAAGTATGACAAGCATATTCTTGAGGATTACACTCGTGAAGAATTGAACGAATTGAATGATTATATCGATCATAATCGTGATATGGATTTTGCATATGCTGCTGTAAAACAACTAGAGAATAAATACTTGGTTCAGAACCGTGTTTCTGGTGAAATTTACGAAAGCCCTCAATTCCTGTACATGCTTGTTGCTGCTTGCTTGTTCTCAAAATACAAGCCTAAAAAACGTATGCGCTATGTTAAGCGTTTTTATGATGCATCATCAAAATTCAAAATCTCGTTACCGACTCCTATTATGTCTGGTGTTCGTACACCTACACGTCAATTTAGCTCATGTGTACTAATTGAATCAGATGATAGTCTAGATTCTATCAACGCAACTGCTAGCTCAATCGTTCGTTACGTTTCTCAACGTGCAGGTATCGGCATTAACGCTGGACGTATCCGTGCTCTTGGTTCTGAGATTCGCGGTGGTGAAGCATTCCACACGGGTGTCATTCCTTTCTTAAAATACTTCCAAACGGCTGTTAAATGCTGTTCTCAGGGCGGTGTACGTGGTGGTGCTGCAACAGTATTTTATCCTTTATGGCATGGTGAAGCGCGTTCACTATTGGTATTGAAAAATAACCGTGGTGTTGAAGAAAACCGTGTTCGTCATATGGACTATGGTGTTCAGCTAAACAGATTGATGTATCAGCGTTTGGTGAATGGTGGAAACATATCTCTATTTTCTCCATCTGATGTACCAGGATTGTACGAAGCATTTTTCGCAGACCAAGATGAGTTTGAGAGACTTTATGTTCATTATGAAAACGATCCGAAGATCAAAAAAGAGACTGTTAAAGCTCTTGAGCTGTTTACTCTCTTAATGCAAGAACGAGCATCAACAGGTCGAATCTACATTCAGAACGTTGACCACTGCAATACTCACAGTCCGTTTGATCCGTCTGTAGCTCCTATTCGCCAATCAAACCTTTGTCTTGAAATTGCACTGCCAACTAAGCCTTTAAATAATGTTGAAAGTGAAGACGGTGAGATTGCTCTTTGTACTCTATCAGCTTTCAACCTTGGTGCAATTTCTGATCTTAGTGAGCTTGATGAGCTTTCTGATCTTGTAGTTCGCGCTCTGGATGCTCTATTGGATTATCAAGATTACCCATTGCCAGCGGCACGAATTTCTACAATGAAGAGACGTTCTCTTGGTGTTGGTGTTATCAACTACGCATACTATTTAGCTAAGAATGGTGTTAAGTACTCAGACGGTAGTGCAAATGATCTGACTCATAAGACATTTGAAGCAATCCAATACTACTTACTAAAAGCTTCAATGAACTTGGCTAAAGAGTTTGGTGCTTGTTCTGGATTCAATGAGACACGTTACAGTCAAGGAATCTTGCCAATTGACACTTACAAGTCTGATTTGGATGCTGTATGTAAAACTCCATTGCAACTAGATTGGGAAGAACTTCGTAAAGAGATTCAGGCTAATGGGTTAAGAAACTCAACTTTAACAGCTCTTATGCCTTCAGAGACAAGTTCTCAAATTTCAAATGCGACAAATGGTATTGAGCCACCAAGAGGCTACGTATCTGTTAAAGCATCGAAAGACGGTATTTTAAAGCAAGTTGTTCCTGGTATTAAGGAATACAAAGAGAACTATGAACTGCTATGGAATATTGGCGACAATGCAGGCTATTTAACTTTAGTTGGCATCATGCAGAAATTCGTGGATCAGGCAATTAGTGCAAATACAAACTATGACCCATCTAGATACGAATCTTCTAAAGTACCAATGAAAAAGCTGCTTCAAGATTTGTTAATGGCATATAAGCTTGGTGTTAAAACACTTTACTACCATAACACTCGTGATGGTGCTAAAGATAACCAAGATGATATTGTTCAAGAAGATGACTCGTGTTCAGGTGGCGGTTGCAAGATCTGAATGGGAATTGACTTAGATCTTTAACCAAATAAATAAAGGCTCACCGATTGGTGAGCCATAAACGACTTTAATAAATCGTGAGAATAAAAAATGGCATATACAACTTTTAACACTAAAAAGAATGACCAGTTATTAGAGCCAATGTTCTTTGGTAATAATGTAAACGTTGCTAGATACGACCAGCAAAAGTATGAAATCTTCGAGAAATTAATTGAAAAACAATTGAGTTTTTTTTGGAGACCTGAAGAAGTTGATGTTTCTCAGGATCGAATCGATTTTAATAAGCTTCCAGAGCATGAGAAGCATATCTTTATTTCGAATTTGAAGTATCAGACATTACTAGATTCAATTCAAGGTAGAAGTCCTAACGTAGCTTTATTACCTATTGTGTCTATTCCTGAATTAGAGACATGGTTAGAAACTTGGTCTTTTAGTGAAACAATTCATTCAAGAAGCTACACGCACATTATTCGTAATATTGTTAACAACCCATCAGTTGTTTTTGATGATGTGGTAGAAAACGAACATATTTTGAAACGTGCAAAAGATATAGCTCATTATTATGATGACTTAATCCAATACACTAATATGTATCATATGTTCGGTAGTGGAGAGCACACTATTAATGGTGAAAAAGTTGAAGTTTCATTAAGAGAATTAAAGAAGAAGCTATATATCTGTTTGATGTCAGTAAACGCACTAGAGGCTATTCGTTTTTATGTAAGCTTTGCTTGCTCATTTGCATTCGCTGAACGCGAATTAATGGAAGGTAATGCAAAAATCATCAAGCTAATTGCTCGTGATGAATCTCTGCACCTTACTGGTACTCAGCATATGATTAATCTTCTGCGTAACGGCACAGATGATTTGGAAATGCTTGAGATCGCAGAAGAATGTAAGGATGTTTGCTTCAAACTGTTTAAAGACGCGGCTGAACAAGAAAAAGAATGGGCTGATTACCTATTCAAAGATGGTTCAATGATCGGGCTTAATAAAGAAATTCTATGTCAGTATGTCGAGTACATTACTAACCTGCGAATGAAGGCTGTAGGTCTTGATGCTCCTTATCCAAATGCAACGGCGAACCCTATTCCTTGGATCAACGCATGGATTAGCTCTGATAACGTCCAAGTTGCGCCTCAGGAAGCGGAAATTTCCTCATATCTTGTAGGTCAAATTGACAACGATGTTTCAAGTGAAGACTTGCAAGGTTTTGAGCTTTAATGTACTGAAAAGGCTGGTTTTCCAGCCTTTTTTATATTTACTGAATGAATTTAAATCCCTTAAATTTCACGACACTAAGTCTTAGTGTCTAAGTTCTAGTGTCTAACTGTTAGAGCGTGTATACTTGTATTGTGCTATTTTGGATAGGTTCACATTAAAGCGAGGTGTCTATGCTCAGATATACAGATTTCTTTTCTCGAAAAATCGCAAAAAACAGAGCCTTTTTTGATAGGTTTGAAGAGCGTAGGTCATTAATGACAGAGCTTTCATCCTCATCATCGGTTTGGCTTTCTGGTGAGAGAAGAGTAGGAAAGACCTCAATGGCAATACATGTCTGTTCCGACATTGCTTCTAACCCCTCAAAATTCGGTATCGATAAATTCGTTTGGAGCGATTGTGATATCTCATCCTGTCCAACGATTGATGCAGTCAAAAGAAAAGTGCTTCATTCAATTGCTGAAGCTGCTAGTGAGCTTACGGACGGGAAAGAAGAGGGTAAGAATTACATTAAGAACATCTTCTCAAGATTCGATCCTGAATTTTCTCTGGGTGGAAGAGATCTTGCAAAAGTCACATTGAAGTTAAAGGCTCCAGTAGTGATGGATAGTCCATTAGAGGAAGCTTTGCTATCTCTAGATCAATTAGCTTCAAAGTGTAATGCCAGGGTAGCGCTGATTATTGATGAGTTTCAAACTCTATCTGAAATCAACCTAAGCGATGGTGAGAAGGTAGAGTGGGATATTCGTGGGGGATTGCAGCGTTCCGAGCGTGTTTCAATGATTTTTGCAGGCTCTAAGCGCAGAATGATGAGTGATGTATTCATGAGTCGGAATAGAGGTCTTTACGGAATGTGTAGAAGAATTAGCGTATTCGAACTCCCTGAAGATGAATGCTTAGAACACCTTAAGGTAGCCGCTAAAGACTGTGGATACACATATGATGAGGATGCTTTACCATTTATAGCGAAACTTACATCGGGTCATCCGAGGGATTTTTCTCATTTGTCTTTGCAGGTTTTCGAGAATGCAACATTCTATGCTGAAAATACGAAACATATTACACGCTCTTTGGTAGAAGAATCTTGGCTGCAATATGTTAAGTGTGTTGTTATTGATGAAGTTGAGTCAATTTTAAAAGAGAAGCTAAATGCTAACAAAAGGGCAGAAGTAGCAACTCTACAGGCAATTGCGCATACTAGACCTAAAAGTGTGAGATCTGCTGATTTCTGCGTGTTAACAGGTCTTACAGCAACCCCAATCTATGGCGCTGTGAAAAATCTTGATGAGCAAGGCTTAATTAGAAAAAACAGTAAAGAACAATGGTGTCTATGTGAACCATCTTACGAGACTGCCTTGAAAATCATATCAGAACATCATTTTGATCATGATATGATTGCAAAGGTAAGGAAAGCAAACGAAGTTTAACAAGTAACCTTCATTGATGTGATTCAATGAAGGTCACTTCAACGAGGAATTTTATGTTTAACTTAGACAATTGGACGGATATTGATGGTGCTCAGCATTATATTGGTAGAGCACTAGGTATTATAAAAGAAGAGGATAGCTTCTCAAAAGATGTAAAGTGGGTTTATTGGGGTAATAATGATATTGGTACGATGCTATGGTTCTTTCTCGAATACATGGTAGAGGTTGGATACCTTCTTAAAAATGAAGAAGATCAATTCAAATTGAATCCAAACTTTGATTTGTCATCTTATGCTACCAATAAGCGCGGTATCTTAAACTTTGATGTTGATAAAGAAAGTGGCGTAACGACTTTTCATATCCCAATACAAAAGTAAGCCCAATTTAACATTGGGCTTTTTTTATTTTTTAGTAAATGAAGCGGTAAAATTACCTGAATCACGGACATAGGATTCATCATCTTCAACAGATCTGTATAGAACTCCTGAAAGAAAACCGCCTCCTATGAATATCCATAGTTCGGTGATGAGAGAATACATTCCATTGGATTTTGTATGAATCCACTTCTGGCAATCTTCATGCTTAATACTTAAACAATGTTCTTGTACGACAATGGTGCTATCTTTTTTGAAGCTAAACTCATTATTGAAGTCGCTGGCTAAGTAACATTCAACTCTTTTGCAGTCTGTATCACAAACCAAAAATGCCTTTTCCCAGCCAGAATCAGTTCGAAGTTTCAGCTCCTTTAAAATTAGGAACTCAGTTTTTCTAGTGTTGCTTATGATAATAGGGCTTATGATTTTCATCTTTATTTTCCCAAAAAAAAGGTGTCACGAATGACACCTTATTTACTAGTAATCAATTACTTTGATGCGATTTTGAAACCGCGCTGGATCAGATCTTCAAGTCGAGTGTTTGGCTCTGATTTGCCAATCGCCTCGAATTGGAACTCGCCATTAACGCGAGAGAAGTTACCTAGAACTACCGCTTGCGCGTTGTTAAGATCTTCATTGTTCTTGATGTTGAATGTAGCGATAACATTATCTACGCGAGTAGGAGTTCCTTCGTAAATGCGAATCTCTAGGTGTGGAAGCTCACCGAAGTTCTTAAGTTCACGGCGGAAGTCATTTAGAACTACAGGAATATGGCTTACATTCGCGCTTACACGAGAGAAATCGATTTCGATAACTTCGTTGTCAATACCGTCATTTACAACGTCACCTTCCAGATCATCGCCGCTATGGTGAAGACCTGGTTCGTCATGGTTGTAGTAACAAACAGGGCTGTGAACAGGGCTACCAGAAGCATCAAGAAGACCAGCAGAGATATCTAGGTCTACAGGAGTAGGCTTCATTTCAGTGCGGCTACCAAAACCCAAGAATCCACCTACGTTTTGCTCGCGCAAAACTTGACCCCAGTTTACACCCACACATACGCGAGATAGACCAGGCTTGTGTTTAGATAGATTGATTACTTGTTTCTTTTGTAGATTAATTACTTGAGACATATATTTTTCCTAAATTTAGTATTTAATTTGTTTACTAATTAATTTATTTGTTAATTAATTGGTGTTGCTGTTATCTTGGTTTAGACATTTCAATACATTAAAGTATTGGTTGTGGACATCATCAAGATAAGTATTTTCTAGAGAAATTTTAGATTCTTTAACAGTCCAATCATTTTCACCAAAATTTATTTTTAAAGGTGAGAATGCAGAGCTTTCTGTAAATCCGTCAACTTCTAATAGATTGAGAGCGAATAATACATCATCAGAGCTATCATCTTTGATGCATAGATCACAATTTTCAAGTTCGCTAAACAATTCTTTTATATCATTATTTGTAATTACTACAAATGAAGATTTCACATTAATAGGAAGTTTTGATGGTGAGAAAGAAATACGTTCGGTACTCAGACCACAATCATTCTGTACATCCCCTTTTGAATCGCCATGATAATTTACACCAATACTTCCCTCATGACCAAAATAGACTTTCTGCATTGCACGTTCATTTAGACCGTTAACAAAACCGACTGATAAGTCTAGATCGATCTCTTTACCATTTTTGCCAGACCAGCTTAGTAAGATCGAAAAGCTTTTTTGTGATTCATTTATTTTATTTGTAAGGGTATCCATTTTTTAACTCTTTTAATAATTGCTTGAAAGCGAAACAATCCTTTGTGACCAATTGATATGACAAGTCTTTTCCATCATTTGACCGTCATGGATATAAACAGCGTTAGATTCAGTGATAACGCCTTTTGCTTTGCTAACATTTTGTTTCGCATATTCACCAATGTGCTGCTCAATGATAGTTGCTTGAGAAGGGTGAATTGCAGTTTTAGCAAAGAAGCCGTAACTCATATCGTACTCTAGCTCTCGCTGAAGAGTGATTCTATCGTCAATGATATCAAACACAGGAGATGCAATTTCAAAACCTGAGGTTTTAAATCCGAGCACAATCTTTTCAATGATAATTCGAAGTGGAGTCTCGTAAATTGTCACTTTAGGGTGACGCTTTAAGCCTAACTCATTAAACAGGTCATTACCACCAATGCGAATACAGATAATCTCTGTTTTTTCGAAAGATTTAAAGATTGATTTTAGTTGTTCAATCTTGGAGGTTTTTGTCATTTCAATACTTTCAATAGTAGGCATCACACCAAATGACATTCCGCAGTTTTCCAAGATCTCACGGTAGATAATTGAACTATCAATTGTGCATTTTGGAAGTACAAACCCGTCAATCTTTTCAACGCCTTCCATTTTAAGGATGCGTTTTAGAACTGTTGAGTTGCGAGGTCGAATGAAGCGCAATTTTTTGATTTTCGACTTATCAACAGTCTTTTTAAGTGCTGCTTCTAAGTTCTCAAGCGCTTCCTCTAATCGTTCTTCTGAAACTGCATCTTCAGTATCAACAATCATTGATTTTGATTCGCTTTTTAAACCATCAAGTTCTTTTAGAAGGTTTTTGTTTGTTGCTGGCGTGTATAGGCTAGCGCCTAATTGAAAGTATTTATTGCTCATTTTAATTTAGTCCGTAACTTTTTTGATAACAGCGCAAGCTTGGAATGGCATTGCATCATTTTCGATAATTTTAACGTTCGCTTTTTTAGCCATTTGGATTAAGTGACTTACGTCATCGCTTTTGACGTTTTTAAGCATAATAAAGTCAGGTACGCGGCGAAGTAGGATTCGGGTTGCCTCTGCGATACCAGGCTTAATCATATTGATGTGATCAATGCCTTGCTCTGCCATTAGAGTTTCAACAAACTGTTTAGTTTTCTCTTTTCGGATAGTAGGGCATAGGTATGTAGCGTTACCATTTGCAAACTCATAATCGAAGTTTTGTGCAATCTTATCTACGAACCAGTTGCTAATGTCGTGTTCTTCAAGGTGCTTGTACTTAACGCAACCGTGAAAACCGCCCTCAGTTTTATCTGAACAAATTGTTCTTGAAATCAAACCTGAGATTGTTGAATTTAGAATGGACGAAGGAATTGCGTAATCATCCATTGTCGCGCAATATGTCGCTGAACCACCAATATCGCTAATTACAAACAGGTCGTCAGATATCTTGGTCTCATTTGCTGAATTGTATAAATCAACAGATGTTTCCAGCTCTTTAGTAATCACACCTTTAGCTGTCCAGCCATCAACAAAGGCAATAGATTCAGCGTCATACTTATCTGTTAAGTAATCAAGCGCTTTGGTATCGATGCCTTTGTCTCGAATAATTGAAACAGAGTAGTGAACTGCTTTAAGACCAAAAAACTCAATTGCTCGCTTCACTAAAACGCCAATTGGAGTGCCAGCTCGCGCAAGAGAAACAACAACAATTGGTTTGTTCTCCATTCCATAATCAGGTCTAGCAATAATCATTTTGCTCGCTAATGACATGATTTCTTTTGCAAGTCGAACTTCGTATTTACCAAGCATCTGATTAAACAAAGCCATGTACTCTTTAGATGGAGCATTTTCTTTGTTAATCATTTCAGAATAGTGAGCTTCTCCAGATTGAATCCTTTTTTCTTTTTCTTCAACAGAAACAAACTCGGTTTCAATTGCTTGCATTAGAAATTGGCAATCTTCTTTTGCATAGCTGCCTAAGATTGGTTTTAAAGTGTTCATCGTTATTCCTTAGATTGCATCAGTTTTTGTTTAGCTTTCTTGTGATTCACATTTTTTAGCTGGAACTAATCGGTATCGCCAAACTTGCTTTTTGTTGACAACTTCCATGCATTTTTCTTTTTCAAGTCCATGCTTTAGAGGGTTAAGCTCCCTTAGTCTTGCTGAAATTGCTGCTTGTGTGTCCCGATCAGGAAATTTTGCATGGATCATATCTTCAATTTCACGAAGAGTATGCCAGCCAGCATTATTAACCATCACAGAAATTACGCGTCCAAACTGAGAATTTACGTTTACTTTCGAAGCATACTCACTGGACTTCCACTGTTCTAAACTCATGATATTTCCAAATTTAATCTTTTATTCTAAATTCAATAATTTATTTATTAATTTAATTTAAAGCACATAGCCTAGATGTTGATATGCTTCCTTTTCTGACTTTGAGCCAGTTTCTGTAATTACGACATTCAGCTTGTTTACATTCAAATTGTAGATGTAGTGCTCTACCAGTCCATTATCATGCATTGGAATTTCGTGACAGCTTGTAATCACCTTGCCATCTACAACAACTGGTGAGCGAGTAGTGGACTGTACAGTGACATTGTAACCAGAAATTTCTAGCTGTGATGCAATTAGGTATGGTAAATACATGTTTTCACCAGTACCGATTATTGAAATCTCTTTTTCAGAACCTTCTGATGCAATAATCTTCTCAATCTTGGTCACATAGTCAGTTGTTACTACATGCTTCATTTGAACGGGTAGGCGTCCCATGTTCCAAGAGCAATCGAGTACAGAAGCACCCTTATGCGCCAATTTAGGTAGTTCCTGTTTGTAGTTAACGTTTGGTTCAAATTCAAAGCTACCGTTAAACAGGAAGCTCTGAGTAAGCTCAGGAGCTACCAAGCCTTCATTTTCACAAAACTCAGTTACATCTCGCTTGAATTCGGAGAACTTGACATCATCAAGCCAGCTTAAAAGAGAAACGATGTTGATTTTTTTGATATTTGGAAGAACCTTCAGATACTCTTTAGCAAGTTGTTTAAGAGTATTGCCTGTTGTAATTTCATCATCAACCAAAAGAAGGTTCTCAACATCAATTAAGCTGTCTAGCATTTCCTGGCTAGGCTTATAGATAATGTGCGAAACCGCATGGGAATGGCTTTCAGAAATCTCAAACCATCTTTCAGCATGTGGAAGGATAGAGCGAGTTGTATGCTGAAAATAAACTTGTTTATTTTCTAAACTGCTTGCTACACCAGCGCCAAGACCTGTGGCTGTTTCTGCCAAGCCCACAACAAATGCTTTTGAATCTGAAGATAACTCTTTAGAGAATACGGAGTAAACCTTGTTCATTTCTGTAGGTGTCACAGGGATGTGCTTACCCAAAACTTTGCTTACAAACAAAAAACCACGATTTTCATTTTTACGGTTTGCAAATCCAATTAAGTCTTCAATACCATTAAAGTCTTCATGAATGTACGATGGGGTAATCCCAATTTTTCCTGAATCTATTACAACTTTCATTTAATGCTCATTAATTTTGTTTTTGATTTAGTCTATTTAGATATTTGTTAAATTAACAATTTTACTTGCTAACTTAATTAAGCAAGGGTGCTAACACCCTTGCTTTTTATTTTTTAGCTTTAAGTCTAACGACTTACTTTTGACCTTGGAAATTGAATCGCTCTACAAATTCAACAATGCCATTGCGAAGACCTTCACCGATTGTAGTAAAGAACCATTCGTTATTGCGTTTTTCGAAGATGCCGAAAATCATACCAGTGTATTGAGGGTAGTTTTCAGTAAGGTCGTAGACAGCGTGTTCGCGACCACCTTCACTTTCAAGAATGCGCATAAATGCATTGTCAATCATACCGAAGTTTTGACCATTGATCTCAGCATCATTAATGCTTACACCAAGAGTGATCTTCTCACAACGAGGATCAATCTTGTTAAAATCAATTTTTAGCCATTCGTCATCACCTTCACCAGCGCCAGTACGGTTGTCTGGACTAATTTCAATACCACGACATTGGCTGATACGACCAGGAGTATTATAGAAAATGAAATGTTCTGGGCTAATTGCGTTGCCAGCAGCATCTTGCATCATCGCCAATACATCAAGATCAAATTCTTGATCTTGGTGGGCTTGACTTTCGTTCCAACCGATAGCAATGAAAGGGTTAGTCATTGCCTGACCATTTGATTTACGCAAATCAATTGTCTGAGCTTTTCTTAAGTTAATTACTGGAGCATTCATTTTATTTCTCTTAATAAATTATTTATTGATTAATTAATTAATTTTTAAGGGATGGCTAAGCCATCCCATAGAGCAATGTAATTACGCTGTGAAGCCAAAGCGGTTTAGGAATTCGTTTAGACCGCCTTTTAGACCTTCGCCTTTAGCTACAAACTTCCATTTGCCGTCTTTTTTGTACATCTCAGCAACTAGTACAGCAGTGTACTGGCAGTAATCTTCAGTAAGATCGTATGAAGATTGTGTTTCGCCGCTTTCTTGGTCATCGATACGGATACCACAGTCTTCAATAATGCCGAAGTTTTGGTTACGAGCTTCAGCTTCGAAAATGTTAACTGCAAAGCTGATGCGCTCCACAGCAGGGTTCAGCGCTTCTAGGTCTACTGTTGCCCATTCATCATCTTCACCTTCACGGTCTACACCGTCACGGTTATCTTCACTGATTTTAACAGCGCCACATGTACTTGCTTTTGCTGGGTTGCCGTAGAATACAAAGTTATCTACGCCAAGGTTTTCACCATTTGCGCCGCTAAGCATAACCAATAGGTCTGCATCAAATTTTTCGCCTTCAGATACACGCTCTTTCCAGTTCAGACCCACATGAATTTTTTTCAGTGGAGTGTTGTCTGGTTTGCTTAGATCGATGCGTTGACCTTTTGACATGTTAATAACTTGCATAATATTACCTTTTATTTGTTGATTGATTACAAACTTTATTGATATTTAAGAGGAACTTCATTGCCTCATTTGAGATTGAGTTTATATTGAATGATAAAAACTTGTCAACACCAAAAAAGCATAAATATCTGATTTTTTTACTTTGATAGGATATTTTTTCTAAAATATCTAAAATATCGATTAATTAAACAATTAAAAAAGCCCGTAACGGGCTTTTTATCTTTAATTTTATTTAAGCGTCAAGGATTAGACGGATACGCTTCAATGTTCTTTCTTCTTCAGGTGAGAAGATTCCGTCTGCATTCGCGATATCCAGAGCAACAGCAAGAATTAAGCTGCTTTCTTCTGTAGAACCCTTCAATGGATTTAGAGATTCGAATACGTAGATCTCGCCCTCATCAAAGTCATTTTCAAAGCACTTAATGTAAGAGTCGAAGCATTCAATGACATCTTTTTGGTCAAATAGCTTTAGGTATTGATGGTTTGACATCAACTCAAGAGTTTTCTGCTTTTCTACTGCATCAACGTGACCGTCTGCAAACGCCATATACGCACAGGAAGCGATGACACCCTCAAGTAGCTTTTTGCTTCTAAGTTTATTGATTTCATCTGTAGCTTCTTGAGCTTTACCTTTTGAAAAGTTGGCGAATCGAGAGAACAGTGAGCGACCTTGATTAAGTACATTTCCGAGGGTTTGTGTAGCTGCCTCTTGACCTTGCTCAATACGGCTAGAAAAGCCAGAATTTGAACGATTTCGACCAAATGATGGTCTTGTTGTAGCTGGTAAGTTTGAGCCAGGATTAATTCGTTCAACCTGCCCGTTTTGCGGTGATGGAGTAGGAGCCATATTAAAATGACCACTCTGGTTCTGAGCTACAGGCTGGCTCGATGCCATGCTGATCTGACTATTACCGTTGCTGTTTAGTCCACCGTGGGATTTCATTTTGAGCAATTCTTCAGCAAGGTTGTTACCTTTATACATGGTTAGAACTGTATCAATATTGCCACTTACCATGTCTGCAAGGTTTTTAGCTTTCCATGTGCCGTTATGGTTGTAGATTCTGCCAAACATGCAGGCGCTAGCGTTGACAAAATTGGTTTGAATGGAATGTCGAGCACCATTGTCTTGAGTAATGATTAAGGTAGCATCGACAGACTGCGCATCATCGTTAAATGCGTAAAACTCAATTTTCTCGAATGCGGCACCGCAAGATGGTAGTGAGATTTTGCACTTTTTATCAGTTTCAAATACACATTCATTTGTAGGGATCTGTAGCGCTGAGATTTTTGAGTTCTGATTGCTATCTGTTACAACAGCCATCAATTTTAGCCCGTTATCACGAGAGTTGATTTCGACTGTAACACTAGCACTTGAGATGGCAAAGTTCATGCCTCTTTCTAGAATGTTTATCATCATATACCTTTAGTTTTATTAATTGATTTGGTTTGACTATTTATTTGTCTTAATAAAAGTCTGCGTTATAATATAGGTAATTAAATCAAAATAAAAGCAAGAATTATGAGTAAGACGAAAACAGTGTATATTTGTTCCGATTGTGGTTATGACAGTCCTAGATGGGTTGGTCAGTGCAGAGGCTGCGGAGCGTGGAACACCTTTGCGGAATCGAAGGTAAGTAATAACGTTAATGAGAAGATAAGAAACACTGCTATAAACGCGAAACATAAAGGATACGCTGGTCAAATCAGTGAAGGGATGGTTAGCCTTAGTGAGTTGCAAGGTAAAGAAGCCGCGTTATCTAGATATGATACAGGCATAGCGGGGCTTAACAGGGTTCTAGGTGGGGGTTTAGTAAAAGGCAGTGTTGTTTTGTTATCTGGTAGCCCTGGTGCAGGTAAATCAACAATACTCTTGCAGGCAATAGATTACCTTGCGTCTCAAGTATCTTCAGCTTATTTTACAGGTGAGGAATCAGTAGATCAGATTTCTTCGAGAGCAACTAGATTACATGTAAAGAATGGCGATAAGGTAAAGTTAAAATCTGAAACTTGTGTTGAAAGGATTATCGAAAACGCTTCTTCAATAGATGCTAAAGTCATCATTGTTGACTCAATTCAAACTATGTACTCGGAAACAAACAATTCCTCGCCAGGTTCAACCTCACAGGTGAAAGATTGCGGACATATCCTAACTCAGTACGCGAAAACAAATGACGTTTCTGTACTTGTTATCGGTCACGTTACAAAAGACGGAACGTTAGCGGGTCCAAAGGTTCTTGAACATACTGTTGACTGCACCATCCATTTGGATACGACCACCAGCGATAGATACAGGACAATTAAATCTGCAAAAAACCGTTTTGGTACTGCTAATGAAATGAGCGTATTCATCATGACTGAGTCTGGAATGAAAGACGTTAAAAACCCTAGCGCTATTTTCCTTCAAAGACCAGACGTTCCTACCCCTGGTACAGTTGTGATCCCTTACAAAGAAGGCAATGGTATTATGTTGCTGGAGATCCAAGCTTTGGTCGCGAAAGGAAATCCGCAATATACAAAGAGAGTATCTGTGGGTTTGGATTCAAATAGAAACTCAATGCTGATGGCTGTACTACACAGTCGCTGCAAAGTGGCTACCTATGATAAAGATACATTCCTTAACGTAGTCGGTGGCATTAAGATAGGTGAAACAGCTTCAGATTTGGCTGTAGTCTTAGCAATCTGTTCAGCAATTGAAAACATAGTCATTCCGCAAGACGTTATCGTTATGGGGGAGGTGGGTCTTGGTGGTGAAATTCGACCAGTTCCGAGTGGTGGAGAGAGACTTAAAGAGTGTCGTAAGCATGACTTCCATAGGGCAATAATTCCAGCTTCAAATATGAAAGGGCTAAAAACAGATATGGAAATTATTCCTGTAAAAACTGTCTCTGAAGCTATAGCCGTACTGAAAAGAATCTCTGTTAGCTGAAAAATGAGAAAAGGGATGGTTTGTTAAACCATCCCTTTTTTATTTGTTAATCTAATTTGCAATTCTTGAGTCAAAGTGTTCTGACATATACCATTCAGTCTTTTTCCATTTACTGTCTAGCTCTACTTCAACCCAATCACCTTCACCTTCTCTAATTTGGATTTTTGAACCATTTAGAGCACTAAGACAAGCTACTTCATGCTTAGGTAAGCAAAGGAAGCCAATAGTATAGTCATTATTTGGCGGGTAGGAGTTTGGAGACTTAACCCAAGTGTATTGTGATTCGTATTTGAGCAAAATCACCAAATCCATATTGTCGGCTTTTGCCAATAGCATTTTGTATTTTTTATGTTTAGCCATCGATTTAATCCTAAAAAACAAACTTTTATATTTTAATAGACATAAAAAAACGAGGCAATAGCCTCGTTTTTTTCATTATTCAAATTAGAATTTGAATTTAGTTTGTACGAAGAATTGACTTTCGTTTTCTTCACCGTAAAGAGATTGATCATTGCTATCGTAAGCTTCGAATTTGTAGCCAACACCAACAGCGAATGTGTCAGTTACAGCGTAATCCATGTCTGCACCTACGTAGTAAGTGTTGTCTAGATCAGTGTAAGCCTTGCTACCTACGAACGCAGAGTATTGGATAGGAGCTTTCTGAGAAAGGTCGCCTTTAACACCAACTTCTAGGCTTGCGTAGTCGTCAGACACTTTGCCATCAACATCTTCAAGCACTACGTGACCAACACCCACTTCACCGTAAAGGTTGTGAGTTGCGCTCAGAGCGTGAAGAGCACCAACTTTAGCGCTGTAATCTTGAGCAGTTACATCTGCGTGATCTACATGCTCTAGAGCTTGTACATTAGCGCCAACGTAAACGCTTTCAGTGATGCTTTTCTCAACACCTACAGTGATACCCTGGAAATCTTCTACATCAGTGAAGCCAACAGAAACGTTATCAACAGAAGCAGCAGAAGCAACGCCAGAGATAGTCAGTGCAGCAAGTGCGATCAGAGTCTTTTTCATAGTTAAATTCCTTTAGTTATTTAAAGATATTTTTTTGGTTTGTTTATTAATAGAGAGCAACATTTGCCTCAATAGTTCTTACAATAAGTGTTTTTTTGTGAATTGTCAAAAAGAATTTCACTAAAATTAGTAACTTAATTGAACTTTTTTGCATTACATGACTATAGGTGTCAAATCAACTGATAAAGGCTTTTATTACAAAAGAATTGCATTAAATGACTGAATTTTATACAATTGATTGCTTTATCAGCAACAATTTTAATTATTTAGTCGGAAATATCCTATCATCATAGAATATATGAATATTTTTGTTTTTATATTTAGTTAAAAAAATTGACTCTGATATTGTTTTATGTATACTGTGTGCAGTGATGTAATTAATTGGAATAGAAGATGAAGAGCTTTTTTGACGGAGACAGAATTAAGTGGATACGGTTTCTCATAGTATTTGAGTTGCTGTACATCTTGTCTGAATTCGCTCTGAATGCTGCAATCCTGAACGCGGGTGGTGGTTTAGTTGTAACCCAGCATGGGATTGATAACCTAGAAAAGTATGGTCGCCTATTAAGCGGCGTAGGTTTGGCATTGCTTGTGTTCGGCTTCTTAGGTACTAAGTATTCTTTTAGAAGAAGAGTGTTCAACTTCATCTTAACCCTTGTTGTTTGCATTCCGCTTATGCATAAAGCGCAGTCTCTACTTATAGATGACTTAATTGTTGGTAACGCAACTGCTGAAACCAAGTCGAGAGCAGAACTGTTCGTAACATATAAAGAGGGATTGATATCTGGCGATTTTGGTCTTGGTAAAGAAGTTCCGATCAATCGAGATAACCCGACAAGCGCTGAAGAGCTAGCGCTTTTTTCAATGTATTCATTGATGATGTTCGACTCAACTAGAACAGAGGGGTTGCTGACACAGGATCTTAACTCTTGGGTGAGTGATATCGTCAAGATCAGAAACTCAATGAAAACTGACCTTCTTTATGATGGCTACCTTCAGGTGTCTAAAGAGGTCGATTCCCAATGGAAGAAGTACAACTCTGGTCAAAAGGCACTTGACCCGAATGCTCAGTGGGAAAAAATATATAGTAAATCTTCGAAAGAGTACGCTAACTATAAGCACAAGCGAGATGTTGAATTTCCTGAATACGTAGAAACGCAAATCAGAAAGAACAACATCCACGATTTGCTTTACGATCAGTATGAGAAAGCATTCTCAAATGGTTGTGGCACTAACTGCCGTAGAAAAGCCCTTGGTAAAGTTGAGGCCATCATGGAACAAGCCACGGGTTCAAAGTCTAATTGGCAAAAATGGTGTGATGGAAACAAATGTCCAGGTGATGAAAAGTTCTTGGCAAAACAAGCTGTGCCATTGATGGATGGGATGTTTAGCTACATGTCTGGACTGAATCCAGATATAAACTCAGTTTCCCAATTCATGAATGAGCCAACGGTTGCGATGAGCATACGCTCTGAGCTTGCAGATAAAGGTGTTCATCTGCCATATGGCATGACAATGAACAAAGCTAACTTTATAAGAGAGTTCAATAAAGCAACTGGAGGTGCATCGGGAACCAAAACAAAGGCACAATTCGTTGCTCTGAACGAAGTTCAGTCAGGATTTAAGAAGCTGCTAGGCAGTGCTTATAGCGGTTCAGTGCCATTGGGCTTGTCTAAGTCACAGTTTGAGCGTAAATATGTCAATGGAAATCTTGCATCGGAAGTGAGAGCAGAAGTTTCTAAGCTGAAAAATAGTAAGAGAGACTTTGCGCCAGGTGGAAGTCGTGTAGAAGAAGGTAACGGTTATCTGAAAATGATAATAGTGCCACCAATTGCACTGTTCTTTAGCCTGTTCTTTTCACTGTTTGCGCTTGCAAGATTACCGCTTCGCTTGCTTGAAATTAGCCAAATCAAGAATGGTGCAAATTGGAAAGTAAAACTGAAGCAATACATGACTATGCTTGATCTTATTGTGATACTGTCATACCCAGTATTGAGATCTAATAGTAAGTTCACTAGTTCGTCTGTTATTGAGCGCTTTGAGCTTATGAGAGGTGAAAAGCTGGAGATTCAGCAAGTGCTCGGGTACAAATGGGTTCTTGGGGTGGAGCCAGTCATATATCCGATAGGTATGAAGCTGCTTAATACATTTGATCTGAACAACATAGACCATCCAATGTACAAGTAATTAAAAGCCCGCTCAAAGCGGGCTTTTTTATATGCAGAGGAAGGCTACATAGACTTTTCTAAAGTTAGCTCTTTTTCTTGAGTGTTAGCTTTTGACAACTGACTAGCAATCCATTTATCAGATGCTTTTGCTGGCTCACTATTCTCTTCTAAATGCTGTTTGCAAATAAGAGCCTGAATTGACATGCTCTTTTCTGAATTCCACAAGTCACTATTTGCGAAATCCCAATCAAGTTCAGGGTCTATTTTCTTGGTAGGTAAGTCAACGTATAGGTATTCAATATCGCAAGTAGAAGGTGAAATTCCAAAGTCATTACTTAGTGATTCAAGAACACGTTTAGAGCCGCACACTTGCAATTTAGTGCTGTTCTCCAAAAAGTTTGATGTGCCGAAAGACACTTCCTTGCCAAACTTTTCATTAAGAGCTTTGGAAACCGCATATACATCGATATCGCTATCTTTTTCAAATACAAACTCAGAGTCGAAGTAGATAATCCCTTCATCCACCAGCTTGTCCAGAGTTATTGCGAGTAGATGGCTTTTATCGAAACCAATATCATTCGAGCTGGTTTTCATTTTATCTACTTTAGCAAAAAAATCATTAAATGATTCTTCAATACCAAAAGGTTTAGATGCTTCTAAATCGCGGGGATATGTAAGTGATTCAGATTTTATAGCATTCAATTTTTTTAAGATTTTATCAGCCACATGGCTTTCTTTAAACTTCTCCACTCTCATCTCGGCACGTTCTTTTAATAAAAGGGCTAAAGTGCAAAGTTTAGTCGCTGTTGTTTTTGAGGTTTGATCACTAGATTTCATGTTATTGCCTTTTTTATTGTTTTAATTATTTTATCACTATAAAACCAGTTGTGTAAAATATAAACAAAAAAACCTCACTACAAGTAGGGAGGTTTTACTGAATATATAAAATGTAAAGTTTAGGCAGCAATCAGCAAATCCTTTCTTTCAGCTCGTAGGACATTTTTATAAAATGTCATAGCGGTTTGGGAGTCGATATTAATTTTGGAGCAGTAATGCTCAAACTTATCCCATTCTGCACGTTCTATGGCGCATATAATAGCTAAGAAAGGGTAGTACCTACCTGACTTCGAAACTAGAGCATCTTTAACTGCATCATTAACGGGTAAGCTGTCCATAACAGTGGACATCTCCTTATCCAGCAAAGCATCTAGAGTCGATAGTAGACCCATAAGGAACACTTCTTCTCTTTCTCTTTTATATGGAGTTAAAGTTGCAATTTGCTCGAAGAATCGAGATCTTGTAAGAGCCATTTTAACCAATTCAGCAGGTTTGTTTTTACCTAACTTGCCTATTGCCAACAAACAAACATAGCGCCTCACATGCTGCTCACCGAGATAAACTAGAGCTTGTTTTACACTCTTAATCTCAGGTTTCTTATTGCTTTGTCTGCGGGTATTTACCAGCTTTAACGTTTGATACGTAAGGGTAGATTCTTGTTCGAAAAGTTTAGAAATGCGGTCAAAATTAATAACATTTCTTGTCGCTTCTCTGTAAATCTGCATGATCAAACTGTTAGAAATTTCAGCTTCGTTTCCTGATATCATTTCAGGCTTAGAGAAAAAGTACCCTTGGAAGTATTGGAATCCAGCTTTTCTGCATTCTTGGTATTCTTCGTAGGTTTCCACCTTTTCAGCAAGAATCTTTACTTTTTGAGATTTTAACTTTTCCAAAACGTGAGGGATCGTATCCAAAGGGGTAGCCTGGATATCAATCTTAATAATGGAAACGTATCGTAAAATGTCATCCCATTCAGGGCTGTAGATAAAATCGTCTAAAGCAATTCTATAACCTTTTCGGTGTAGTTCTCGAAGCAAATCCTTGGTCTCTTCATTTGGTTCAACAGACTCAAGGATTTCAATAACAATACGCTTATTCGGTAATAGTGTAGAAACTTTGTTTCTAAGCATTTCGATAGGGAAATTTATAAGGGCTGTTTTACCGTTCACAACCTCATCAAAGTCCATATTTAGAAATGAATTGATCAGAAGTTTCGCAGTGCTCACATCTTGAGGCACATGCATAGGAAACCTGTTCTCTTCACTGTCACGGAATAGCAACTCATAGCCAACAATCTTTCTCGCTCTATCGAGAATTGGCTGTCTGCCCATATAAATTTTCATGTAAATCAATATTATCCATTTAAACTGCGGCTATTTTACATGCGCTGCCAATTATGTCAATAACGAGCACCAATTATTTTGCTGTGGCGCAAAAAGTGGTAAGATAGAAGCTAAGTAAATAAATTAAAGAATAAAAAAGATGAAGCCATTCGTAGTTAATTTTACAAATATAAAAAAATGCCAATCTGGAATTCCTTTCAGTTACAGCAGTTCTAAGCTCGTTGATAATCAATTGGTCGCAAATGACGTGGCTTTTGATGAGGAAAACAAAAAGACTGCTGCTCTTTTAGATCTGTCCGTTGAAGAAGAATATTCACTTATTGTTTTTGCGAAAAACAAGAAAGAAGCAAGAGAACAGGTTTCCCAAATGAAGCTTGAAGCGTCAACTGCAAAAACAGTAACTAGCGCATTCGATATTCAGGGGCTAATTGGTACTTATGGAACTGTCACTGAGAAAGAAAAGCTTTCTCCTGATTTCTATGAAAAGATTTCGGGCATGTGTACAGGGAGAGTTGACCTGCATAGTGATAACTACAGGGTTAAAAACTCAGAACACACTTCAACGATCAAAATAACCTCATGTAACGAAATGCCCCTAACTAATGGCAAAAGTAACTCAAAGTTTAAGATTGAACAAGATGGTGTGAGTAAAGAGCGTAGAACATACATGCTTTATTACGAAGGTTTCACAAGAACGGGCGATACGACATCTTTAAGAGGTTTAACGGATAAACCAACGCCAACATCGAAGCCTATATCGTTTCTTGTTGACTGGACTTTCCAGCTCGACTCAAATTACGTAACTGACAACCTTTCAGATAATGAGAGACTTGGAAGCCCTCTGAAATTTGAAATTAAACAGATCGCAACGGCTAAGGGCTGTTCTTCGCCAGATGTACTTTCAGAATATTCTTTAAAGCAGGCAAGAGAGCTTGTATCAAACATGAATGATTATGAAGTGAAGAAGGGCATTGTTCTAAGGGATTACTTGGTCGCGAAGATTGAAAAAAATGACTCGCCAGTTAATGAGCTAGCTAAATAAAAAAAGAACACGCGTTTGCGTGTTCATAGTCAAAAGTAGTTCTCTCTTATTAGATGCTGTGTGCATAAAACCAATCTAGCTCTTTGGAACGGAGTTAGGTTGGTTTTTTGGTCAATGCAACCAAGCACTCCATATTTCTGAAAGATAAGCTTAACGGTGCCACCTTTAGTTTTCATCCCCGATAAGCGATTAATAAACTTATCTTTAAGTAGTTTTTGCTCATCTTCCTCAATGAGTTCTTCAATCTGATTCGAAATTCTCTTGTTTCTGTCATAGAGGAATGCAGAAATTACCAATCCACTCAAAACAAATAGTAGCTCTGGTGATGGTAGTAGCGACTGGGGTGAAAAGTATGAGCCTTTAAGCACCATTATCACAAAGAAAATAACCGATACAGAGAGCCATGTTCTCATTGTTATGGTAGAGGTTTCGTATTTCTTTTGCATACCATTTAGGGCGGATAAGGAAATTTTTGATTTTGTCATTTTTGAATCGCCTTTTTCATATAGGTAATCATGTTTCTTCCAGACTCCTTGGATTTGTATAATCTTCGGTCAGCCATTTCAACAAACTTATCGCCTTCTTTAGATGAAGATTGACCGATTGATACTGTATATGAAATATCACCATATGGAGTGTTACATGTATCTTTTGCTGCTGAGACTCTAATATACCGCATCATTGATAAGTGATGAGCATTATATTCACCGTCAATAATTACACCAAACTCTTCACCCCCGATTCTGTATGGGTGAACTGTCGATGACGAAATTGAATGAAGAATATCGGAGAATGACTTGATCACCATATCTCCAGCCGCATGACCAAAGTTATCATTAATTTTCTTGAAGTGGTCGATATCAATAATCGCGAAAGAAAATGGCTTGTTTAAGCTTTTATTCTCTGCCTTTTTGATTTCAAAAGACCTGCGATTTTTTAGTCTTGTCAACGAGTCAGTTTCAGCAAGTTTTTTTGTTTCCAATAGCTGTTTCTTCAAATTCTCTGTTTCAGCAAGTAAGTTGTCAACTTGGGCTTGCTGAGCGATTAAGAGAGATTCGGCTTTATCCTGGTATGTCTTTTGACTGATCGCTTGGGCGTTCAGTTGGCTTTCAATGCTTGAAATTAGCCCAATCACCTTGGGATTGTTCAGGGCGCTATCGCTACCTATCTCGTCTTTAAGTGAGGCTGATGAGTTAGTCATATCACGAATAAAGCTTACTGTATCAGCGATGTGAGAGCTTTCTGCTTCTTTAGCACTCTTTGATTTGGTAATAAGACTAGATACAGCACCTTCAATGTTCGTCATTAATTGACGCTCTCGTTCGGCGCGGTTACGAGCTTCTATGATGGCAAAGTTAACCAGTTGACGCATTACAGAGAATGCGCAGTTTCTATTTGCATTTAACTTGTTAAGAAGCCCTAGTCGAACAGGAGACTCTGGATTTCCTTCAAACACCTCATTTACAGCCTTCTCTACATCCTTAACGTCTTTGTCGGACACGGTGGTTTCTTTTGGAAGCGATGAATTTTCTGAGGTTGAATCATTAACGCTTGTTAACTGTCCAATAATCACTACAAGGTCATTTATTACTTCTTCAGAATTGCAGCTACCAGCTTTTAATTTTTTCTTAAGATTTTCAGCGCGAAGCTTGCAATCACCACTAGAGTTTTTGAAGTTGGTAACATAAGCGCAGGCATGAAGAAGTATTTTCACGCATGGGCTTTTTGCTGCCGATGATGTTGAGTCTGTATGAACCATTTGAAGCCTACTGTTAAATTGCATTAGTTATTAAAAACGCTTGAATCAACAATAATTTGTATGTTTTTCAGTCAATTCTAGTTTCATTTGCGCTCATTATACTGACTTTTATCAATACGTCCATTCTAGAGAGTAAAATAATTGCATGATCGTCGTCACACTTACAGGTGATTTTTATATTAAATAAAAAATATTTGTAGTAAATTTTAATCATAGAGTTACACATACTTTATTTTTCTAGGTTAACTTCTCATTGTTAGTTTTAGACAGTGATTTAAGTAACGGACGCGATAGTTATCTTGTTTTTTAGCCCATCATAGATGGGCTTTTTTTATTTCGTAGGGTATAATTTAATTAATAAATAAAAAATAACGAGAATTGCTATGAAACAACTAAATACAAGAAACGCGGCTATTCACAATCTTAATGAAAAGCTTGGTCTAAGCATCCCATTTGAAACGGAATCTACAGTAAATGGGCAAGACCCAAACTCTTTACTGTTTAAAGCAGAAATGTTTGAAAAGGTCACTTCAATTAAACCTACTCCCAAAGAGCAATCACTTCTATCCTTGAGTGCGGCTTTAAGCAGGTTGGAAAAAGTGATAAAGCGCGGTTTCGCATTCAATATGGTCATCAATGAAGATGAGTTTGAGATGGAGGTTGTAAATCTCTCGAATGAGCCTCTCATGACAATTAAAAGCCAAATGATGTGGGATAAGGATACCATCAAGATCATTGTTGATGGTGAGTATGATAGCCAGGAGTACTCAGAAAGAGAGCTTGTTGGGATGATTGAGTTAGAAGATACCTTGCAAGTGTTTGAGGGTGAAAAGCAGCTAGACTCATTGGAAGCGTCTTCTATGGCTACGTCACTAAACTTAAGTCAGGTACTGGAAGATTTAAGGTTCATCCAAAGTAATGAAGATAAGTATCCTATGGACAACGTAACCAGTTGTGATCTTCGTGTTTATGACATGGAAAATTTTGATGTTAGTGAGTTTGAGTCCATAGATGGGCTTAACCTGGAATCATTTGGTAACATATTTGGCAACTCTAAGAGTAAGGCTAAAGAGCCTGAGTTGGCTCTATAGGACGATTTTAGTTATTAAAAAATGTTAATAGAAACCCTGCAATTGATGTAGGGTTTTTTGATTTTTCTAAATTGTTTGTATATTGGATACTTTTTTTGAACAGCATTCAATTCTTTATTTTCTTTCAATACTTGTAATAATACGAAACTTTTATTAACCAAGTGGTCAAGTTTTTTCATTTTGTGTGTATAGCATAAGCAACACGACAATATGAAACTCTCCACATTTCAATTGATTGCAAAATAAAAACATATCTGATTTATAAGGATTTTTTGACACGGCTTCCAAATATGGGAATTTTAACTGTTTAATTGTGTTTACCTTGACATGCAACTACTCACTAATATAATTTAGGCTCTTCTAAAAGGAGGGAAGATGAAATTTCTGCTCATTTCGCACCCAAAATCTATAACACTGAGAGACTGGAAGTTAATTTTAGCTAAAAGTCCTGCCTCTGATGAGTATGAAGTGTGTTTGTCTCTAACGGATGCAATTTCACACCTCCAGCGAGATAGATTTGATGCCGTAATTATTGACATGGGTATGTCATCGTATTCGACTTTAAAATCATTAAAGATGGTTAATCATATTAAGTTTAGCCAGGTTACTGTCGTGGTAACTAATGATTTGGTTGAATCGATCTCAATTCCAGTAGATAAGCAGGCAGATATCGTTATACCTAGACCATTCAAAATTAACGATGCTCTTCTCGCTCTACGTGCTGCCAAAGAAAATTACGTTGTAACGTCTGACGCTAGACGAATGTTCCTCGCTGGAGATTCACTGTCTCTTCAATCGATGCTTCATAAACGTTTATCCACCAAACAAAACAGACAAATTAGCGGTTTGGATAAGTGGTTTCTGCAAGTCACTTTTGAATCTTTGATGTCTCAAGGGATGAAAGATAAGTGCAAGTTTTTGCTTAGTGACCTTATGATGGATCGTAACGATCCTACAGCCAAGATCCTTATGGCTAAATTGCTAATTGCTGACAATCGACCTTCAGAAGCATTGATGCTTTATGCTGATGAGATTGAAGGTGGCTCTATGACGAATGCAGCGTTGTTTGTAATGTCACAGGCGTTTATGTCCATTGGGGATTTCTCAAGCGCTAAATCTCTTACATCAACAATCATTGCTAATGGGGTGATGGAGTTTGATGTTTTCGCTAGTCATGCAAAAAGCCTTTTTGAATGTGGAGAATTTAAGAGTTCCGTTGAAGTTGAACTTGATTCTATGAAGCTAAGGCTTGACTGTAAAGAAGATGATGAGGATTCGTATAAGCGCTTGATTCATTATGGAAATAAATACTGGGTATCCAATGAAGCGGCAAGTACAACACTTGTTTCTAAATTGGCTAACGCTATTGGTCGAGGTTTTAGAAAGCACCAGAAAACTTGGTTAAAAGCAGCGTTTTTAGAGTATAAACTGAAAGAAACAGCACTACGTGGAGACATTCAGAAGCTTAAGCTTCACATCGGCTCTATCGTAAATAAAGAAAGATCGGTTTTACTTCAAAACAGATACCTAATGGAATACATACTTGAGCTGGCGGGTAAGCTAAACTTGGACTCAGACTGTTTAATGAAGCTTCAAAATGTTGCTGAAATGACAGAGCTTTCAAATGTTAAAATTAACTCAGATGCGATTAAAAAGGCTAATGAGTCGTATGAGAAAGCTAAAGAGTTGTTTGAGTGTGGGAATTTGAGTGAGGCTGAAGAAGCTGGTCGCAAGGCTTATATGCTAAGACCAAACAACCTAGAATCTTCATTGTTGTTTGTAAATATCCTGATTGAAATCCATGTGAACCTTGGATCAGGAAGATTATTGAATCAGGCATTTACAATTTTAGAATCAATAGGTCATGTTGGTGATAGACACCCTCTATTCTCGGAATACACTAAAACTAAAGAGAAAATTGAGAACTTGACTCTTTCTTGAGCACTTAATCAATAAGGTATTGACTTAGGGTTGTTGATTATTATAATCGACAGCCCAATTAACTAATAAAGTAAATTTATCAAATGCATAAGTTTTCGGCAGAAGACGCTAATAAATTAAAAGTATTGATTTTAGACAGTTCGGAGTTTACTCAGGCAATCATTCGAAAAAATTGCTACACAATGGGTATCCATAACGTCACACTAGCTTCAAGTCCTGATAAAGCCGCTCGTATATTCAAAAAACAAAAGTTTAACTTGGTTATTATCGACTTTGATTCAGAGTTAAAAGATAACTACGTTGAACTCTTTAAGCATATCCGTGAGTCAAATACTAAGGTGTGTACTGTATTTATCAGTTCCAACCACACTAAGCGTAATATTGCCGAGATGATACAAATTGAAGCAGAAGATATCATACTTAAGCCTTTTACATTAAAAGTCTTAAGTCAGAGAATTTTCGCTAATGCTCAAAACATTATCATGACTTTAAAACTGCGAAAACTTATAAGCGAAGGTAATCATCAAGAAGTACTAGAATCTATTTATGAGCTTGAAAAGCACTTTAATACAGGTCAAATCAGGGGCTGGCTATATAAAGTAAAAATCCAAGCCATGCTAGAACTGAAAATGTACAAAAACATAGAGAGTTTTTGTCGATTCCTCTTGGTTAATAATGAGGCTGAATGGATAAGAACCTATCTTGCTGAATCACTTATTGCAACGCGCCGATACAAGGAAGCGCTTCAAGAAGTACTGATCTGCAAGCGAAAACATCCTTCTAGTATTAAAGCCACTCTGTTGCTTGGCGATATTTACGACAATCTAGGAAATACAGATGAAGCCTATAAGTGCTACAAGGAAGTTACTGGCTGCTGCCCAGACTATATTAAGGCATGTCTCGCAATTTCTAAGATTGACGCTAAGGAAATGAAGTATGAACAAGCAATTGATTCATACGAGAAAATCATCTCTTTGCTGGAAAAAAGATTGCAGTCATATCCTGACATCTATGTGGAAATGGCAAATTTGAAACGCGACTATGCGGAATCAAAAATTAAAGTTCCAATGATTGATGCTATCAAGGAAAGCATTAAGTACTTGAATCGTGGATATGAAAACTTTCCAGAAAGTAAGGTTATCCATGTTAACCAGGCGTTGTTTAAAGTGATCCATTTGCATGAGGCAGGTGAAAACCAAAAAGCGCTAAGCTTACTCAATAGAACTTATGTTGAGCACAAAGAGTTTATTGAAAACAATTCAGATTCGATGATAAGCATAATGTTTCTTTACTTGGGTCTATGCCATAAAGATATGGCTAACAACCTCGTTGAAAGAATGAAGATGAAAATGGGGGTTCATGAAACGTATTCCCAAATTAGGAAAAAATTAGAAGAGAAAAATGCAAGAAGGCTTAAGTTAAAAAACTATGTTGAAAATGCTCAAAACGAGATAACAGAGCTGATTGCGAATGATAAACTGTATGATGCATTGAAAAAAATTGATGATTTATTAGAGAAAAAACCAAAAATTCAATCACTTCAAAATCTAGCTGTAAAGATTAGTTATAAAATGGCAAAGCAGTATAACTTCAACAACAGCTCAGTAAGGGAGTGCATGAGGTGTATCTATAGAGCTGAGAAGCATGTCACGAATGAGTCTGTTATTTCATCTATAAAAAGCGTTAAACAAAGCATACAAAAACGACTTCAAGTCGTTGCAGCATAAGAAGGTCGGGTTCCATGAACTCGACCTTTTTATTTGTCATTAAAAAGCTCTGAATTGTTTGACTATTTGAACAATTAATTTAAAATATACACCACAACTCAATAAATTAATAAATAAAAACTAATTATAATAGAAAAACATGGTGTAAAAATGAGCGAAAATAACAAAGAAAAGATAGCTTTCGTAGGCGTTGACGATGGTTTCCGTGAAACTAAAGTCTGGGTTAGTGATGATGTTAAGATCGTAATTCCATCCCAAGCTCGTGCAGGTGAGATGACGCAAATTTCCATTGATGGTGGTGCTAAAACTGTGTTTCCTTATGAAACCAAAGATGGCGCATTCATTGTTGGTAAAATTAAAGAAAGTGATGCTACATCAAATGATGATTACCCAATCAGCGCTATGAACCGCGTTCTGGTTACTCACGCCTTAATTTCACTTGGCTTTACAGGCGCAAACCGCCTTGCTATTGCTACAGGTCTACCGTACAAACGTTATTACCGTGGTAAGGATAAAAACCTTCCTCTTATTAAGGCTAAGCGTAAAAACCTGCTCCTTAATGATGTAAAAGAGGTTTTATACGGCACTAATGGTAAGTCTCTATCAAACCTTAACATTCCACGTATTGTTGAGCATCACGTCATTTCTGAAGGTATTGCTGCATGGATGGATTACGTTCTTGAGCGCGACCCTGAAACTGGCAATCTGACAATGAACAAAGACAAGTCATCAGTACCAACTGCTTTCGTAGATATTGGTGGTCGTACTACAGATATCGCAGTTATTGAAGACTGCAATATTGAAACCGACAAATCTACTACTATTGAAGCTGGTATGCTGAACATTGAGAATCTTGTTAAAGAGAAGATTTCAGACGAGTACGATGTTATTCCTACTACTGCTCAAATGAACCAAGTGATGAAAACTAAAATGTTCCGCGCTTGGGGAACTGACTATGATGTATCTGAGTTTATCGAATTAGCTATCAAGCAAGAAATGGCTAAGATTCATGCGGAAGTTAGCAGACGTTTAGGTTCTGCGGCGGATCTTGATAGCGTAAACTTTGTAGGTGGAACAACTGTAGCTGTAGAGCATGAGCTTCAAGGCTGGTTCCGTAACCAAAACATTGTTAAAGACCCTGGTTTTGCTAATGCTCGCGGAATGGCTAAATTCATTGAAACAGCATTAAAAAAATAAGGTATCTAAATAATGAGAGTTAGATATACCTTAAATCTGTACACAGATAAAAAACTTGACTCTGAAATAGCTGATTATATTGCTGAACATCCAAAGGGAATGGAGCGTTCAGAAGCAATAAGAACTCTGATAAAAGTTGGATATAACACTCTCATTAGGCATATGGATTCTCAACAGGCTGTAGAGCATTCAGTGAACGAAAATGACCTGAAAATGGTCGTTGAGATGCTATCAGGAATAATGAAGAAAGCGCCTGCTACACAGCAAGCGCCTCAAACTAGCCCTGATGATATGTTCAGAATGATGCAAATGTTTGAGATGATGAGAGGCGGGGCTAACCCCGCCAATCAACAAAGTTTTCCTTCTCCCGCGTCTTATCCATATCCTTATCCTCCGCACATGATGCCACCTGGTATGAATTATCCAGAAAGTGATCATAGGACTGAGGTAAGGGATAGCTCTGAACAGAGAGAAATGGAAAGAAATCCTCATCCACCAGCTTCTGAAAGCCCATCGGATGTTAGGAAACAAAGTGATTCTCGACAATTTAATGAGTCAGTTAGAGAAGAAAATAAGCGTGTTCAAGAGTCTAAAAGCATAAGTAAAAATGAAGAAAACATTAATAAATCAAATGAAAGCCAAGTAATTAAGAAAGAAGCAGTAAAACCAGTCAGTTTTGATGAAGAGATTATCGACCCTGATTTAATGATTCAAAATGAAGAAGAGGGGTTTGTCGGATTTGATCTAGGTGATGGAGAATCTGATGTTTTCAATGATGATGATGACGATGACGATTTCATTGATCCTCTTGAAATGCTTGGGGCGAAATTTGGTGGATAAATTGAATAATTAATAAAGAGAATAAAAAATGAGTCAACAAAATCCTCAACAAGACAATGATATGTTTTACATAGCAGCAGCAGTGGGCTTTTTAGCCCTCTGCTGGTTTGTTAGTACGCATTATTCTTGGCTGGTTTTTCTATGGAAATGGATAAAACTTGCTGAACTTTCATTATTCTATGTTTTACCAGATTGGTTCCCAATCTACGGAAAAATGGAAATAAAAGGTCTGTTTGATTACATATGGAGTCAACCATACGACCTAATTCATAAAGATACTGTGTTCAGCATCAATGATCACTTATCTGGCTGGGTAACTTGGCCTTTCGCTGTTTGGGTTATTTACCTTGGATTCAAACGTTCTATGTCTACGACTAAGATCGATACCATCTATAACCACGATACATTGCTGTCAGAGCTTTCAGAAATTTACCCTCACCTTAAGCCATATGTGAAGGATAAACCTGAATACAAGTCTGTTCGCTACGATAGGGACATGAAGGAAGATACATATCAATATGGATGTTCCTTGGATCCATCAGATTTTGCTCTTTTATCTCCACCGTTGGGTCTGGAAGACGAAGCGAAGAAAAGTAACCAGTTCAAAGCAATTTGGGATGGTGATGTCGGTTTTGACATGGACTTGGCTGAGAGGGCTTTTATAGCTCAAATGGGTAATAGATTTACTGGCATTAAGTCTCTAAATGATGTTGAGAAAGGGGTTTACGACTTCTTCATTAAGAGAATGGAAATTAACCATGTAGAGAACATTCCAAAGTTCAAAAAATATATTTCTTCGATAATCAAAGTTCCTAATGCTCCAAAGATTAATGTTTCGAAGTTAACGCCTCCTAATGCTCAAATATACAAACTTCTAAAGGAAGATATTGACGCTGAAATTGCAGAAGCTAAGAAGAAGAAGCAAAAAATGACACGCGGCATGTTCCTAGATAAGCGAAAAATTCTAACGTATATCAAAAATGATAAATACCTTGTTCCAATTAAAGAAGCTGATGCGCAAGATATTTTGGCAAACCATGCATTTATCAGATGTGGCTTGATGAGTTTATTTGGTAGAGCCAGAAGTGTTGGTGTAATTGATATGGGTGAGCTTGGATGGGTTAAGCAGCACGATAGAGTTTTGTACTACTGTTTATCTTCCCACGGTAGAAAAGTATCGTTTGTTGAGTGTTCTGGTCCTTTTGCACATTGGTTGGTTGAACAGGTAATTGGCGAGCCATTGATGAACGCTGAAGTCAGTGAAGCAGTTAATGCACTAAAACTTGAGCTTAAGCTTCATGAGCGAGAAGGCTACTCAGAGTAACTTATGCAGCCCTTAGGGGCTGTATTCTTAAATCTAGAGAATAAATTATGAAAAAAATATTATCAGCAATCGGAAAGTTGAATATTTTCAGGAAGAAAGAGCCTGATCATGTATTCTATTTAATGCCAAATCCAACTCAGGAAATATGGTTTACTGAAGAAGACTTAAGGGAGCACATGTGGAGAATTGGAAGCGGACATTTAAATGTGAGAAAAGGAAAGAGTCGTTTTAATGGTCAGGTATAACCTGACCTTCAAAATTTTATTCATTTACCTCATCTTTCTGGATTTTGTTTTGATTTCAATATAAAATCCTAACTGAATTATAATAAATAAATCTCGTACAAGATTATTTAATAATAAATAATAAAGAAATAAATAAATTATAAGAAAGGCATAATAATGAGTGTACAAGTTCATGGTGTAACTGCAAACGAAGATTTGCAACCAGGACTAGTAAAGAAAGATACCAGAACAACAATGGAATCTTTCCGAGATCTTACCTATAACAACTCGGGTGAGGTAATGCTAGGTCTTGGATTGCTTATCTTAGCTGCTCCAATAATGGGAAATGTCATACTTGCTGAAGCATTGTTTGTTTTGGCAATGATGTATTACCCATATCAAAAACGAAAAGTGAAAGAGTATATCTTTCATGAACCCATCTCTGCTGTAGACGATAAGAAAAAGCCGCTCAAGGGCAGTGGTAAAGGTCTTCTTCTCTTAGGTAACTCAATCATAGATAAATCCGCATTATGGTTCTCAGATGATGATTTGAGAACCCACATGCTCGTGTTCGGGACTACAGGGAGCGGAAAGACCAGGTTCTTATTGGGGGTATTATACCAAAGCATGATGTTCGGATCAGGCTGCCTATATGTGGACGGAAAAGGGGACAATACCGTATGGTGGCTCGTTTTCAGTTTCTGTAGAAAGGTCGATAAAGTCGATGATTTGCTTGTTATTAACTACTTAACAGGTGAAGAAGACACGACGATGGATGGTAAACCGTCTCTTAAGCGTAAATCCAATACTTCAAACCCATTTGCTCACGGATCCTCAGAACAGCTCAGATCATTGGTTGTAGGTCTAATGCGTGATGGTGGTGGTGATGATATGTGGAAAGGTCGCGCATCATCAATGTTAGGAACTCTTCTTAAAGCACTAACTGCTATGAGGAACTCTGGAGAGATAAATCTGGATATCGACACCATCCGTGACCACATGCCTCTCGATAGGATTGTGCAACTTTCTATGCGTGAAGACTTCAAGCCAAGTGTTCTAAATTCCATCCAAAAATACCTTCAAGACTTGCCAGGTTACAAAGAGCAAGATGCTTTAATGGGTACAATTGAACAAAAAGCCTATGAACAGCATGGTTATCTGACGATGCAACTTACTGAAATCATGGCAGATTTGGCAGAAACGTATGGTCATATCTTCTCAGCTAAGCTTGGCGAAGTTGATTATAAAGATGTCGTGTTTAACCGTCGAGTGTTGTTTGTAATACTGCCAAGTTTAGAGAAAGACCCTGATGCGCTTGCAGGATTAGGCAAGTTAGTGGTGGCTGGTGTTCGTTCAGCTTTGGCTCCAGCACTTGGTGATGAGCTTGAAGGTCTGAAGATAAATGTTATCGATAAGAAGCCTACTAAATGTGCCGTACCATTCATAATGATAATGGACGAATACGGATACTATGCGGTAAAAGGTTTTGCGGTCGTTGCCGCCCAAGCCCGATCTTTGGGGGTGTCGGTTGTGTTCGCTGGACAGGATTATCAGTCGCTAAAGAAAGCATCAGAAGAAGAAGCTGCTGCAACAGTTGCGAATACCAATATAAAAGTCTGCATGAAACTTGAAGATCCAAAAGAGACGCTTCAAATTATGCAAGATCGTGCAGGTGAGGCTTATTTAGCAAGGCTTCCAGGTCACGAAGGAAAAGATGATGCTGCTATTGGTGCTCTGTACAAACAAATGAAGAATACTCAGGTTGAGCTTGTTAAACGTATGAGTCTTCGCGACTTGGTTCAGCAGCCACCTGGTAAAGCTCATGTAATCAATGGTGATAAACTAGAAAGATGCTCTCTATACTTTGCGGATCCTCATGAAGTTGAAGAAGCCAAGCTAAACAAGTTTATGATGGTTGATAAGCCTTCTAGAGCTATTTTGGATAAGTACAACAATGCTTGCCAAAAACTTAAGAGACTGTGGGAAGAAGAAGAAAAGCAAGACTTTAGTGATCTTGAGTCTGACCCTGGTATCGTACAGTTAATTTCTGATTTGAACATGTGTATTGACCACAAACTATCAATTTCAGATTCAGCTCAAATGGCTATTGGTACGTATGAGTTAAGAGAAGTTATGCGTGATGAAATTCTTAACGCTAAATCTCTAGAGGATAATACTCCGAAGACAGCTAAACCTGCTGTTAAAGCGGCTCCTAAGGCGAAAGCTAAGCCTGTTGCGGCAAAAGAAGTAGAACCTTCAAAGGATAAGGTTAAAGCAGAAGAGAAGCTTTCTAAGCCATCAGAAGCTAAGCAAGCGAATCCTTCATCTAGTACGGAAAAAGAACCATCTGCTAAAGAGATTCTTGATCTTGCGAAAAGCAAGGTGATGAGTGAAGGGCAAGAGAAATCTTCTCCTGAAGTCAAAACTAAAGAACAAGAAATTGCTGAAGAGATGGAGTCAGGATACCTTGACGTTGTTCAAGAGCAAAACCGTCCTGATTTGTCTATTAGGGAAAGTGTTGAAAGCATTGAAACTTCATTTGTTGAAAGGCTAATGAAGACTGTCGAGCAAGGTGCTGGCGAAAAAGTTGATGTTTCTAATACGTTGATTGAGCTGGAAAGGCTTGGTGGTAAGAACGTAGTTGCAAGTGAAAGCGAAGCTGAAAAAGGAATAGGATTTATTTCTAAAAAGTTTGCATTTGATGACTATGCTGAAGAGCCAATACCTGAAAAGCAATCGCAAGATAGTTTGAAAATGCTCCTTAATAACTTAACTTCTAAGATTAAGGTCTAAACAAAAAAGCCCCGAAAGGGGCTTTTTATTTGTAATTCTAATTGTATTGCGCTGGATCAGAGTATACACTCCATAAAAATCTTCAATAAAAAAGGAAAAATCTATGGAAACCTTACTTGGTTTTTTTGCAATGCCATTTGTCATATTTGGTGTTCTCTTTGTATTTAGTATTTACATGGCATTTTGTGAAAACCTAAAAACAACCGCAGCCCTGTCTTTCTTCGGTTTTGTTCTGCTCGCTTGTACTAGCGATTTAGCCTGGTATGAGATTCTAGGTTGTGCAGTGGGGTACTTGGCGCTTGGTATCGCATGGTCAAGATCTAGATATGCTGTACTCAATATTGAGTCAATTCAAAAGCTAGAACAGTTGAAAGAAAGTGTCTCATCAGGTGAAATTTGTGTATCTCAAGCTCAATCACAAGCAGAAAAAATCAAAGAGCAAATGAAGATCACTTCAAACAAGGAAAAAATTGCATGTTGGATTCTAGGCTTCTTACCTAGCTTTATCTATCATGTTTCTGATGATTTGGTTGCTCATTTGAAAGAGCTAATTGTTACCAAATTGAAAGGTGTTTACCGTGGAATTTCAATTAAGTATCAAGAGAAAGCTGAGCAGATTGATTTTGCTTCTGTAGCGCCTAAAGCAGACGAACCAGAAGAATGTTACGGAGAAGACTCATCGCATGATTTTGATGATGAAGATTCAGATGTTAAATCAAAAAAATAAACTTAATATAAAGTAAATACAAAGGCTAGCAGGGTGCTAGCCTTAATTAATGGAGAATTATATGTTTTCGAATCTTACCAGCCAAGACTATGTAAATTTAGGGATTATTTTCTCATTTTCTATCATCACAGCAGCGATTTTAATTTTTATCATTAATAAGATTGGCAAAAAGTTTTCTAAGCAAATTAAATTTGTAAGTGACAAGACGGTGCAACAAGTAGAAGAGGCATTTGATGACGAGCAAAGCGGAAAGCAGGTATCTAAGGTTAGAAAGGTCGCTAACTGGTTGTTAATTGTAAGCGTGACATTTCTATTCTTAGCCTTTTTCATGGTTCCATTCCTTCCAGTCTTGATTGTTCTTGGTTCTATAGCACTACTGGCGCTTATTGCTCGACTAATAATTACTAAAACAGGGTGCTAATGGTTTTTATTGAGTTAGACTTAGACTTAAAAGAAATAGAGTGTATATCTTAATGTAAAATATATATTAAAAGGCTCGAAATGTTGATTTCGAGCCTTTCAGTATAAAGTCTTATAACAAGGAGGAATTACTCTTCTTCAAGTTCTTCTTGCTCTTCTTCTTCCAGATCTTCATCTTGGTCTTCTTCAAGCTCTTCAGCTTCTACTTCTTCTTCCTCATGCAGATCTTCATCTTCAGATTCTGTTTCAGTCTTTTTGAACAAGTCGATGCCCTTGATCAAGATATCTTCATCAATATCTTTTGCTTCAGTAGGGATGATTTCGATTTGGTCAGCTAGTTGAAGGAGAGCTGTGCGAATTTGTTCGTTTGTGTGCTCAAACTTATCTTGTCGCCAAACCTTAACTTCAATTTCCACGCCAAGGGTTTTGGACTTAATGGAGATGTTTTCTTCGTTTTTGTGTACAACTTTAAGAAAGTCGCGTTGTAGCTCTACAACATCAGCTTCAAGTTTACCATCACGTTCTACAAGAGTGATTTTTGTGTTTGATTCTTCCATCAGTTCATTGAAGTCAGCTTTGAACTCGCTTTCAACACCTTTAACATCACCAGAAAACTTGTAGAAGCGATTTGCAAGATTAAGTAGATCTTCAAGTGCGGTAGCATGTGCTTTTTTAAGTGCCATTTTATTATTCCTTTTTACTTATGTATTTAAAATTTAATTAATTAGATTTCGAGAAAATTGTACATTATGGAGTTAGTTTTAACAATGATTTTTTGGGTCAAAACTAACTCAAGTGTAGAAAAAAATTGGAATATTGTTCTCTTATGATATTAATGGGCTTATAATTTAATAAATATAAAAATAAAAATAAATAATATTAAAGAGAATGAAATGTTTAATCTAATAATATCAATATTGGCTATCGCATTGATTGTTGTTCTTTCTGCTTTCGGCGTCTTCTATGGAGGTCAAATTTACAAGGAGCAGCAAATTGAGGCTGAAGCGGCTAAAGTCAGAAATGAGCGCTCACAAGTTCTAGCAGCACTGGAGTTATACACGTCAAATGGTAATGAAATAAATGATAATTTTGACCTTAATTTATTGGTCGATGACCAATATCTAAGTAAATTACCTCTTGATTGGCAAAGAAATGAGAAAATGAACATCAAAGTTCTAGATCAGGAAGATCCAAAATCCTACCACATATGTCAAAAGGCAAATGAGCAAGACGACTTTTATTTTAATGAAGAGTCAACAGAAGTGCATTTGTATGAAGACGGAACCAGGAAGGTCTATATACCATATTGTAATAAATCAGATTTAGATCCTCGCGTCCCTTGTTGCACGAATATTAATGAATAAACATTTTGATCAAACCTTAGAGATTTTAATATGAAAAAAATACTTATTGCTTCACTAATAGCGTTATCTTTCAGTGCCACTGCTGACAATGACTTAATGAGTGTAAATACAAAAATAATCGTTGGTACTGCCTCGTCAACAGGAACTCCAACTCAACCCCCAGAAGATACTTTTCCTACAGGGCAGCAGATGTATCTTTCTGCTATTAATCCAATAAATTGTGCGACAAGTTCAACATACACAATGTTTGCTGGAAAAATGGCAGAGCTAACAATTTGTAATGACAGATACTATAAAAGCGTTCCTGAAGGATACAAAGGTGAGACCATTTATGAGTCTAACGAGACAACTAGCCATATAATGAAAAAGCTATACCTGAATGGTGAGCTGATTTATACAGCTAAGCATAAAAAGAGCGGCGCTATGGAATATGAAAACTTATACAAGTCTGGATGTTCATTTACTGTAGGGACTTTAAAGAATGTAATCAAGTATGAGTATGATTCTTCTTGGTATGGAACAACAATTCCGAGTCATATTCAAAGATATACAGTGTCATTTGATACCAATGAGTGCTTTAAGTAAGGGTAGGGAGCCTATTCTTTTTTATTCTCAGGTGAGTTCAATGATTGAGACCCCATTTGATGGATCATTTTTCCTGATTACGGCATAATCAAAGAAATTAAATAAAGAGATCTTGAAAATGGAAAATAAAATTACAGACTTCTTAGCTTTCGAATCTAGATTTGCTGTTACTTTTGGTTTGTCTTCAGAGCATAAATGCAATCTTGATGGCTATGCTTTCAGACTTGAAAATGAAGATCTCTTCATAGAGCCATCTGAGATATCACAATCAAAATCAAAAACCTTAGTCCTTAAAGGCATCAAAAGTCATTTAATCCCTAAAATTAATGAAATCGAATATCTAGTAATAGCGTTTTTAAACGAAAAATCAGAATTTGAAGAAGCATACAGAATAAGCCCAATTGGTCGTGAAAACGAAGTTTTCTAAATTTTAATTAATACAAACAATAAGAAATAGCTATGGCAAAAATTTCAACAAAAAACTTGTTAGGGGTTTTGAAAGATAGTGTTTGCATAGAGCATGGAAACTCAAGCTTTCTTACTATGAGAGCAATGAAAGCAATAGCACTTGCTTCATCAATGGCTCTTGCAGGCTGTGCGTCACCTGCTATGCAAAGTGTTCAGGATTCTATCGATATGAGTTATGGTCAAAAGCAAATTGCTGAAGTGAACGGCAACACATTTGCTGATATTGTTGACCATAGTAAAAGTGGTTTATATAAGCACCCATTGTATGATGATAAAGTGGTAGTGTTTGAGTTCAGTCATGATAAAGATGCATCAGACAGAATTCGAAATGACTTGAGTGAGTTTGGTATTGACCCAGATGTTTATGATTGGAATAGGATGCTAAAGGATATGCTCCAAGATGAAAAGTCTCTTGCTTCAAGGCATATTCAAGATCCTAATCCACTCAATGCGGATATCAATTACTCATATATTAATCAGGCTGTATACAAAGATTTCAGATCGCAAAACCCCGTTAACGAAGATATTGCAAGAGCGATGACTTTGTTTGTAATGATGCATGAAGCTGGTCATTCAGTAGAACACCAGCAAGTAGGCGCAATTGATGCAGCAAAGCTCATTTTTTCTCAAAAGCAGTTATACATGCTCGAAAACTCTTCAGATGTAATTGGGAGCGCAAAGACCATCAATGTACTTCATGAGTCTGGTGCTAGCCAGGAATTCATTAATGAGTTTTTGAATGAAGCGATCAGAGACAGGAAAGCCGTTGTCCGTGCTCACAATAAAGAGATCGAAAACGAAGGGAATCATAACCCTACGCACAGAACAGTTCCTAGCTTGGCTTTTGTGAAGTCACTATACAATAAAGACCCTGAACAATTTCATCGTCTAACAAACTCTGAAATTGAAAAAATGGCTGAGATTATAGCTACTAAAGTCATTGATTATGACTTTAATAGGGATTTTGTAGAACATTCATTAACTGTTGTAGACCGTGTAAAAACAAAGGATGACCTGGATAGAGTCAATCAACAGTTCGAATTCGGTTTAGTTACTGAACAGTTCTTGGAGCATATACACAAATCAAGTCCTAGTGGTAAAACGGAAAAAATTAACCAGGCAGCTTCAGCGCTCTTGGATGCAGTTAACAAGAGCGGAAATGAATCTTGGATAGCGATAGCTTCTGAATTGTCAGCTAATACCGAACATTATCATAAGGCTTTTAAAAATGATAAGGTAGAAGCGTCAAGAGAGCTGCTACAAAAGGGGTTAGGGGAGCTGACCATCAATGATGTTAAGCAACAGAGAATGATAGCTTACGTGGACAATTTTGATGGTTTTACGCATGACATGATGTTTGAATTAGAGAACTCAAGTGTTTGGGTTAATAATGAAAGAACTAATGACTATACCCAACAAGCGGCTCATACCAATACGACCTATGGCATTTAATTAAAAGGGTATCTAACGACACCCTAGTCTTCGAATCGCTCAAAATATCTGTCCATAAGATCTTCATCTATCGCAAAACCATCCTCTGTTAATGTTTTATTAAATGCTTCAGAGTATTCTTCATCAATAGAATCATATGGCGTAAAGTTTACGACATGCTCGAATGTGTTTTTGCCAGTTTTGAGTTTTAGACTGTTACCTTCTGGAACTAATGTAAATTTCCTGCTAGCAGAATAACTATTTCCATACATGAATGTTATAGATTCCCCATTCGTTAATTGTTTACGATGGTCTAAACATTTTACCGAGCTACCTACAAGATGTTTCGCGACTATTCTTTTAAACTTTTCCGAATTTTCCATAATGAACTTTTTTATTTGTTTAATTAATCATGCTATTTTAACTGAAAGAATAAAATAAATAAATTAAGTGACGGGATTATTTACATAGAGATGTATGCCTGACACTCAAAGAAATAGAGGAATTTAGATATGGTTTTGGGGTTATTAGATGTAGCTGCTATAGTTGGCGCGTTTGTCATTGCATTCTTCGTAATTGTAATTTCCATCAATATAATGGACTACATTAGGGAGTTACAAGGTAGAGAAAAAAGAGAGCGAGAAGCTAAACTTGTTGCTGAGCGAAGAGAAGAGATTAAAGCCAGACTTTCAAGTTTAGTTTTTACGATGAATGCACTTCGCGATGAGTTGAGCAAATCAAGAAAAGATCAAATCTTTCGTAGCGAACAAGCATTTTTGGAATGCCAAGACTGTAACGTGAATGAGATAGCTAAAGGTTACGTAGGTGAATCATCATACGACTGCGACGATGCAGAGAGTTCAATTACTGAAATTGAGCAAATGTTGAAGGGGCTTGCTAGCCGTGTAAACCAACAAGATTCGGTAAATAAACCACTATCTGAAGATGACTTCAAAAAAGTAGATATTGAAATTGAATTCACACGTAAGATTGATGCTGATGTATTTGGTATAGATACATTTTTGACTAAGTATGAGTTTAAGGTGGTATCAGATACAAATCTTTTGTTGTCATATAGTGCGATGAGTCAGGCGATTGATGATTGGCATCCTTGTGCTTTACTATCCGATTTCAAGCAAGATGGTCAGTCATATGTGGGTACAGTTAAGTTCTTGTTTGATGATGATTTGCCTAGAGATATTGATACTGTCTGCTTAAAAGTATCACCATTCTAATTAATGTAGTAGTGGGTAATTTATTATGAAAGTTAAAGCTGCACTCATTGCTTCTTCCATAATACTTGGAATGGCATTGATTTTTCTACTGCAAAACGCTGCGATTTACCCAGCGTATTTCCGATCACTTCAAGAGTACGAACTTAGCAGCTCTGAAAACATGGTTGTTGGGAAGATTGTGGTTGATAACAATCAGATTAAAACTCTCTACTTTAAAGGAGATGAGTCAAAGCCACTCATTGTCTTTTTTCATGGAAACATGGAGTTAGTAGACGACTATGCTTGGAGCTTTAAAAACCTGTCCAGAGAGATTGGGTACAATATAGTTATGATTGAATATCCTGGATACGGTAATAGCGATGGATTTCCTAGTCTTAAAGGCTCCATAAAGGCAACGAATAAATGGCTAGAGCAACATTATGATGGGAGCGAGTTAATATTATGGGGGCGTTCTATTGGTTCAGCTCACGCAATAGAGCTTTTTGTTCAAAATCCTTCTGCTGTGAGTAATGTAATAATCCAATCTGGATTCTCAGACTTGTCGGTAGCAGTAACAGAATCAAAAGGTCTGAAAAGCCTCATAAACTCAATTCTATTAGAGGATTACAACTCGTTAAATAAGTTATTAGAAACTCCTGATTTAGCTAGAAATACTAAATTTACTTTGATTCACGGAAATAAAGATCAGTTGTTCAGCATTGAATCTGCGGTGAGTTTTAAGGATGCTCTAATGGCAGATGGCTTTTCTGTTAATTTCATTGAGTTTAACGGCGATCATAATTCGACTAACTTTAGTCATTTTAAGCTGCTTATGGGGCTTTAACACATCTTAGTGAAATAGATTTAAACGGTAATCTGCAAAAAATGCAGATTACCGTTTTTATGTTAAATTGCCTTAATATTCAATGACTTACGAGTACGCGGGGCGGGTTATAATTGTGATTACATTCTGTTGCATTGATTATGTAACGCAAATCACAGCCCGTTTAACATAATCTATATAATACGCACTTGGCACAATAAATGCATACCAGCAAAAACATCAATAAATCATAATGTTATGAGCTTTTATTTAAAGCCGATAACCCCATTTATCGGCTTATGCTGATAGTATTCTTTTACTTTTATAGAAAATATACCCTGAAATGTTCGGCAATAATATTAAGAACACACGAATCAAAGAACGCTCTTATTCGTAAAGCCTGTATTGTTTCATTAACTACTAAGAGAATTATTCCTTATAATTGTTATATTTTATTCTAAATATATTGTATAATGCGATATTGCCAATAAATTAAAAAAAAGACAAATGCAAATATCTGAAATTCAATCCAAAAAATTAGATCTTGAACTGATCAACATTAAACTTATACAAAGAGAAAAATCGCCCCCAATAACAATTATCGCTAAGGGTACATTGAAGCAAGACGAACATGGTGTCATTCAATTAACAGCCAACTCCCTTACAAATGATTATCCAAACTTCACACAGAATGAGTTTAATAGTGTTGGGTTTATTAAGCCCGAACATGAATACTTTGACTTGTATGCGACTGATCACAATGGTGTTAATTGGAAAGCTGAAAGATTAGGTTTGAAAAACAACATAAACGACAAAAGTAATCTCTTCGCAACAGTAACTATGATTAAGAGGGATATTCAAATTTCTAATAATGTAGCTGAATTTAAGTCAATAATGTGCTTCAGCTCAACCAATTTGCGCCCTAATAAGATATATGTAAAAATCGGAAAATCAATGGCATTAATTAATATTAAATCAGATTTTGTAGAGGTATTTATCCAATCTGAAAGTTCAGACTTGATAGACAAGATATCTAACTGTATATATAAGCCTATTAGTATGCTATTGGGGAAGCAGATATGCCCTATTTCATCTGAGCTTTACGTATTGGAAGGAGCATCCCAAAAAATCTATTCCAAAAACAATGATATTGATTCTCAATCGTTATTTCCTATATTGGGTTATTATTACAATAATGAAGATGCTAAAAACTTCATTGAATCATATGTGCGAAAATTGGAGCTAGAATTCGAAAATAATGATAGCGTTTTTCCACGCTGGCATGATTCATTAATGACCAATCGAAGAAGTATTCATTCAGGGCTATACTCGTGTTCAGCTCAAATAGAAGGATTAATAGACAGTTATTTTCAGACCATGTTTGAAAAAGACGACAGAGATTATCTAACAAGTCTTGACGGGATAATTGAGGCTGTTGAATCGATAGAAAAATGCGAAGCAAGAGAACATGCACTCTCACGACTATCCAGTATGAAGAGAAAGTCACCAAGTACTGTTGCAGTTGAAATATGTAATAAAATTGCAATTAGTACGAAACTTGCAAAAACATGGTCTAAGGTAAGAAATAAAAAACTTCATTCGACTGTAATGGAATACGACAATGCTACTCTAAAAAAAGATATGCTTAGAATGCATATGTGTCACTATTTTATGTATAGGCTTATTTTTGAAATAATCGGCTATAAAGGGCATTGCGTTGATTACTCTAAAGAAGGATTCCCAATTGTTAAAGTTGAATAGTGGATATTTACCACCCTTGCCTTCAACCCGCCAGATTCCCTGATCTGGCTATCACAACCCCCAAACGTTAGAAAGGGCTGCTCTAGCAGCCCTTGTGGTCAAACCAATCCAATACTGAATTATATTTTCTTTGATGTCATTTTAAATTCTGATGTAGAAAGTTCCATTTTGTATATTGGAACCCCTTTTCTTTTAGCGATATCTTTCAAGATCCTTTCATAAACAGGTGATATTTTCGCCCCTAAATATATGGCTTTAGCCCTTGGAACTTTTCTATTGTAAGGAGTCTTTGAATTAGATCTATCTATTTCTATAATCCTCCATTCCCTTTCGTACTTCCATTCTTTGGATTTATACAGTGATGCTAGAACAAAAAGTATAGGATTAATAGTACCGTATCTTAGATAGCTTTCCAGCATGGCATTAGATTTAAATAAATGATCGCTGTACACAACAGGCCACAGGTCATTGACTATTGAGCCTTCTTGCGTAAGGTCGTATTCCATTACAAAACCTTTATGATTATTAGAGTAATGTGACCACATTAATATGGAATCATTAACTTCACTCAAGGAGCATATATTGTACTCTTTTTTTGTGACCTCGTTATATTTTTCATTTATATCTAGCTGTTGATTTAGCATGTTAGAAAATAGCATGTTGCAAATTTCATCGCACAATTCATCTATATCATCCATAGAACCAAAAGTTTTATGATATATTTGATTTATCAAATCAATGAATTTTTTCTCAAAGTCATCGAACATAGCTGTATCAATAATATTATTATTTTTACTTGATATGATTCTAATGTAATGATATGCATCAATAATCTCTGATTTCATTAAACCTAGAGCTTTTCTCATTTCACCAACATCATCTTTTTTTATCAAAGAACCCATGCATTCCATTAAGGTGTCTTTTGATCCTATTACCTCTTCAAATTTAACATCATTTAGGTATTCTTTATTCTCAAGTAGGCTGTTTATAAAATTTAAGTTTCCGACTTGACTTTCTAAGCTCCAACTTACAGTGGAATCATATGGGTCATTATAGCTGTCAGCTCCAGTAAGCCATAATGTGTCATTCTCCAGATTATCTAGTGAGAAATCATTAATATCTCTGTATTTAAATAAAGAATTTGGAATATTACTATTTTTTAAATTGATAGCATTTATCATTCTATCCTTATCTAAGGATAATATATCACTTGCAATTTCTAATGATAGATTTTTGTTTTTCATAAGTGGTTCTTTTTTTAATATTTTCAATATTTTAGCACTTATCCCTGTGACCTGCAATTATTGCTCACAACCCGCAGATGCCCTGCTCTGCCAATCTCGCACCTAGTCGATACAAAAAAGTAAAGGGCTGCAAATGCAGTCCTTGTATTCAAAAGCCTGGGCTATGTGAGCACTCTCTATATACATTTTGATTTCTGTTCATGTATGCGAAATCTTCTAATGTAGGCTCATAGTCTTCAGTCTCGATATCAAATACAACGTATCTACCGTCTGTAGTTCGACCCACATTTCCTTCAGTTAAATCAAAAGAATAAATGCCTTTTGAAGCCAAATCCCTTAATGCCATTTGTATTGATTCGAAGAATATAGCGTGTTCTTCGGAGAGGTCTATATCTGCCTTTGTTTCACATCCTAACATTGAATCAAAGTCGTAATTGAATTGGTCTTCAGCATATTCCATCAAATCCTCAAATAATTGCTGAGCTATATCCGTTTCAACTTTCTCCTGAAGGATATAGTATTTGTCGTTGATGAGCTTACCGACATCATAAAACTCTACAGTATGCTGTGAGGGTTCATTCATTAAGTGTTTTGAATTAAGCGCCTCTGAAAAAGAGTTTGTTATTTTTAATACTCTACCATCATCAGTTTCGTAAGCTACTCCTTGTAGACCTGAGCCGATTTCTTTTAAAACTTTAATGTTAAGCCTGCTCTCTAGAGCTTTGATTATCTTATTCATGTTTATTTTTCAATGCTAATTCTTAATTCTATTTTATCAAGCATAAAGAAAGTTATTCAATTCATTTAACAATTATAATTGTAGTAAACACACTATTTGGGTCTAGTTAGGTGTTTCAGTGTAACTGCTGCAATATCAAGCTCTATCTTTGCTCACACAAGCGGCACGAATCAGAGAAGAAAGTGACCAATCGGTATTGGGTAGCCTTGAGCTACCCTTGATTCATTAGTATGCGGTTTAGTAAGTGATTAATGAGCCAGTCAATTTGAGTTGTTTTTAAAGGAATTGACCGTATAATTAATTAAAAATAAAAATTGAGAGTACAAAATGGAATTTCTAACTTATTACTTAATTGGTTCACTAGTCTTCTTTGCTTTTCTTATGTTTCTTAACAAAGGAAAAATTGGCGCGATTGAAAAGAAGAACAGGAAGTATTTGTATGCAAAATTAACTGTATATAGTTTACTGTTTGGTATCCTACTCCCTGCTTTAGTTTTAGCACCAGAAGCAATAGCAGGCTGGTCTGGTGGGCTTATAAGCTTTGGAGACGATGATTCGATTCTTGAGTCTCAGTATGCTCAAACTGAAGCATTTGATAAAGATATGACGCTTATAGGTTCTATTATCCTTGTAGCCCTTTCATTGATCGCAGTTATTGTCTACATAGCCTCATAAGTTATGATTAATGTTGGCTTCATTAATTAAACAAATAAAAAGACTATATTATGAATAATATGACAGAAGACTATATATTTTTATCCGTGGTTTTGTTTTGTGTCTTCGCAGGGATTTGTCTAACCATCATGACCAAATTCGCGCAAAAGATGAATCATAAAGATTTAGATGAACAAATTACCTCTTTTAACTCGTCAGGAGGAAGCTACGTAGAAACTAAGAGATTTGGTACAGACGCAAGTGTATCTTGTTCGACAAAGCAAATTACACTTCTATTCGGTAAACGACCATACTTAATCTCAGAGATAATCCAGGCGAAACCTTTAGCAAAAACGTCAGATAGATCTATGTCCATTAGCTTTTCGTTAGAATTAGAGGTTGTTGATGGAACCAAGAAAAAGATTAAAATGAGTAGCTTAGAAGATCTTGTTGATACCATGCATTTACTTTCAATGCTGGCGGGTGGAAATATTCGAAAACAATCCAAAGACACTATTACTTGTTCGTTTGTGGAAGAGTAATTATCGATATTCAGGGTTTAAATTGAGTTTCACGATATATGTAAAAAGCCTCAGTTGGTAGCTGAGGCTTTTTAAGTGAGCTATGCATTTCGTGCCCTTTCAAACAAATTAATTTTATGGGTGGATTTATCAAAAGTCAATATAAGCAACGGAATTGAGTTCTACTGTAGGATTTGAATTTACTTTTGTTCTGATATTGGTTAAAAATAAAAGCGCTCTTAAGAGCGCTTCTGGATTAGAAGAGAAAATCTAAATCATTTTCTTTGGGCTTCATCTTCTTGAAATGAGTTGTCGGTATTTCAGCGAATGAGCGCTTGGCGCTAAAGGTTGACCCAGTTGCCTCATATGCCTTACCTAGCTCTAAATATACATCACCATCATACATACTCACTGTCAGACCTTGAGCATCATTAGAATGGATTTCATCTAGAAAGTCCTTAGTAACCAAGATTACCTCACCCATAGTGGTATCTTTATCTTTCAGTATTTTGGCGTTAAAACCATTAACTTTGCTGATATCAATTGGGAAATCTTTATCGTAAACGTATCCGAACGTATTTGTTTCTAGATTATAGTGTTCATCATAATCAAATTGATCACGTTCGCTTTCACGCGCATACTCTGGATAGTGCTCTTTCAGAATTGAAAAGTATGTATCTCTATCGACTGATATAACAGCAGGTGTGTACTTGTGCGTTGTGCCAGGAGTATCTTCATTCCCATCATAAAAGCTAGAGCGAATAACTGAGACCACACCATTTTCCTTTGAAGCTTTAACATTCTTGATTGATTCAATGGAAGTGTGTGTCTTCGTGGTGTCCTGTATAAGCATAGTATTCGGATCAATTAGGAAAGAGTTGATACCTTCTTTCTTCTTAACGCCAAACCCTAAGCTCTCACTCTTAAACACATCAATGATCTGGTCTTTTTTCGCCGCATATATGTTGAAGTGTCTACCCTGCTCTAAAGGCTTAAAGAACGAGCCATCATCTCTAGATTCAATAAAGAACCTTCCAGAGTCAGTTTCAACATAGTATTCACTATCATTGCCATTTTTCTCGATATGCTTTTGCATTTTGTACAGATTTGCAAAGCCTAAGCCGCTAGCATTGGCAATGATGACTTGTGTGTTTCTCTCATAGTTTTTTGCGAGATCGTTTGCGATTGATGCGGATTGGTAATCTTCAATTTTCTTTTTTGTGTAATCATCTGCTGGGTAATATACGCAAATTCCATCAGAAGATGTCATACTGTAAGAGTTTAAGCCAACGTACTGACCTAACTCTTTATTCTTGAATTCTTCAACTGTATCGTATTCACGCTCGAAGTTTCCATCAATAGCTTCGACCCTAAACCTTAATTTGTCACTCATCATAAAACCTATAACTCTACTTATCTGTATATATTTTAGCAAATAACACACCTTGCAAACAGTTTTATTTTTTTACATATATGCGTACTTATATTGATAGATGAAATTATGATTCAACCGACCTATTCACATGTTCATTTAGGAAGTTGAAATAAATTCACTTGATGATTTTAAATTTAAAGGCAGCATTGAAAATGCTGCCTTTATTGAAAATTAGCGTTCGCTATTAACTAGAGTTTTTCCTTATGATTTCGCCATCCAAACTTAGTTAGTTTTTGCTGAAAATTCATTGGTGAACCAACGTAATCATCATTCATGAATGACTTTAATACTCTTTCCTTGATTTCCTTATCGCTGCTATGAAGATTAAGAGGAACTCGAATTTCGTATGACATTCCTCTTGATGGGTCTACGATGAAGTAAACTGCGTCTTCGCCATCTTGTTCTGTTAGGTAGCAATAAAGAGCTTGTTCGAAATCATAGTACCTACCTGTTTTGAGCGTGAACTCATCTGGAATTTGCTTCATTTTCAACAACCATTTTAACTTTGTAAGTGACTTATTTTATTAGACAATCGTTAGTTGATCAATGGTTTCGATGTTGCTAATAATCTCAATAAGGTAACTTGTTCATCAATAAGACATCACCATAAATGAAAATCAAAATCTTACATTGTTCACATAATCTATCTTTGTAATGAGTTCTTTTTCTGATGAAATTATCATCTTCTTAGCCCTTTTTAGATCAGATCTGTTTTTAGGATAAACAAGCAAATTGAACGTTCTAGATTGAAAACAGCTAATCACTATAGGGATCTCATTATCATTTTCATCTAGTATTTTACATTCAAACCCAATGTTCGCCATTGTTTCATCAAAATGAGCTATTTTAATTACGTCTTTATAAACTACCAATTCATCATTGATTACTTCAAAATTAAAATCTGATGAGTCTCTAAAATTTGTAAGTTTTGGTAATTCAATCTCTACTCCACTTTTATCTATTTTAAGTTCATCTGACAATATGAATCTAAACCCGTTGACAGCCTCACTTACAGACCAAATCAAAAGTCCAGCACCAACACATGCAATTAATACATTTAATATGATGTCAGTAAAAAAGCTATTGTTTCCAAATGACATAAGGGAGAATGTGAATATAGATAGACAAAAAATGCCCCATCCGAATAGGTAGCTCGGCATGAATTCTTTTATGATTGCGTTTTTTTCAAATTTTATACTTTTCATTTTTATTCCAATAAAACACTGTTCGATTGATTTGATGGTATCGTACTTTCTAATTTGAGTGTTGTCAAAATAAAATTGAAGATTGATATTAGTTTCCAATAAAATGTCATTATATCCACTTTAATTTAAGTTTTAACGGCTGGTATCAGAAACCCTACTGCAAGGCAAATTAGTTTGATATAATCATTTAATATTAAAAACAAAAAAGTATTCAATTATGAATGAAGTAATATCAAAACTTACCAGTTACCAATATAGTCAAAACGATGTATTCCTAACTGCTTCTGATTATAAACAGCTAAAAATGATTGAGGGGCAAGAGACGGATGATGTCATTACTTTGCATAGAGGCATTAACTGTTTAACAAAAGAAATAAGAGATGATGTGCTATCAGGAATCGAAAGCAATATTTTTACAAAAGGCGCACTAATCGCTAGTTTTTCATTGGATGTTGATTCTGCATCACAGTTTGCTCATTCTGAAATGTCTAACTTTCCTACCGAGTCAATCATGAACGCTCAACAGATTATGGAACAAAGACAGGATTTTGTGACTGGTTATTGCGGCTTAGTTGTTTCAGCAAAGTTTAAGCGCTCAGACGTACTTGATGTTAGTAAACTTATCTCTTCTTCAGAAAGCGAATTTTTAGTCCCTAATTCCGCAATTCCCATGAGTGTAACGGTAAATGAAATTACCCCATTCTACAGAATGATTAGTGAGTCAGACAAAAGTGTGCATGAACATCTCGTAGAAGCGCTTGAGATGCGTGATAGCTTACTGATAAAGCATATTGCTGCCTCATGGTCTGATTACCTTACCATTGAAGATAGCAAGCTTCTATCAAGCGCAATGAATACTCTCCCCTATGAGCAGTCGGTAAAGATACTAGAAAGCCTGCCAAATAAATTTATGGATTCAGAAATGTTAAGCTTTGTTACCTCACCAGTAGCAATACAAGACTTGATGAACAAGAAAATCATCAATTCTGAGATTGGCAAGATCGCGATGAAAAGGATAGCATCTGACTCTATACAGAATCATTCTGTTGCTAGTTTCACTCTCAAGGATTTCGATGCTCTCCATAAAATGCAAGTCATTGAAGAAAAGTTTATGGATAAAGCAATCGGAGAAACGCTAAGGTCTGGCGATCATGATAAAGCTATAAGCTTAATTGCTAACTACGGTTATTCGCGTACCGATGTTATTTCTGCCCTATTCAAAAAAGAGCTAACAAAGCATCAGCAAGAGATTAGTCAGTATCTGGATAAAATGAGCCGCAAAGAGCGCTTGTCTGAAAATGTAGTTGTTTTGAACAGAGATACTCAGTCATATGAGTTAACCACGCAAGCCCATACCCTCACAGGTTTTCCAAATGCCCTGTTTCGATACACATCTTACTATCAATCGATAGGTGATGCTCCAGAGTCGCTGGGCTGCTCTATGGTTGGTAGTAAAAACTTATTCAAGCTTATGGCTCAATATCCAAACTTACCTAAAGCTGATCAAATAAGGGCGGATATAGTGCTTACAGATGTTATGTCAGCCATTAATGAAATTAAGGGGGTTGATGATAGATTCCCTGGTTTTGATAAATCTACTACATCTACTTTAACCAGATACCCTAAAACTCCTTTCAGGAGTCATTTGATCGATTCCCTTATGTCTGGTTCTGCTACAAAGGTGCATAACCTTATGGATCTGCTCAAAGATACGGGTGACAATCAAAGCTTAAGAAACATGCTAGCTAAGCATTTAGAGGATAACTTGAACAAGATCGGTAGAGGGATGGGTGATTTATCACTCTAGAACCTCAAGGCGCTGTTAACCTTAGCCAAATAATGCTTTACACCGCGAACAGTTTATGTATAATAAAAAACATTCAGAACCTACAAGCGATGTATAAGTCTTATGTGCTTTTATATCATTTGCGTTGTGAATCACTCTTAAACAGTTATTATGAAAAAAACCAGTCTATGACTGGTTTTTCTTTTTTTGTCTAAAGTGAAGTTCACATCGTTAAGGCGCTGTCAGACACTTCTGGTAACTCTGGCTCAAAAATACGCTTGTGTGAGCTATTAACAAAAGATTTTGCTTCATTGAAGCTCTTTTTGTTGATGAAAGAACACATGTTTTTCTGAGTTTCTTTATCGAATTTTGATATTACGGAAAGAAATTTTTCTGCCAACTTGTCGGTATCATGCTCGTAAGCAATTCTCTCATTAAGCTTCAATACTGCCTGGTTAATGGAATCGAGAAAATTGATGTCCAAGTGTGGATATTGATTGTGTATGTGATCTCTAAACAACTGATATCTGACCTCATCAAATGGAACATCTACCACCATAGGGGTTGAATATTGAGCCTCATTGATATTTCGTAGCGTATCTAATGACGGGTGATCTTCATTAATCAGATCCCAGTTCCATTGATCGGAAGATTGCCAGTTCGGACGGTAAGCCTTTTGGTTGAAAGCAGCAGCGTATGTCATGATCGCGGCAATGAATGGCTTATCTCCCTCTTTTGGTTCATCAGGTCTCGATTCAACCAGATAGAGCCATTTTTCTCGGTCAAGCTTCCCATCAATCCACTCTGCCCTAACGCCTCCATTATGGAAGTATGGCTCATCTTCTTCATCCAGATTCAAAACATCAATGTTGTTTACAGAGATTCTTCTGCTTTCACCATTGTTCAGGCACTCAAGTGTGAAATCATCAATTTCGGATGGGAAATCGTGTGTGCCGAGTCCTTCATCAACGTAGTCCCAAGTTTCCGAGCGGTCTGCACTAAATCTTAAGTACTCACCTGCCAGTTCAATGGCAAAAAACTCTTCAAAACTCTTGAGAGTGGATGTGAGGGTATCTTGGCTAATATCTAAGTTGTTGACACCTATGGCTATAGGTACTTGAACTTTACCATTTTGATAAAATTGAACCTCGTTTACCTTCTTCATTTTCTTCTGCTTTTTCTATTGTTATTTTTTATATGATATAAAAAACAGGGAAAGAAAGCGAGAGGCATTGAAGTTTGCGTGTGGCACACACGCTTTAGCTAGTATTCATGATGTATGCATAAATAACCCCGATATTGGAAAATCTCCGAGGGTAATATCAGGGTATATTGCCTTTTTATTCATAAATGTGAATGCAATGGTTGCCATTGGAGGGTTGAAAAAGCTAATCTGCAATATTCAAAATCTAATAAGAGCGATAGTGGTTTCAATCATAAACACTAATGACTTCGGTCAATGCTCACCAACTTTTTAGTTTTAGCGGCTGCTCAGAGTGTATGATGCCCTCTTGAGTAAGTACCATGAGTTTGTTCGTCATTATGTTTATATGATCATTAACCCACTCAATGTTTTTATCCTTAAGTCCATCAACAAATCGTAACTGTTTATTAAAAACATCCTTTTTACCGTAATTTTGCGAATACAATTGCTCAGGGTTTGAAGGTAGTAAGGTTCCCTTCGTAATTTCTTTTTTAGCAATGGCTAAATTGAAACCTTGTGGGTCGTAATCCATCCAGCTATAAGTAATGGTATTTAGACGCTCAATAGCCCCATCAATCGGAGATCTTGTGTTATCACCCCTGTATGCAATAAGAGGGTCTGCAAAATCATGATGCTTAGGTAGAATAAATGAAGACAATTTCTTGAAGGCAACATAGTTTTCCACAATGATAATTGAAGTATGCTCAACTGACTTAAGTTGCTCAGAGTTCATAACTATTGAGATTGACGGATCAAACAAGTGAGATTCAATGCCATTAATCTTCACGATTCCCGTTAAAGATCGGACTTCAATATTCTTCTCTTTTGGCGATTCAGTAGCGAGCTTTTCATTGCCAGATTTATTAGAAAATGTAGTCCTGTCACCCTCTAACGCTATTCTTAAATCTAAATTAAAACGACTTTTTATATTGTTAATTATTTTTATTTTGTCGTTTGAATTGAATTTAACATGCGTCTTCGACACTCTTTTCCCAATCCCGAAGTCCTCGTGCAAAGACTTTATCGCATTGGTAGCCATGCAGGTGCTATCAGTAGTTTTGTTGACTATTCCGTGTAGTCTATTGATATCTGATTTCGTTAATTTATTCATTTTATTTCTACAGAATTTAAGGTATCCCGCTTAGCGGGATACTGTTAAGGTTGGTATTCTACAGATACCTCTTTCAAAAGTAGGTTTCCGAAAGTGTCATAGCGTTTATCGCCATCTAGCTCTATCTTAAACCTGCTCCTGTAAAGATTATTCAACTTGGCGTGATACATGGTTAAGCCAAACAGCCACTGGTCTAGGTCATAGACTAGCCCCTTCTCACTATGATATTTCTTCGCTGACAATCCGTTATTGGTACGGGTTTTTTCTTTGACAACTTCTGTGAGGAAGCTGCGGCAATCAACTTCAAACTGACCTCGATGTAATGTGACAATCTTTTCGGTTTGCAGCTCTTGTGCCTCAACGCTTTCAGCCTCAATGACTTCACTTTTTACCTTCGTTAACTTATCGTTTCCATCTTTGATTTTCTCAATCGTATCTGTCACAAACTCGTCATTTTCATCAGAATCTATATCGATAACAGCACTTTGAATTATTGGGTCTGGAATCAAGAACTGGCTTTCACCGTACTGCTCATCGGTAAACTCATCAATTTCATATGAAGGACTAAGCATCCAATAGTCAGAGAATGCGGTGATAAGCTCATTGCTTTTACTGTACTCTTTAAACTTGATCGAGTTTTCAGCAAGTTTGTTCAAGATTTCTGTCATTTCAGCGCATAGCTTGATGACAGGATCTATCAGTTCTTTTTTGATGAAGTTGTAAATTTTATGGTCGATATTTGGTGCCAATAGAAAATCATCTGAACTGAACTGCCTAAATGCTTCAATTACATCGCGACTAATCCTTGCTGAATCTTCATTGAGCTTAATTTTTTCCTCCAGACGCTTGATGTGAGAAAACTCACTATTTGCGCGTCTACGAAGTTTTGCGACTACATCTTTAGCTTGGTGCGCAGTAGCAAAGCTTTCATCCGTTATCAGGAAGAAGGCATTATCCATACCGATCATGTCATTGTTGTACTTAGCAACTGAATATGCACTGATCTGATTTAGGATCACCTTTTTGCGTTCATTGAAATCAGTATCAATGTATGAGCTGGTTTCTTTGCCGAAAATTGAGTCAAAAAAGTTCCTCAATTTCGGATTCAGACGATACCCCTCAGAGGTGGCATAGACTACCCGTTGGGTAGTCAGTTCCAATGCTCTTTCCCTGTTCTGGGTTTCTTCAATCTTTGTTCCTTGATTGTATACGTCATCAAGAATGTCTGAGTTCTTCTTTAAAAGATTGATAAGCGTTGATAATTCACTCAAAACAACACTCCTTGCTTAGCACTTTCATCACGAACTTTTTCGATAATTTTTTCTCGCTCATTGATGAAATCAAGGTAATCAATTAAGAATGAAATTTTCCCTGTGACCAGGAAGATGTTTCGATTTTTATTAGGCTGAACAAGGTATCCTTCACGAACAAGGTACTGCAACACCATCATGATTTGGTCGTGAAGGTTGTCTTTCAGCTTAGAGCCTTTCTTGATGCTTGGAGATTGCGACAAGATACGGAATCTCTCCTTACAAGAGTCATTATTTTCTGCGTAGCTCTCAATTGTAGCCTCAACGATCTCTTGACCCTCGTACAAGCCCATATCGCTTCTTAAACCGTCCAGAATGACGCGAATTGACTCAACGGCTGGCTTAACACTATTTCTAGCCTGCTCGATGTTCTTGGCGATTTGAGCGCGGTTTTCTGAGGTTATCTCTTGATATGCTAGATAGAAACAATTTTCGTTGTTGCTGCTCTTCAGTGTTTTACCAATTTGCTTAACAAATACATCTACGCTGTATTGATTTTGGCTGTCATTAAGATAGTTATGTGCCTCAGGTTCGGTGATTTTGCAAATGAATGCACCACTCAAAAGTAAGTTCACGGTTTTTTCAAATAGTGTGCTCATTACGCATTCTCCATCATTAGTGCTAGCTCATCTTTTTCAACGTTGTTCTCTACTAGGTATCCATGTTTGCTAATGTGATACATCTTGCCAAAGGAGTTCATCAGATCGATATTCGGCTCTGGTAGAGCTGTAGCGATGGCTATGTTGTTATTTTCAAGAATGCCGATAAGTCTCAGCGTGTTTTCAGTAGAAAGCTTGCCTAATTCGTCTACAGGCCATTGGATAGAGACAAGGCTAGCGCCCCTCTGCACCTTAATCATGCCTAGATACAGTGTTGAGATGAATAGGAATGTAAGACCGTTACTACTCATTTTCTCAAGGTCAGTCGCTGTGCGAGCGGTCTTTCTTCTGCCATTTTCAGTTACCGCGAATACGACATTAAACAAGTCTTCAATCTTAACGTCTGAGTTACCGATACGTTTAATATCGATGATTTGCTTCAGGCGATTTTTAAATGTTTCACCAGGTAGAATGTTCTCTTTGTAATCGCTTTCTTGCCAGCTTGTGTAGGCATCACAAAAATCAACAATGCTTTCCCAACCGTGGATTTTATGGATTACGGACTCTAGGTTGATGCTGATATCTGTAATAGAGTCGTAGTTTGAGCACCCGTTTACTGCATCCGAAATTTTTCTTCCAAGGTCGTTAATCGTTCTAGAAATGCCATTTAGTTGGAGTTTGAACTCATTTACACCATGCCCCATAGCTAAGGCATTACTGATCACGATCTGTTTGAAGCCTGGAATGATTTCATGAACGATTTTGTTAAATGCGACAATTTGAGCGCGGTAAAGTCTGTGACTATTGCTCGTGGTCATCATCCCGACTTCATCATTCCAACATTTACGGATATCTTCGCTGCCATTACTAACCAACTCTTGTTGAATTGAAGAAAGCTCGCGCTTAACACTCTTACCCATAGCAATTGTTTTGCTGACAAGTTTCTGGTTGGTGGCTACAAAGTCTGAAATATCAAAGTCATTAGGAAGCTCAGCATCGTGGACTGTTTCAATACCCATATCACTCAAGCTTGAGCGTAGAGATGTTAGGTTTGATTTTAGCTCTGTCAAAGCATCAATCTTTCTGTTTAGTGCTGACACTTCAGTTTCGATATCGGCTTTCTTACGAGCGTAGTCTTGCTTCGCTATTTCAACTTTTTGAGTCAAAAGTGATTGCTCTTGCAGTAAGCTTTGCTTTTCAGCTATTAGGTCATCGAGACGCGATAAGTCGTCCTCTTTGAATTTTGTATAGCTGTTGATTAAAGGTTCGTAGCTTCTGTACTCTTCAATCGTTTCAATGAGCTTGTCATAGCTTGCTTTAACGGCGCGGTAGGCTTCATTGTCGAAATCGATGTCATTGATGCGAGCGTTAGCGTCTTCTCTAATCGCTTTAATGTCTTTCTTTAAACGGTCAATGCGCTGCTCAAAAATGTCTTCACTTGCTTCGCGCTTTTCAGAAAACATGGTGTCGCAGTCTGACTTTGCAGTAAGGTGTGAAGCATTCAGCTCTTCAATGCTTTCATCTCTTTTCTCTGTGATAGCAGTAATGTTGCGTTCAGCCTTACGAAGCATCTTTTCAGCGGCTTCTTTTCGCTTAATGAGTGAGGCTTCCTTTTCAGCGATAAGAGAAGCTTTCTTATCTGACAAGAACTCCCTTTTCGATTTGTTTTCATCGATCAGAGTTCTTACTTCATCAAGTTTTTTGTCAAGTCGCTTAAGCTCAACGTTGTTGGTTGCAATTTTGGCTTCGATTTCTTTTAAACGTTGGCGAATAGCTTCAGTTTTTGCGTCAATTTCTGCGATTTTCTCATCAAGGATAATGATTTGGTTATCCATGTCTTCGAATTCGCTTGGTGACTGAAGAGAGTCGATATCTAGGTGTAGACCGTAGATGCCAGCATCAATATCGATTTCATCAATATGAGCACTTAAATCGGTTCTGAGAAGCAGTTTATGACCAAGCACCTTGATGATTGGGTTATTGATTAGTTCTGGATCAATAGCGCGAATCGCATTAAGAGCTGAGCCTTTTAGTCCGTTCTTCAATTCATCCAGTGTTTCAATAGATTTTAAGTGAGCGTTTTTCTCATTCAGAAGCTCTTTAAGTTGTGATGTGATTGTATTTTTTTCACTCAACAGGTCTGAATTCTGGATGCTGTACTTTTGGCTGCTCAAGCTGCCACTCTCGTTAAGAAGCTCAACTTCTCTAGTGTGAGTCTTAGAGATTTCAGCCGCTATTGCTACCACTTCTTCATCGAGAGGTACGGATAAGATAGCGTTGCTTAATGAGGATATCTCTGCTTCAATTTTGTGCTTTTCACCAATCGAAATTTCGCGCTCTTGAGAGTATTGTTTTTCAATCTGACTGATAAGTTTCGAATGATTTTGCTCTAGAGAAGACTTGGCAATCTCATGCTCTCCATCAATTGCTTTCAATGCGGACTCTTTCGCTTTCTGTTCGCGCTTAATATCTGCATTCTTTTCTTTAACACGAAGCTCTGACTCAGTATTAATCTGCTCAATATCTTTAGAGTGAGAGCTATAGTAATCAAGATCAGACTGAAGCGTTGCAACATCGGCTTCTTTTTCAGGAATGGACTCAAACAACGCTAATTTGTGCTCAATCTCCTGGTCGATGAAGTGATCTTGCTGACGGTTGATTTTATCGATTTGAGTTGAAGCACCGCTAATGCGACCCTTTAGGTTGGATAGCGATTCACTGCTTGTCTCAATTAATTGATTCTTCGCGTTCTCAGCTTCTTTCAGTACCGACTTCTTGCCCTGCACCGATTGTTGAAGCTCTACAAACTGCTCAGTAATTACCTGCAAGGCAGATTCGATGTACTTAGCTTGAACTTCAAGCTGGTCTTCGTTTTCAATCAGTTCATTGCCGTTTTCAAGAGTGGTCATGTAAGACTCTTTTTTAGACTCGAACTTGCTGACAACTTCGTAATGCTCAATCCAACGCTCAGCCTCATTCGGGTTAAACTGGAGTTTGTAGTCTCCACCGCTTTGATGCATGATTTTTGCTAATAATGATTTGATATCAGGAATGCTAACCTTACCCGTTATCAAGGCATGAACGATGTAATCGATGTGTTTAAGGTTGTTTCGACCACCTGTTAGTGAGTATGGATGGAAGTCTTTTTCAACGGTTCTTAACTCATCATTTTGCATAACCTTACGGAAGTCTGACTGTGTAGGTACTGCTTTAGTGAAGTTAATAAGGCGCTCAGACCATAATGTATGCAATTCATGCGGTTCGAGTGCAATGAACTTACCTTCTTGCTCTTCATTAAGGTAATCAGAAGCATCAAACGGCTTGGCTACGAAACGATACTGAACTTTAGGCTCGATGCTGGTGGTATGGTGTCTAGATAGAACCACTTGAGCGACATTGCCTAAATGTGTCACGTACTCATAGACAATGTATGAGTTTTTATATGGAAGGTAAAACTGCACAAAATTGTCAGTATTTTCAGATTTCTTTGAGATTTTGGATGTTTTCATGCCGAAAAAGGCTGGAATTAGCTTAAGAAAGCTAGTTTTACCCGCGCCATTATCACCCGTAATCATGGTGTTGTTACCAATCTCAACTTCCGATACAAGCTCCTTCAAGTAGGAATTGATCAGTATGATTTTTCGTAGACCTTTTTTCATATTTGATGCTTATCTTTTTATTGATTAATAAAAAACAATTAGACAATAAATTGAGTCCAATTTCAATAATAAGAATCAAGTATTTAGGTGAAAAAATCTGATATGTATTATGTTGCATCATCCTTGATGCAAGTGGATGTTGATACTTAATGGTTAAGGAGCAAGGTCAGAAGATGGAGTTAACTTAAGAATCTTAGAATGGTACTTAAGCTTTCGTGTGTCGCCTACCAGGATAAGTGTGCCAATCTCTTTCAAAGACTCTTGCCATGTCTCGTAGCCGTTACTTTCGTCCACATCATTATCAGGAAGCAGCTCAAATTCAGATAAACATTCATTATTGAGCATTATTAGCACCATATCTGAAGCAATCCCCTCGGACATTTCAGATTCAACTCTATCTTTTGCGTGATACTTTGCATGTTCGATATGGGTTGTCACATAAAGATATCCCATATTACAGTTGGGATTCCAGTTATCAGAGGTGGTGCCGTGAAAAAGCTTAAGATCAGTAATATTCATGAAGCTCACCTCTCTATATCGTAAGCGCGATCTTGATGTAAAGAATGGTATTGTTCATGTTTAATCTTGTTAAGCTCCGTATCGATGTCTAATTTTCTCAATATGTGCTCATCATACCGCATATCGAAAACCGCAATCGTCCCATCTTCCTTAAGACCAATATTGTCATGATGTAGATCACTTGAAAAAAGTCTGTTTTGGTGGTCTTCGGTGAATAGCTCAGCGATGTTTTGCTGAAGATCGTAAATGCTGTCGAAGTATTCATCCTCATCGATATCGACTTCCTCTATCCCCATATTCTTCGATTTGGCAATTGAACAGAGTGTCTTGAATTGTTCTTTTAGCTCTTCACATATTTCAAGCTTTTCCATTAGTATGCCCATACTACCGTCTAGAAATATTCGTGTGTCATAAATCTCGGCAAAGTGCTTTAGAGACTTTCCTTTAAGATTATGAGCATGTAGGAACTCTCCCACATCACCTGTGATTTTCATTACCTTGTCATCACTGGTTTTGAATGCAATTCCATTATCACCAGCACCCATGTATTCAGCGATCTCAATTCCAAGCTTTTCCGCCCAAGCTTCACAATACTTATTCATAAATAATATCTCTCTTAATTAGTTTATTTATTAAACATACAAAATTCGAGTGTTCAGAATATTCTGAAAATCAAAACGCACAAAGAGCGAGAAAACCATTCGAATATTCGCCAATTAAATTGGCGTTTTAACAAATTTTATCATGAAGACGATCTTTAACAAATAAATTAACTGAATGTTAGGGTTGACACCATTGTGAAATGATCAGCATAATACTGTACATCCATACAGTGTACCATGAGGGGATGATGATCTTTGACGCACCTAGTTTTGTCGTTCATCTAAGCGGTTATGAAACCGTTACTTTAGATGATCAGGGGGAAACGCTGTACGGCAACTCATTGATTCAAAACCATTTGGAGGTTGTGAAGGAAAATGATGAATCTGAACTAATTCAGTTTGGAGGCTTTATAACGCCAGATAAGCCTGAGAAAGTGGCTTGGATTAAAAATCTGATTTTGATAGGTTTTGAAGGCGAATATTTTGACAACTTAAACAAAGATTACGTGAAAGCTATTATTAAGAATGAACGTGTTTATGTGCTAATAATGAATCAAAAACCAGTTTTTACAGCAAATTATTTATGAAAAAAATACAGGCTTTTTAGACCTGCATTTATAATTTATCAACAAGAGACGGACTTACGAAAATACAAATATGCGTTTTTGTGGTTCGTCAAACTGAATGCCGTGAATACACTTTAGATCTTCACAAGCATTAATCTCAGCGATAATCGCTTCCGAATTTGCAAGGAATTCAGGATTATCTGGAATTTCAATCTGTTCATAGCTAAAGGATTCTCCACTATAAATGCAGGTTGAGCCATGTCTCTTGTCGTGCAACACAAGTACATATTGTTCGTGATCACCTATGGAACATCTATCAAAGTAGTGTCCATATTTTGAAGCAATCTCATTCAGTTTTTTATCGATACTGTCGATCAATTCCCATGTTTCTTTGCCATCAGTATCTGCTCCATCAAGAGTGGAAATTCTATTGACAGATCTTTGTAGATATAAACTCACAATTTACCTCTTTTATTAATCAATTATTGATAATGATTTTACTTTTACCCCATCTTTAGAGAAAGGGTCTTTTCCTAAATTGTTTTCAAACAACGTACAAAATCTGAATGCGTCTCTAATATCATTTGCAAATGGAATAGTAATGGAATCACCATTTATAAAGTAGACGGTAATATCTGCAACAGGTTTTGATAAAATCTTAACCTCGATACTAATGTGGGATATTTTTTCAAACTTACAGATATTAGCCTTATTGCCGCGCATGAAAATAAATTCATTTGTTTGAGATGATACACTAACAAGTGATTCGTTATCAAACTCAAAGTCAGGTATAAATGCTGTTTTTTCTGTTTTTTCAGATTTAAAGTTATAGAAATTACTTTTTCTACTTTCAATAAATTCTTTCTTTTTATCTGAATTATGCTTGGTAAATAAGAATATCAAACAAATTATTATCGCCAATGGAAAAAATAATGCATACATTTTGTATTTCTTTCTTTTATTAGTTAATTTTCAATGATTTTATATGAATTTAAGCGATTGTAAAGCGATAGATAGCTGGCTTTAGTTGGGATATAACTGATGTTATATAAGCCGAATTTGGATATAATTAATGCAATAGAAGAATCATGAGATATGAATATGCTACTTTTTAGAGGACAAAACGCAGATACAGGATTCAAACCGACCAAAGCAAGGCATGATAAGCTTGGTGGTGATAATGGAGCTGTATACTTTTTAGGTTTTGAGCGCAGAAGCTCTGCTTTGGCATACGCTTTGACTAATTATAAGATATTTGAAGAAGATATGGATTTTGATGAAGAGTCAGAATGGGTGGAAAAAGGCGTTTTGTATCAGTGTCAGTACAAGGATAGAGAACCGAAAATGTTAAATCATATTCCAGTTGATTCTGTTTGCACTGTGTTACCGACTGTATATCAATTGCTCAATGACATTGATGATACCCTTTTTAGCGACACTAAACAGTTCTCTGATTATGCTAATAACTTCGACTCTGTCTTTGATTTAATAGAAGATATTAATGAGTTAAGGAATGATTACGAGTTATCAAAAGAGAAATTTGATGAGCTTATTTCGCCCATTATTGATACGTGCGGTACTTCAATTGCTATTGCGATGGAAAATGGTGAGGCTTTAAATGACGAGTATCTGGTATACAGGACTTCTGATGTAAAGGTGTTAAAGGTGGTGCCTGTTTATAAGAAAGATATATTGAGACTCCCAATTAATGAGAGGCGTAAGCTACCAATCGATACAATCCAAAAAATGGATAGAGAATACCTTGATGCCACTGTCCTTTCCAGATAAAAAATGGAGCCTTCAGGCTCCATCAATTCTCAACTGTCTGCTTTCTTCCTGTTTATTACATCTTGGTGCATCGCTATTAGCATAGTGCCAAATAAAAACCAAATAGTAGTAAAAGCCTGGAATAAATACATGAATATTTTAGAAGCAAAGAATACGTGTGCTTCATGTGTGGGTTTATCAATCACAAGGTAAGAAGCGTCTTTATTTACGTATGTTTCAATGATGAAGAATTCATCGATTAAGTTTGTGTAAGTGTATGAGAAATACCCTACTTCACTTTTCTTCAGTGTGTTATGGACATCAATAATGACATCTTTAGTCTCGCTGATGCTCGGCACTCTTTTCGCTAGATGATTGATTGAGTCTTCAAATTCTTCACCTGTTGTTGATATGCATAATAAATAATTGCCCTGACAGTACCCGTCAAAGAATTCCTTTTTATGAATATCAGATAGAATTGATTTTGTCTGAACACTTCTCGTATCGTGAGAGAAATTAAATTGATTGATCACGATAAGCTGGTGGAACAATATGGCGACAGTAAATGACGCAAGGAACATGATTGATGAGAACATTTTGAAAAATGAAAACTTAATCTTTTTCAAGATAATTCCTAGTATGTTCCATATCGAAATGATTGATACTGCCAAGTATGTAAAAAAGCCAATTGTGTTCGGGTTAGGGAAGTGCATACCCATTTGTTCCATGACGTAGACCACTACGTCCTTTATATCGATAAAGTACGCAAGGCTTCCCCCAACCAGTAGTGAAATCACACCATACTTGAAATCGTACTTGTCTTTGAATGTGCCAATAACGGCAAGTGTAGCAAATACGTATAGCCCATAGTAATCAAGAGCGATGTAAGTAGCGTTTTCATTAGCTAGCATTAGAATGTACACCATAGATAGATGCATTACTGCTAGCGAGAAAAACTCAATTCGAGCCTGTTTAGATATCATTGAAATTTTACTCTTTTGTTTGTTTTTTCAAGGTTTATGTTTTTAGAATCATAACTTTCACTTCATGAATTGTACACAATAATGTTTCCAAAAATGTTTTGTTTAATAAAAAACGACACAAAAACAGCGTGTTGACGCAAATTTTCATTGAAAATTAGAAATAACCTTGAAGGTTAAGCACTGAACGGTGTTGATATTCGATAAAAAATAGAATAACTTCAGAAAAAATCTAAAGAGAAAAAATGATGTCAATTCTAAATAATATTAAAGATAAAAAACAAGAGAGACTTGATAGCGCTGTGGTGACAATCGATGGGGTGACAGTGCATGTATATGGTATTCTTCATGGAATCACAGGTGGTCCAAATCTTGACTACGTAAAAGCTGTTAATGAAACCATTAAATCAGCACCAGGTGTAAAGTACTGTGAGAAGTCCATGAAGCAAATGTATGAAGGGCTAGACTTTGATGTTAACGACTGGATGGTCTTTAAGCCTAAGGAAGCATTTAACTTTGCATTTAGGTCGATGATCCATCCGAGATTTATCTACTCTCTGATTAAGACATCGATTGCCGAAAAGACAACCAAAAGCCATCGTTTCGGAATTCACGGAATTTATTCTGTTAATGATGTCGCGTCTTCTTTAAAGTTCCATAGTGTTGCGCCAGAGATAAGGCGTGAATTGTGTGGCTTCCCCTCTCCTGAAGAATACATGAAATTGAACGTCTTACGAAGAGAGGGTACGTTTAATAAACGCATGAGATTTGCTGATCCTGACTGGATATGGTTAGAATACATTGAACCTAATGCATGTATCCCACTACGCTCAATCCACATGATTGAATATGTAGTAGCGCATTGTAAAAACAAAGGGCAAGATACTGCGAGCTTATTTGTTGGAGAGATTCATAATAGCGATGTTGATTGGTATGTTGCGAACAGAGACAAGCTTCCAGAATGGTTAGTAGATTACGCGAGTTCTATTCGAAAAACAGCACAAAAGGCTGCGATTGAACAGTCATTTGTCTTCAGGAAAAAAGCGGCATATTACACCTGTTTATTTGCTGGAGTTTCATGTGCGATGCTACCCTATCTCGCTGTAATCCTATGGATTTTAAGCTGTCGTTAAATCACAACCAACCAGTTGGATATTTTGTTCAAAATAGCGTACATTACCCTTCTAAATGAGGGTGATGTATGTTCAGCAATAAAATTAACCATACCATTGGACAAGGTCAGGTTATCACTTCACAAAACATTTTTGATTTAGAGATGTTGTTGCTTGATAGTGATGGGATGTTAAATGTTGTCAGTGAAAAAGAGCTGTCTCAGTTTACGCGCAAGCAGTTCCAGTTTTTCTGCATAAAGCATGGATTCTACAGCATTCCAACTCTTGAACTAATAGAGTTCATCAGGGGCAAGATTTTAAACATTGAAAAAGCCATAGAGATCGGTTCAGGTAATGGTGTTTATGGTCGTTCTTTGGGGATTATTGCAACTGACAACTTTATGCAAGATCCGAAGAAAGCAAGCAAGTTTTCTGGTGTGATTTCTGAGTATTCTAAGTTAGGTCAAGAGGTTGTTCCATACGGTGATAACGTTATTGAGCTTGATGGTAGAGAAGCTGTTAGAAAATATAAAGCAGAGACAGTTGTTTGCTCTTGGGTTACACATAAATACAATCCAATAAAAATGCATCTTGGTGGAAACAAGTTTGGAGTCGATTTTAAGTGGATTTTAGATAGAAACCACACGAAGAGACTTATACTTGTTGGAAACAAAAATACGCACAAGAACAATCCAATTATGGAGTTGCCGCATCAAGAATTTGATTTAGATGGTCAAATTTATAGTAGGTCTGCTATGCCTGAGTTAGATAGAGTATTTATTTGGGATTGTTAAATTAAAAGAGGATAGCTTCGCACTATCCTCTTTTACTTTTATTAATGATATAATTAATCCAATATCAATAATAAAGAATAAAATTATGAATCTGAAAGATATATCATCTCATGCTTCAGCAATTAGAAGTGTTTTAGATAACTTTGATAAAGAGTTTATCGAAAGCTCTGCTCACCAAGTCAAAGTGACATTATTCACGAATATGTGTGGTAAAGATTTTACCATTCAAGATAAGCAGACCTTACAGCAATTGATTGAAAAGCAGGTGTCTAACAAAATTTCTGAAAGGGAAAATCCCCTTTTAAGTGCTGATACTCTAGATGATGTTATCAGTAACCTGATGGAGATGCGAAGTGTTGAAAATAAAAGGGATTTATTTCTAAATAAGCTCTATTTATCCAAAGTGAAAAAGTTAACTGAAGCGCTTCAAGAAAGTAAATCTTTGGAGAGAGAGTTGCTATATAACTTTCTCCGAGAATATGACTTCAGATTCAACGGGGCAATAAAAGCGGTTGAATTTGAGGATTTTACTTTAGAAGATAAAACGGAATATTCAGTAAGATCAGAAAATGGCTACGAGAATATATATGGTGCTGTTTTCAATGCGCAGGTCAAACATGACACTGTAAGAGTTCTAGACGACCACATTTCAATTGATTTTGAAGATTACGGTTATTTCATCAACTCTGAACTAAATCAGGAATTCACGAGAGAAATGGTAGCAGCTTACAATGCCTCTCTAAATATCAAAAATGAGTTAATTAAAGTTCAAGATGAAAATAAGGACTATGAAGATATTTCAAAAGTGCTTTCTCAGTTCGCAGATGATTTAGAATCACTATTTCCAAAAGATGTAGTTATGCCATTACTTCAAAATGCGGAAATGGTTTCAGATCTGTGTGAAAAGCATATGTATCAACATGGTGATGATTGGCGAAAGGAAATAATATCAGAGCTTCAAAGCACCCTTTCAGACAATGTCGTATGTAGAAACTGCACTATCGAATTTATTCAGACGGTTTTCGAAAACTCCAGTACTTTAAGTGGTCATATTGACTTTATGCGCCAGGCTAGAAATAACAGGATAAAGTCAATTGATATAGACTTTGATGCCTTATCTGAAGAGTTTGATTCAAACGTTAATGAGGCAGTCTCATATCATAACGAAAACAATCAATTTATGTTTAAGCAAAAACTAAATTCATTGAACCCATTTGAAAGAGCAGCAGTAACACTGACGATAAATGCGGATAAAGAACCAGAAAAGCAAAAAACCTCAGATAATGTAGTACCGTTCAGGTAAACAAATCCCCAGCTCGCTGCTGGGGATCATCTACTCAGTTACGAATTGATTAATAAGCTCAGCGGTCAGCTTACTATAAATGATGCTGGTGTGACTGCTATCAATGACTTGATGCTTAAACATCCCATCAATTTTCGTTTCATTTACTGTCACAGTTCCGTCAGACTCTTCCCCATCACGAATGAGGATTGGTCTGATCCCAATAGGTAATCTACCAGCAATTGAGAAGAGTTTTTGAGGGAAATGCCACTGCGTGTCATCTTCAATCAAGCCGTGTTCTATTGCGTTTCCCAAAACCAATGAAGCCCCAACATCTGACAGTTTTCTTGCTATGGACGATCCATTTATTGGCGAGCCAAGAGCTACTACGTGGGAAATGGTATCAATGCTCGGTTTTCTTGAAGCTAAATAACGCTTGATTAAGATACCTCCCAGGCTATGACCAATGAGGATGTTTTGACCATAAGGGTCTAAGGATTTATCGATAGATTCAAAAAGACTCTTCTCAGAAATTGATACTGAGTTGTAACTAAGTACTTCAGTATCAAAACCATATCCATGTAACCTTTTAGCTAGGGGCATCATTACAATACCATGCATGTAAAGCCCATGAAGAATCACCGCTTTCATTTTAGTTGTCAACTCTCTTTAGCGTTTCAATGTTTTCTTTATTGATAGCAAAAAGTTTTCCTGAGCCTTCTTCGACAAAACCGATTTGCTTGTCGCTATTGAAAATAAAGCTCCCCTTGTAACTCTGCGTTGAAGACAACTCTTCAAATGCATCACACAATTTAACTGTTACATTGTCACCGATTTCAGGATTCAGTTTTGTTAAGCTAAGATCATCCATGCCAAATGTCATGGCAATGTATTGAATAGCCTTTTCGATGTAGCTGTCGCCTATCTCTACATCAATTTTTCCTTGTTGCTCAAGTTCCCTACCGAGCTTAGGAAGAAATTCATAAAGTGGGAGAAGCATATGCATTTCACAAGCCAGTGTATACGCTTGTCTAAACTTAACTGAAAGAGCATCAGAATGTTGAACTGTATGGAATATTCCTAGTACATTTCTAGGTATGCCATCAACTTCACTCTGTAATCTTTGAGCCATCTTTATTACATCGATTAAATTATCCAAGTTTTCGCTTTTTTTCATAAATAGTTACTCTTATGCAGTTTTTCTATTCGCTCTGTTGTAAATTTTATTCTTTTTATCACTTGATTTAAAGAATGCGCTAAATAACTCTCTGATTAAATCCCTAATTGAGATCGGCTCGGAACCAAAAGCTTCCTCGGAATATTTCAATGAACTATAAAGCAAAATGCCAATTAATGTAGTGGCTATTATTGAGATTATTAAATTAAACATTAGGTAAGCCTTAGTGTTGATATGTTAGCTTATTGGTCTTTTGTAATTAATAAAGATACAATAAGCGGGATAAGCAAAATTAATGTTATTACCGATACAATTAAACAGTACAAATCACACCTCTTAGCTTTTTCGCATGTTTTTATTATGTAATTTATGATTATTTTTGTTAAATATCTTGCGCTTAACTCTATTTACAAATACTTTGTGGGTGGCATTTTCACCCTCGAAAACATATCCTCCGTAATATAAGCTTGCTAGTGCCATAGCGGAAACTAAAGATATGGATAATACAGAAAGGATGATGTTTATTATTTCGTTCATGTTGTAATTCCTTTGTAGCAAAGACCATTTAATTATTGATTAATTTTTTGATAATTAATTTTTTTATTATTAATTAATTTTTCTGATTCTACTTTCTCTTCCTATTTGGGTAATGTTATATGGCGAGAAATCAGAGCATCACTATCTACATCCTTAGATAGGATAAGTTGTAAAATTGTTTCTTTAGCGCTCTCAGGGCTGCTGTAATAGCACAGAGAAGTATATTGCTCATCTCTGCTAGATGGTCTCAGGTAGTCAACCCATTCAAGATTTTTAGTTAACACTTCAGAAGATGAGTTTTTTATGAAGTATGCGGCTATATGCCCATTTTCATCAATTCTTGCAGCATCAATTGTTACACTGTAATCACCAATCATTACCCTGTAACTTAGTGGTTGGATCTCAACCTCCTTTGAAAATCCACCAAGAATTGTTTGGGACGCAGTATCTTCCGTAAAATCGCTGGTAACTACATAATCATCCCCTTCCTTTACTAGGAATTTATCAAATACATGCTTGTCCTCTTCTTCAAAGGAATGCCAATCAATTAGATTGAAAGCTTGGAATTTAAGCGTGAGCTTGTTGATAAAATCGTCCCTTAGTAACCGTCTTATCTGATCGGAACAAACCTCTCGAATTTCTTCATGTTTTGAAACACCACTATCAGAGAGGTTTTTAAAGTCACAGCCCAGAATGATGCTCATTTCAGTCGAAACGACATTTAAGACTTCATGAAGCGTATCAGGAAGATTAGTATTACCTAATCTATTTCTTAATAATCTATGAGCGAACCTTGCACCATCAACTTCACTGCTCTTTCCTGGCTCTATGTGCTGATAGATACCAAAGGATAAAATGTAATCAAATTTAAGTAATGTGTTCATAAAATAAGCAACTTTCTTTTTTATCTTTAATTTAATTAATTGGGTGTATCTTAAATCATTTTTTAATCACTGTCATGAAAATTATAGGATTTATGCTTGCCACAAAGCAAAAAGAAAGCGAATTGATGACTGCGCTCAATTGAGCGCTATTGATTTTAGTATTCAAAACCATGAAAATGTAAATTTGTATGACACATAAATTAAACTATGAACATTAATAAAACCCCAGTCCTCAAAGAAAAGCTTTCTGCCTACAAGTCAATCAGCGATGTCTCAAAATCGCTCTATCACGCAACAACAAAAAGTAATGCTTTGAAAATTTTGAAAGAAGGTTTCAAACGAGATCATTGCGGATTGATTCATGGAGAGATGGAGTGTAGACCAGAAGAGAAAACATTATACTTCTCCAAACATCAAGAAAGTAGCAATTTGCATACAAATCTTTTTGACAGCGAAGAAGTTGTGATTATCGAAATCGATTCTTCGTATTTAAAATTGGATCAGTTATACCCTGATGACTCGTTCTATGTTGGCATAGTTCAAGAGGAATTGTTTGCCGATGTGGAAGATGTCATAAAAGAGTTTGATATACCAATTGAAGAAGCTGAATATTTAATTGAGCAAACATTCGAACTGTCCAACAAAAATGCAATTGACTACAAACCATTCGCGTTGTGGTACTTATCGAAGGAAGGAGAAGTATCTATCGCACATGATGTTCCGAAAGAAGCAATTTTAGGAATTGTAAAGCATCCTAAAAGCCCTTCCCCTAAGAATGTCCAATCCTTAGAAATTTAGGCTTCTACGAAGCCATTGTCGAATTCTTCCTTGTCTCTTGTTTTTATTTGGTATATAAATGCAGGTGGTGGCTAAGCCTCTGCATTTCAACCTTTTAATAAAATTTAAAAAGAGTAATCATAATGAATAATGTACTTATCCTTTGCGAAAAGAACGCAATGGCAAAAGATCTCATGAGAGCAGTTCCTGAACTTACTAACTCTGATGTTGTCAGCTTTTATGGCTTAGGCTTCTTTGAATACGACTATCCTAGACACCTTCCTATATCTAGTTGCCCAATAATAATTCCAGTAAAATACAAGGTTAAGGAAACGCGTCATATCCCTAATAGTAACTTAACTGTTGATTATCGTTCACTGATAAAAGAATATCGCTCGAAGCTCAATGATTACAATGAAATCCTTATCGTTTGCGATATGGATAACCGAGGCATTTATTTTAGTCAACTTACGATAACAGAACTTCTTAGAGACAATGGGTTTACTGGTAAGGTGACTATTTTAGGATCAGTGTCCTTTGATAAAGAAACACTCAGAATGTCATGGGAAAACAGAAAGGTTTATGTATTCGATAATGAAATGTTCCAGAGGGCTAAAGCCAAATACTATTTTGATTGGCTATGGAACATAAACTCAGCGCCAGTATTTGGTAAAGCATTAGCTATGGCTGGGGCTAAATCCGACATCATATTTTCAAAATATGAGCTTATGACTTTTCATTGCATTTATAATGAACTGCCTCATTCAAACATGGATGTTTATATATTTAGCTTCCTTCAGGACTATAAAGGTACTGGTAAGTATTTTTCAGATTGCAAAGAAGATAGATATGAATCCCCTTCGGCATTTGAAGGCATTGCATCGCCATCGAGTAGAAGTGCAATATTAGAGCAGTTGTTAAATAGAGGGTTGATTCAAAAAGTTAATGATCGCTATGCTATAACAGATGCTGGAAGAAAATTTTACGAGTTGTTGCACAAGAGGTCGTTTGATCCTGATTTACCCTTCAGAATACAGGTATGGTCTTTCGATAATGACTACGAGGCTATGGAGTCTTACATTTCTAAGTATTTCTCAAGACAAAAAAGATTTAATGCCACTTGATATGCAAAATTTGGATTGAATATAGAATAAGAGAGGCGCATTTAAGCGCCTCTCGATTTTTATCCATCTTGGTGCGGAGTAAAGTGAAGGAATGTCACTGCTGATCATGTTGGTTCACAGCTACCGCGTTGCCTCGTTTTCGTAGCTACAACGCCCGTCCCGCTTCGATTTGTTATGAACCGAAGAATCAAGCTTATCTACACTAAGCACCATCGTAGGGCTACTCATAACAGCAAAATAATACTATCAGCTTATAACTTTTTGAGCAAGAACTCTGATTTTCATTACCAAAAGACCTTGGTTTGGTTAATTTTCGAGAATCTAAAGTAAGCTCTTTTACTCAATTAGCTTGAACGTCTCAACATCAAATGTTTTTCCATCTTTGATGCGGTAGACGTGTAATTTATTTCCATCAACATGAACAAGCACATTCTTTCTTTTGTTGTAAATAAAATCACGCCCTATCAATGCATTGGCATGTCTTGCAACCTTTTTACTAGGGAGCCTACTTATATCAAACACGTCATCTAACGATATTTTAATCTTTGATCTGTTACGCATGTAATTTTTCTTAAGCTCATCATTGAAACGTGAAATTTCAAAGAAGCCTAATAGCGTATAGCCATGATTTTCATATGCGGCTTGACTAATGTTGTCTGGATCAAGGTGTTCGGTGTTTATACCAGGCATTAATCCAAGGTACATTTTTAAAGTTGGGCAGTCTTTGTAAGATTTGATTAAGAAGTCTAGGTCAAGTTTTTCTATGTCATTTGACGAGAGTGGGTTTTGAATGAATGGGTTGTTGTGCTTTCTCAATAGTCTCATGAGGTTAATGCTCATTGCGACACCTCTGACAAAAAATTTGTCGCTTCGCATGTGCTGCGCGGCAACAAACATCTCAATATGATTGTGCATCATTAATCCTTTCTTAATTTATTTTGTTTTTTAAATTTCGGGATTAATGTTAATATAAATCATATAAAAAGAAAAACTAAAAAACAGAATTTAATTGAATAGAGCTTCAATCGGCATCGTGGTAGTCAAGGTTACTTTGTTACAGTGTAACTAGTACCCTTCTATCTCTACCATTGGTATTACGCCATTGTAATCTCGTTTAATGATGGAATCCCTAGCCTCGTTGAAAAGACTCATGCAGCAACCTTGACCAAACGCAGGATTGTAGTATGAGGCGGGATCTTGACTGATCTCATCGTATTTGAGGCATTTTGAATGTTGTTTCTCATTGAAGGCTAAGTATGCGCATTGACCTTTTTCTGAGTCCCATTTGCCGTATGCGCATGGTCCTTTTTTACAACACATTCCAGAATTGACGCAGGCTCTGACTAACAATAGAGATTTCCTCACTTAACGAAGAAGACATACTACTTCATTTGAAATTAATAATAAACAATAACAATCATAGGTGCTTTATGAATTTACAAGACAGAATTGTAGAATTAGAAATGGAGCTGAAAGACGCAACGGTTTTCGAAGATTTGAACGAAAACTCAGCGATTGCAGTGTCTTTCTCAGACAATCCTGATGCCAACATGCTAATTATTGACCATGAGTTTGTATCCAAAGCGAGTCTTACTGATGCAGTTAGGATTATCACGAACCTTTTGTCTGAGAAGCCTTCAAAACTTCAAATGGATGTGCCAGGTAAGCTGAAAAAAGAACATTTTCTTCAGGTTCCTAAGGTTAAACCAATTTCTCCAACCAGCGTAGATTTCAATGAAGTGTCCCTTAAGCAGTTTGCTGCTGAAAAAGAACACTATTACAACAAATGTCAGGGCATCAGAGAGCTTCTTGAAACAACAGCTATTGAGATTGATGAGGGCTGCATTCAAGGTGTTCCTTCTGCAAAATTGAATGCTATAGCCGAGTATTTGGACTGCTTGGGTGATATCAGTGATTCTCAATTCATGTGCTCGGTTAACGGTATAAACCACAGTATTGAGAAACATGACGGTGGCGTAAGATTCATCAGATCACTTGACGAACCATCCAAGTCCGTTTTGAGTATTGCTGCCCCAGAAATGAGGTCTTTGGCTATGAGTCTTGGGCATCCTGGATTGGAAGATGTTAAAAAGCATCTCTTTAGTGATCCCATTACAAGTAAGGTCACTATCGATATATCAGACTTTACTTGGGGTTTATTCAAAAACAAAGCGGCTCAAAAAGAAAGAGAGTCGATATCGGAACTCTCTATGTAAAGAAAATATAGGGGTTTTTGTTAAATGAGGTTTCCAAAATGAAGAATAAGCTTAGTAAAGAAAATGACAGTAGTTGTATGTATTCAAGGTACTCCATTCACAGTGGTGATGGTGGAATGGTTGCGCATGGAAGGAGAGATTTGCAAGAGCAAGTCGATTTACTAATCTGGTACGAGAGTGGTGAGAATGAAGGCTACTACATAAAGGATAATGTCGATGATCAGTTTGCATACATAATTGAAGATCGAGAATTAGCTAAAGTAAACGTTAAATCAAGGAAGTTCATAGATCACACATCAAAATATGTCGTTGAATATATAAGGTCTCCATCCACTCCAGAAAAAAGTTGTTTTGATATTGGTGTTGATGCTTATAAGGAAGGTATCTTATTCGTTGACAACCCTTTCCCTAAAGGTAGCTTGGAATCGTCTGATTGGTCTTTTGGCTGGCATACAGAACAGGATTTTGATCTGCAAATCAAAGGAACGTTACCGTTGAAAGTATAAAAAAATCCAGTCATTGATGACTGGATTTCTCATTATTTGAGGCTGTTATTCACATGCTCTATTACAGACTTGTGGCGATCTAGATTCAAATCTGAATTATTGCATTCTGATGAGTTAGGGTTATCGCGATACTCCATAAGAATATCTACCCCTGACTGTATGTAATACAGAGCACCCCCGCATTCCATGTTAAGTGCAATAAAAGTAGAGCCATCCAACTTCTTCTCAGATGGCGTAAAGCGCTCATTGAACTCTGCTGTTTTACAAAGATAGTGCGGGTCGCACTTAGTGATAATGCAATCAGGGCAATCAAATAACCAACCATTCTGTTTCTTGGTTCTTTGAAATTGAAAAGACGTAGGGTCAATGAAATAACATTGACCATCCTTGCTTGCAAACATGGCGACATGTCCACCTAGAGGTCGGTCAATGCCAGCAGTGCCAGGTTTAGCTTCATTTCGTATCATGATCTGCCTAGCACCGCTTTGGGCTAGTCTCTGAATTTTCCTTTCGCTTTTAGGCATCCCTTTTCGTTCAGCATCAATAAGCTTTTTGCTCTTGCCTACAACCTCACACGGTAAAAGCTCTACGGTGTACCCTTTGGAACTCAAAATGTGTGACAGCGTCACGCATTGAGCTAGACATCGTTGTTCTATCGCGTTTATTTGTAAAAAGCCTTCAGTGACTAGAGCATTGATTTTTAGGATTTCGTCTTTCATTTATAAACCAGTCTTAGATTAGAGCATTCACCGAGTCAACAACGTTACGCCAGTCATTACTGCCTGGATCGATAAGTGCGTATTTAAGGTATGTTTGAGCATTTGATGCTAGGTGCTCACTAAACTCTTGTATGGTGTCAAATTCAGGGGTGAATGGAACTCTAAACTCAGAATCCCCCATCGAAGAAAGTTCTGTAAGGTAATAGCCATCGATAGTGACACTGTAACCATCTTCGTCTATTCCTTCATATGAACTTTGAAATTGGCAATCAGTCCAGTCACCAAGGCAGGACAGAACTAGACAAGCTTCATCCGATAAGCCATTTCTACTAACTCGTCTAAGCTCATCAATTTGCTGTGATGATGGCATTTCATAAATGGCTACCTGAAGAGATTTAATGAGCTTTGATTTACATTCAGCATCGAGTAATAGGTTGTTAGGAATGTTGTTAACTACATACTCAGCAACTTCAGTGGATTTAAAGCCTCTCTTAGGATCTTGAGCTTTGAAATCAAAGTTCATTTGAAATGCATCAAAGAGCCATTGAGAATGCTTTGAGTTTGGATTCATTAAGGCGATAACTGATGAATTTGAGTCATGACCTAAGAGTCTGGCTACAAAATTATCACATTGACGCTTGCTCAATGGGAATGCTTTCTTTTGCTCTTTGAATTCAAAATCATAAACAGATGGGTTTATCTCATCCCAATAAGAACGTATGGCTACATGATAAAATATGAATGAAGCTTGTAGTGTGTAGAGATCTTTAAAGCACGGATTTAAAGTGTACATAGTAACTCCTTGTTCACAAATGCTGTCGCTACATTTTTGTCTGGATAGTGAGAGTTACTACCATTGACATAAAAACTTGATTACTTGGCCTTTGCGACTTGGTCGGGCTAATCACACCATTTGCTAAGTATATGAGAGCAAGGAGAATAGTCAATTAACTTCTTGTATCACTTTTAGATTTAGTTCCAATCTGGTCTAAGAAATCACATAAGCCTTGAATTATTGGTTCAACACTTTTATCGCTAGCCCATCCAGCAATACCTATAAAACCGTCAGTATTGAATGATACAGCTTCCCTCTTGTCCCATTGCTTGGAACAGCAATGGAGATACATTTCACCGTTATACGGCTGTGTCATTCGCAATGTGCCTTCAAACAAATCTGAAGCCATCATTCGGCTATTGATGAGCTGGTGGATTAATAGCAAGTGCTCTTTCGTTACATTGTCACGTCCTATACCAGCAGTCTTAAATCGATCTCTAACTGAATCTCTGCAAACCACATTATCCATGAATAATCCCCTTATCTTTATCAGTTCTCAAGTCTACACCTTGATGTTGCAGCAGTTGTTCGATGACTTTGTTTGATAAATAGTCAACAGATAGCGCCATAGCTTGCGCTGAACGCGGTAGATAGCCAAAGTAACAGCGGATTCCAAGCCTCGCGTATCTATGCTTTAGGTTTGCTCTAAACTCACTCAAATCAATTTGTTTGTATGTACCATGCCTAAAAACATATACAATGTTTTGGTCTACATGAAGAATCAAATATGCCTTACCAAACCTATCAACTATGGTCACACCCGCTTTGAGTTTTGATTTATGCTCTCCAGAAAGCGTGTTGTTATCTACCACAGGCTCTTTCAAAGACCATTCATTGAATTGCGATTTGCTTGCCCTTCTTGCTGATAATGCCTCATTAATAATATCTGGATGAGCATACTTGATAACGTCCAAAACCACTTCGGACTGGCTTTCAGGTTTCAAATCATGCTTTAAGATGCTTGTGTAAGAGATGAAGCTTTCATTTCTTGCAGAGCAAATCCCATGAAACGAACGATTGTCAGAACCAAGAATGTAAATGCAAGCTCCGTCATGCCTAAGCACTAAGTCACCTTTATCAAGATTCATAATTTGTTTTCCATTATATGTTGATATTTAGTTTGGTAAATAATATATAACAAAAACCATAAAGGCAAGATTTCAGGTAATTTTCTTGAAAAACATTACTAAATAGCAGATAATTCAAACCTAAATAAATAATAATATTGGTAGGGTCATGTTTGTAAGAGATAAAACAATAAAAAATGATATAGATGCCCTTCTTAGCTTAGGTGAAGATGCGAAATTGCAGGTGCATGAGCTTGTTAGGGTTCAAGAGTTACAAGTTAGACAAAAAGCTCGTGAAAGCAACCTAATTGATCAACTGATAAAGTCTAAGATTAACAAGCATCAAGAAAGAATTTCAGCTTTAAGATCTAAGCTAGAAAAAGAGCTGCTTGATAAAGAATGCGTTAAATTGAAAGCCATTGTTAATAACATGATTTCACGAAAAAACGCGCTTAAGGACGAAACTTTAGAATTGCTATCTGCCGTTAATGGCATTAACTCTGGGATCAGCCGAGCTGATTTTCTGCTTGAAGGCATTTCTGAACGCTTAGATGCGTCCGAGAAGCTGCTGTTTGATGCAAGTATGATTGTGGACAAATTTCAAGAACAGTCGGTATCTCTTGGTAATGCAAAAGATATGCTTAAAGAGTTAGTTGATCAGGCGAACTTGATAGCTCTGAATACTGAAATTGGCACAGTAAAGCAAGATAGCAGCTCTGAGGTAATTGACCTAACTCACCTATCTCAAGAGTCGAAAGAATTGGCAAATAAATATGTCGATATTTCTCAGGCTACCATTAACTCATTGTCAGCAGTCAATGAAGGTTTCTCAGAAATTCACAATGGTCTAATAGGTGTTGAAAAGGGATTGGAAGAAGCTGATGTAAAGAAGAAAGAAGTCACATTGGTTTTGGATTCCGTGAAGGAATCCTCTGAAACAGCATCTTCCATTGTATCTAGCTTGTGCGTTTCACTAAATGCAGGTTTTGATGAAGTGTCTAATTCAAGCCAGGATGAGCCTATAGCCTTATATGACTACGCTGATACTGAATTCATTCAGGGTGATTTCGATTTAGACGCATTGTCTTCTGTTCATAGGTTCTTCATTGCAAATGAGTTATACCAAGGTTGGGTTCAAAAGCTGGTGGATCAGCATTCTATCGAATGCAATATCGAGCTTGATGTTTCTTCTCCTACCCGATGCTTGTACATTTTGAACGAAAACTTTCTTAATCTGCATAGCTGCCTTTCGGAAGAAGTAAAAGAGTCTCTCGATCTGATCAATCAATTGCTTGATAAAGAGAACTGCGACTTTCCAAAGTTAGCTGGTATTTTAGCAGCTCATGCTAAAGAAATTAATAAACAAGTTATTCTGGGTCTTGTCACTCTAACTAAGTGAATAGAACAAAAGGGATAAGGTAATTAAATGAATAAAAAAGAAATAATCCATTTTGATATGGACAATACATTGATTGATTTCGTATCTGCAATTGATGAGCTATCTGATGAAATCAAGCGTGAATATGAAGGTAGATTAGATGAAGTTCCAGGTATCTTTTCGCTTATGAAGCCGATGCCTGGAGCTATTGAAGCAGTAAAGAAGCTTTCTCAATACTTTGAATGTCATGTTGCATCCACATCACCTTGGGAAAATCCGAGTGCATGGTCAGATAAGCTTATTTGCATCAAGACCTACTTCCCTAAAGATTTCTATAAAAGGCTGACACTTACTCACAATAAGCATAATCTTCGCGGCGAATATTTAATTGATGATAGGTTGGCAAATGGCGCGGGTGAGTTTGAAGGTGAGCTTATAAGATTTGGAAGCGAAGAGTTTCCAGATTGGGAATCTGTAACGGAATATTTAATTAATAAATATCGATCAAAAAACTAACATTCGATTACTTTAATTGACTAAATGCCTGTTTTTTGTTTTTTTGCGATGTTAATATCCAATCAATTAATTAATAAAGCAAATAAATAAAATGACGAAAAACGGGCATTTGATTACTGGTGCCATAGCATCAATCTATCCTGCGTTTATAGCGCTTAATTCTTTTGGACTACCCTATTCACTCGCTGCATGTTTAATGACAGTTGCAGGCGCTAATGCACCAGATTATCTTGAAATACGATATACAAAGAAAATAGTGAAGAAGAGTGGGTTTTTTCAAAAACCAAAAGAAATTACAGTTTCTAAAACTGTATTGGCACACAGAGGTGTGACACACACAATTCTCTATTGGTTTACTGCATTTATACTTTCCTATCTACTTATCAATCCAACGGTATGGTTTCATGAGCTTATTGACAGATTTAGTGTTCTTTCCGAGCTTCATGATTCAAAGATTATCCTATCACTACTTTTAGGGTACGCTTTTGGTGGTCTTACTCATCTATTTGGTGATTTGCCAAATAAAAAATCCATACCAGTTATCCCATTTGGTTTTAGGTTTTGCTTAAACTTGTGGAATAGTGGAGAAAAAGAAAAGTTCATGATGTTTCTAGTGGGTGTTGTTACCTGCATTCTTGTGGGAATAGAAGCAAACTTGCTCACCCTTGATAGGCTTTTAGAATGGTACTCGTTTATCTCAGAATTAATTGTTGAGTTTTTTCCAAAAAATCAGGTAACGGTCTAAATCAACAATTTCATAAGATTTTATATTTGTGATATTATATATTAATGAATAAATCAAAGAGACACCTTTATGAAATTGACTGCAAACATTAGCAGAAGAGACTTGCTAAGTCTTTTACAGGACTTACCGATTGAAAAGAGTTTTTCAACGGCTCATGCTGTGGGTGAAAGTGACATATCAGCAGTTCTTAACCAAAACTCACAAAAGAGTTCAAAGGTCGATATTTACCCTTATGATCGTCACAGCGGCTCAAGACTTAATGAGTTCCGTGAATTGATGGGGGTTTGTATAAAGGATGACTTTATATTCAAACAATATCTGAATAAAGTTAACTCAAACTCTGCAAATAATCAGACCGAAAGACAAGCAGAAGCAAAACTTTCACAATTAGAGTATGCGTTCTCAAACATAGCCTCCCCTACTGCAAAAGACTTGAGTATGTCTGAGGTTATTACCTCATATAAAAGGGATGGACTGTACTCATTACAGGGTAAGATTTCTAACCCAAATGAGATAAAAGGATTTGCAACCAAAATCGATTCATTCTTGATATCTCTAAATCATGTTGTTTCTTCTGATGTGACAATGGTTCCCAAAATGGGGCTTACACAGAGAGACGTGCAATGTATAGTTGTTGCTGATCATTTATATGATGATATCTCCGAAATTCTTAAGGATACAAATCTTCATGCAGTGACAAAATCAGTCTATGAAAAGTCTAATGGGATTTTGGATAAGAAGAAAGAATCTGCTTTAGAACGATAAAAGAAGGCTCCATTGGGAGCCTTCTTTCATTGCTGGTAATTATGAATGATTTCCATGCTATTGATGAAATCATCATTGTACCTCATCATGTATGGCTTATCCGATATTGGTAAGCCATTAAAGTATATAAATGCCTGTCCTGGATTAAGCCCACTTGCAGAACGAAGATGATTAGGTTCAACCTTTAAATTATCTGGAGCTTCATATGTTTTCATTAAAATTGTGGTTTTGAATAAGGATTCAAAAGCATCATTATATTTTGTGTCAAACATTGAGTATGTTGACCAAATTACGCATCCATTTTTCTTGTTTATAGATTGAATATGGTTTGCTATATCTTTGCAATCATAAGAGCTTTCATCAATATTCATAAAGTCCATTACAGTGATACAAGAATAATCAAGTTCGCTTGAATTAGAATCTATTTGTTCAAATATTTCTTTCAAATGACAATGATACTTTTTGTTTTTCTCCTTCACTTGAGAGTGAACCCTTAATATTAGAATCTTTTCTTGCTCGACATATTTTCGAATATCAAACTTTTCATCTTCGAAGATATTAATAGTAATAATATCTGATGATCGACCAGCCATAATTGCTTTGGCATAGATTAATGGTTCTATACATGATTCGCAATCAAGTATATAAACTGCTAACTTATCATTAAATATGGCGAATTCAGATAAAATATTCGAGCAATTGAAAATGCCTGACCCTGTTGTACCTATCACTCTCAGGTTGCTTGTTAGCTCAACATTGGATAGCTTCACACTTTCATCTACTAACTTCCCTGGATTAACTACATCAAGCATATGCTGGTATAAAGTCTCTGGCTTGTTTCTACGAGGATTAGTCAGAGTTACAGGGTAACGACTAGTGGAAAACTGTTCAAACATTTTTCTTCTAGCGTTTAGGTCAGATTTGCTGATTTGGAAGTTACAAGGCTGTACAAAGAATGCTTCAGGATTCGAAACCTCATATTTACTCAGACTGAAGACCTTATCGAAGTACTGTTGCTCTTCTTTCAATCTTGATTTTATTTTCTCAATAACTTCTTGCTTTGAGATGCTTTTGAAGTACAGCGCCTTTATTAATTTAACAATAAATGACTCAGAAGAATCATTCACAAACTTTGTTTTTGAAGCTGCGTGTAATTCAGGGAATTCATTTCTTTTGTGTATCTTAGAAAAAACAAATTTAGGTATTTTCCCATCCTCTGGAAATTGTGCTAGAAAACCTGCATGACTGAACTTACTGGATCTTTCTATTAAGATATCAGCGTATTTATCAAGACCATCTCCATCCACTTCATATTCTTCGTTAATAACGTAAAAATCGACATTTAGAATCAATGGTAAATAATATAAGTATGTTGCTAACGGCAATCCAGCACTTACATCAAAATAGTTATTTCTCCTTTTTACAATTTCGTTGTCTAGAATATTGTAAGTTTTAAGGCAGTTGTTTGATAGCAGGTGGATTTCTGTGCAACCAGAAAGTTTAATTAAAGCATCTTTGATATGGTTTCTTAAAGCAACCAATTGTAGTGGTGCAATTTTATCCACCCGTGACTCGTCATATGAATTCAGCTTCGCTCTTAAATTATCCACGTTTTCTTTTATTAAATCTGCAATCTCATCTTTATTTAAATCTCTTGAGCATAATGAGGCACAGTGAAGATCATTCGAAATGCTTCTTATTGAAATAACACGTTCTGTAATTAGATTATTAGATCTAATTTTGTTTAATAAATCTACCATTTTCTTTCTTCAATTTAGTATTTTCGCCATGATATCAAATAAAAAATAAAAAACAACCTGCCTTACGGCAGGTTGTTTCTATGCAGATAGAGCTTTGAGGTTTTCTTCACCAACTATTTCTTCAATTTCTATATCACCAAACAGATGGGGAATGTATTTTTCGTTAACAATGGAGTTGATGTCATCATCAAATTCCCTGAATGATATGTTAACGCCTTCCATTGTCAGCTTATCATCAATTGAGGGGTCTGGAGCCATCCAAACACCTAAGATAGCCATTGGCTCATTTGGAGCTATTGAGCCAGACATGCAAAGTCTCTGGTCAACAGTTTCGGTATTTGCATAAAATCCTTCTGTCTTAGTGACAAGATTGGATGACTTGTAGATTTCGATGTTATTACTTAATCTACCGTTCAGAGGTTTTCGACAAAAATCTTTCATGCTGTGAGAATCAGTAGTTAGACGTGTCTCAAGCAACAAACCTGACACATCTGAATACTTCTTTCTGAACTCCGTTTCATTAGAAAACTCTTCAGAATTCATTACATCCCATACCCAAGCCCAGATTCCTTTATTAGAAATAAAATAACGCCAAGCAGGTTCATAAAACTTCACGCTATCTTTCCATTTACGCCAGGTTCTGAATGTTTCTGGTGAACCATCCACCATATCTTCCCAAGGCTGCAAAATAAAGATATGTGATAACTCCTTACCATAAGCGTTGAAAGGATTGCTAAGAGAACAGTCATCAAAACCTAAATCGCTTATTTGACCAATGACGGTTTTATCTTGTCCAAATTCACTATGAAAAAGCTCAAAGAAGTACTCTGCCGTTAATGAATCCTCGATATACGCCATATCAGCAAATACACCAACACCCTTAACTTTCTCTTTCTTTAGGTGATTACTGATAAACCCCTTCATGTACTCATAGTGAAGATTGACCTGAGAATCGGGTTGTCCTATTTTCCTCGAAAATAGGTCTTGTACATAAACGGACTCATGGATCATTACAGGTGTGTCACCATTAAATTCGTAAAATCCTTTAATCTTGCCATTTTCATAGTCATATGGAATGTCGAATCGACCATATAACGCTACATGATCATTTTCATACGTCCAAGCAGCATAATCTAAGAAGTTTTTGTACTTAGCTTCATTGAAGATTTCTCCGAAATACTTGGATACTTTATCCTTATGTCTTTCAAATAAGATCTCTAAGGAGTCAACGATCAGACCGTACATTTTTGGCGCTTGATCAAGAATATCTTCAATTTCCTTTTTTGAAAGATTGTAGAACCTAATTTGATCGTTTTCGATTGGATATGAGAACTGATCATAAAGATCGTGCTCATAGCCGCTAGCAATCAGCATCGTGGCTGTAATTGGACACAACTCATAAAGCTCATCTTCGGTGGACTTTAGAGGTAATCGTAGTAATTTAGACATTTTAGCTACCCTTACCGTATGCTGATGCTCTTGCTGTTGATTTGAAAAATGCAGCTCTATTCGATGAAAGCTTCTGTGAAGCTACCGATTTAACCTTGTTCTGATAAGCAGCATTGTTCGAGTAGTAAGCTGAACCATTACTATGCATGAGATAATGTAATCCGCCATTGTATGAACCAGAATGATGATATTCGGCATTATCATTTACAAGAATTCCGTTCATATCAGCCAAACGTGTCACCTTTGTTTCTTCGGCATATATCATTCGACCATCTATGATTTTCTTGTAAATTGGTGATTGTGTTTTATCATCCATTTCAACAAACTTTTTCATCTCATCACTTAATGGACTAATCTCTTTTAGACTCTTTGTTGTGTATTTATACAAAGTAAGGATGGACTTATTGTTCTTATGAAATGCAACAACTAGCGCTCTGTTACCGTTTTTATCAACGCCCCAATAGGAAAGGTAGTAATCTTTAACGTTGTTTCTTGCAATTTGATTAAACTGAGTAACAAATTCCTTGTCTAGTGACATGATTTCAGACTTTGCTTTTTTTAAATCATAATCAAATTTACGCTCAAACTCCTTCTCCTTTTTAAGCTTTTCAGAAAAACTATCTATCGCCGCTATAGAGCCAACAACAACGGCTGTCGCTACACCGCCTAAAAATAGCGTTTTGCCAAAACCACCACCCTCTTTTCTTTTTGAAGGGTGTGAAGAACTATACTTATGCCTTTTCATCGTAAGATCCTTTTATTATTACTTTATTTATTTGGTTTATTAATTAATTTCGATGATTATAAGTTAGTCTTTAGGTAAAGTTCAACCCTTTGTGGTTTTATATGTTAAATAAAAAGCCGCTAGTGCGGCTTTATGAAAGAAGAGTCTTGTAGTAAGACCTAAGCTTTTTAAGTGTGATGTCTGGATTGTCTGTTTGAAACCATACTTTACCAACACCTGTGGTACATATGGAATAGTTTTCATCCAGTACTGTGTAAACATAGTCTCTGTCACCAACCTTCATTATGAAGCTTGGTTTGCTGTTTGGGTGTTGTATTTGATACCAAGTCCATTTTGAGTAACCCTCGTCCATAAGGAAGTTTTCAATTTTGATTCGATTGTCTAGCATGAATATGAACAGTGGGTATGAATATCGAGAGGCGCGGATTATTACATTTATATTCAGATTAGTCCACTATGTGGAAAGTTTCATAAAAAAAGGAGGCGCTAAGGCACCTCCAATAGTTCAAATGATTTTATTGCTACCTTTTTACCGCTAAGTAATTGGTATTCCTTTTCACGATCCCCGTAAAGAAAATCGATGCGTGATCTTAATGTTTCTTCCCAATTGATAATCTCACGATCATATTCAATTGTGATTAACACTTCAAAATCACCATCCCTTTTTTTTACGCACGGTGTAGTTTGAGGGTTAGAACTCCAGAATATACCAAATTCATCCTGTAGCTTGAGCTTGTCTGGTGAATTTGTATACACGCTTCTATAGAGATAGTCTGGATCTTCCTCTTGGATATCTCGGAAAATCTCATTTGCTTTTTGCTTAAGGTAATTGCGAATCTCTTGCTTTCGGAGCTTAGAGTCTCCGATAAAGTCAGTCAATTCTTGATCTTCAAAATACTCATAAATTGAGCTTCCATGATGCGACCATTTACCTGTTGTTGAGATTTCGTCAATTACTTCGTTTGACAGTAGATATTCTAAAAAATCATTAAGTGTTTTCATAAACATTCCTCCGTATGGGGAATGTTTATCCAGGTCTATATTTATTAAAAATGTAAGCGTTCATGATTTAGATGCAACCTAACTCTTTCAATTTAGCTTCATCTTTTGGGATGTAGTAAATGGTAAGATCGCTGGCTTTAAATGCTTCTTTAATGATTTTCTCTATCACTATCCAATCACCGTTAGCCCATCCAGCGCCAATCAAAGGGATGCCGATTTTCTTACCTTCGAAATCCTTACTGATTTGTAGTAATGCTTTTCTGATTGCTCTGTAATCGGCTAAGACATATCCCCTACCACCCTTCACTTTTGGTTCATTGTTTCTCCTGGCAATGAAGTGGTATTGGGTGTAGGCGTTTACAACAACTTTTCCGTTTACTTCACAGTGTGTGTACGAGCCTAGCTTTTTCTTGTCACCAACAGTTGTTTTTTTGTCAGCGTCAAGTGCTTCTGGAACTCTCTCAAGTACCTGTTCTGCTAGACCCCTGCCAAAGCTGCAAAAGCAGTTGCAACCTTGCACAAGTACGTCTATTTCATCCTTGATAAGCAATGCATCCAGAATGTCTTTTTTCACATATTTTAGTTTCTGCATGGTATTTTATTCTCTTTATTAATATGGATAACGGTCTAATTCAATAACCTTTGTATGTTTTTCCTTGTGCGTAAATTTTGTATTTACCATCAGAAACCTTAAGCGCATCAAAGTTTAGTTCTTCTAGGAAGTAACTAGAATCATCATCAACTCTCCAGTCTGCCTTGCAGCCAGGTAGAATCGATGCCATGACCCCATCAGCTACTGTTGCGAGATGAACTTCTTTCATTCCACGCGTCATGCCAACATAGAAAAGTCTACGCTCAGTTTCATAGTCTGTTCTAACGTCTTTCTTTTCATAAGGCCATACGTTTTGAACAACTTCTGGCATATACACAACAGGCCACTCAAGCCCTTTGGCTTTGTGTACGCTGCTTATCACGATACCTTTAACACTATCGCTTGATGACTGTACTCTGTAACGCATTTCAGACAACGATTTGTAGCAATCTTTAGCTGAAGTTTTGTCATTTTCAATGTATTCCAATATTGCCATGTATCTGTCAATCGCTTCTTCCTGAGAGGAAGCAGTAATTGAAGCGTAACGTATTCCGTCTACAAGCTTTGTGTCTTTTGCATACTCCCGCAAGATACTAGAAGCTGTTGTATTTGGGTTATTGCATTTTATCGATAACTGTTTAAAAGTTTTAATCAAATCTAGCAGCTTAATCCGCATGTAGCTGTGAATTTTTTCATCAATCAGAAGCTGACAGAATCTTTCAAAGTTTATGTTTGGCATATCCTCAGCTTTCTTGAGAGCTTTTTCATAAACTTGAGCTTCAATAGATAACGCTGGAAACTTAAGAATATCTTGATACAGTCTAAGTCTAGCTTTGTGCTCTAACGCCATGTCTTCATGTGCGACTTTTGCAAATACCGCTGTAGCACCACGAAACTCTCTTGAGTTTAGACATGTATTATCTGATGTGATCTTGTATGGTATATCGCTTTTAATAAGCTCTAGTTCGAGCTTAACTGCGTTAGAATATACACGCACAAGAGCAGCAATATCTTGGTACTCATACCCTTCTTTTATTTTTTCATTGATTAAATCAATAAAATCACGACCAAAGTTGTTACTAAGTCGAAGGAAAACCTTGGTTCCTTCATCGAAAGCAGAGACGCACTCAGAATCAAATCGCTCTTTGTTGTTCTGAATCAGATTATTCGAAAGATCTGCTAATGCACTTGAGTAACGGTATGTTTGAGGCAGATTGTAAAATGTATGCTTAGGATAATTCATCTTAAACTCATTAAGCATAATACTTGGGTCAGCGCCAGCGAAAGTAAAGATAGATTGGTCAACATCACCACATGCTATTAGATTACCTTCAGTACCAACAATGTAATCGAGTAACTGGCTTTGCGCCCTGTTGCTATCTTGATATTCATCTACAATTACAAACTTCTTCTTGTTCGAAATCCATGCTGCCCAAATGGGGTTTGCCTTCAAAAACAGTACAAGATCGTAAATCAAATCAGAGAAGTATCTCACTCTCTTTTGTTTTCGCTCTTCTTCAAAGACATCAAAGGCATCCACAAAAAATCTGAACTCTTTCTTGATATCAAAAGCGTCAAATGCTTCGTCTGGTGGCAGTAACTCAGCCTTTACGTAATCTACAAAACTTAAGAATTCGTCAGCAGCTTTACTTGACTTACCTTGAAGCTCTTTAAACTTCTTCTCGTCACATGACTTTCTCAAAGCTTTTAATGCTGCCAATTCACGAGCTTTTTCAAACGTTATTAGTTTATGAGGTGGTATCACCCCTTTTTTCTCAAGAGCTTGAAGTGTTCTGAAGCATAGAGAGTGATAAGTTCTAATTGTTGGAATATCACCTTTGTAGCCATACTCTGCCGACAATGAAGCTAACTTTTCTGCAAAATGCTCACTTGCATCTTTACCGAACATTAAAATCAGCATATCTTTATCTGAAAAACCATCTTTGAACATACAGTGAATTGTATGCGCTAAAGTTGTTGTTTTACCAGAACCTGGAGCAGCACTTATGAGCGCGTGTCCATCTCTATGTTTAGTTACTTTTGATTGATTGTTCGATAACATTTCGTTCGTTCTTTGGTATACGTTATTACCCATTAAATTACATCATAAAGCCTTCATAATCAATTGTTTTTTATATGGCATATTAATTGTGCGTGTGATATATTTTACAAAACTTAAAACAATAAAATTATCAATATGAAAATTTCAAGAATAACACTATTAGCCCTAGCCAGCTTTGCTTCAGTCACCAATGCCCAAAGCGAAGTTGAGATTGAAAAGAGCTACCCATCACCTGCCAACATGCTATCGTCACTGATTGTTTCTCCATACTCATTTAATAGTCAGCATCTTAATAAAATGATCTTCTTCAGAGGTGGTGAATCAATGTTCTCCTGTGACCATAGCGATAAGGGGAAGCTCGTATTTGCAGATGTCGAAGGTGGTAAAGTTAATACTTTCTCAGGATATGACTTACCATCACCTAAAGCCGCAGTAGAAATGGAGCCAGATCTCTATTACACACAGGTAAAAGACATCATGTCTAAGATGAAGATTAATAACTGCATAGATGTTAATTTGGCACCAATCATTGATTTTGGTTACGGGAATAGAAGCTATTTTCAAAATGATAAAATTTATCAAAAGCATATTGATGCATTTGTAAAAGCAAATAAAGATTCTGGTGTTAAAATTACATATAAACACTACCCTCCCAATAAATTTGTTGAATTGACAGATGAAGAATCGAAAAGCTTTAATGAAGCTAAGAAGAAATGGGCTAAGAATCCAGAAAACCTCAGCATGGGATACTCTGAGGTTGAGTATGGGAAATACATTACAGGTGAATTTGAGTCAGAATCTTCAGAAATGCTTAATCATATCTCTAAAAGATTTGATAGCTCAGATTTGATTATGTTGGACAACAACCTTTATGTTGAATCAGGGTTCACACCTTATGTTGCTTCAGAGTTACCTCAGAAAGACCATTTTTTGAAGTCATTTCCAGGTCTTGTTATTACTGATGATCTTTATCAACTAAACCTTGATAATATTGATGTTGTTAACGTGTTTAAGAATTCCGATTTATTTATTATCACCTCTTTAGAAGATACGAAAAAATTTCATAAGCTTATGATTCACGCGATGGCATATGATCGTGATTTAATTGTTCAACTCAAGAAAAAGTACGACAGAGTACAAGAGAGATTGAATTGATATTCACCTGCTTTATGCAGGTGTTTATTTCTGATACAATTAAAGAAAAGTGGAATCAATTTTATGAAAGTTTGGATTAGAGAAGCCTTAGTTCCTAAGCTTCTTAAAAATGCAGATAAGCTAATTAAAAGAGCGAATAAAATCGGCGCTGAACCCATTACTATTACGCCGACTGGTGAAACTAAACTTGACTACTCCGCCTTTAAGCGTGGAAGTCTTAGTAATGGTTGGGATGATGATGTAAAGTTTGCGCGAATCAATGGTAGACCATTTGTTGGTATTCCATATATTGAAATGGAAATCGAAGGAATCATGCCTGTTATTCAAGGCTGGGAATTCTTTGCCAAGATCAACCATATGGGTAAAGATAAAGAAAACGGTGAATATTTGAATATTGTTGAAACTTCACCATTTATTGGTCAACAGGCTGAATTCGAATCAAGCATTCAGGAACATCAAGGATGCGCACCCAATTGTCAACATTGTGATACGGTGAGAAGAAGAAGTACCACCTTCCTCTTACGCAACATAGAAACCAAAGAAATCAAACAAGTAGGTAGTACTTGTGTGGACGATTTCCTTGATGATGATACTTTGTCTAAAGCCCTATTCCACTTTAACCTAAATAAGTTTTTCGATGAGATCGATGAATATGAAGGAGACTATGATTATGGTCGTGGTCAATATAGATATCATATCGAGCCTGTAATGGCATTAGCTTGTTATTTTATTAAGGAATATGGTTTTGCAAAATCTGATGAGGAACCGTCAACAAAACAAAGAGTAATGAATCACTTGATGCGTTCAGGTAAGAACTTTGATGATGAAGCTCTTAAAATTCTTTATCATTACGCGGCAGAAATTGAAAACCAATATTTGAATGATGCTAAGGAAATTATTCAGGAAACTTTGAATAACCCTTCTAAAAATAACTACATCCACAATTCAAAAGTGATCATGAAAACAGGGTATGTGGATATTATGACAGGTAGCGCGTTAGGCATTGCTGTATCACTGCCAAAAGACTTTTATACGAATAAGGCAAAAGCCGACCTAACCTTCAAAGAAGAATTCTTTGGCAATGAAAAAGACCGTGGAGTCTTAAAGCTTAAATTGCTTGAGAAGTATGATAGGTATGATACTGCGTACCCATATACCTCTTACTCATTTGTTGATGATAGCGGATTAAGATTCTCTGCTAAATCCTATTTCCAGTCTTACATTGAAATGGATATAGGTAAAACATACACAATGAAAGCAACGGTTAAGGGACATTACACGCACGATGACGGAAGAAAGTCTACGAATATAACCAGGATTAGTGAGTTGGAAGAAGTGTCACCAGATATTCCGACACCAGAGTTTAAGGCTCCTAAAAAAACCAGAGCCAAAAAGAAAACTGCTGATGCTGGTTTAGGCATGTAAAGATAAAGGCTGAGATTATTCTCAGCCCTTTTATTTAGTGATTAACCCATTCAACTGATTTTAGGTCAACACCATCTAAGTACATATCCCACAAAGGCGATAGCTCTCTTAATCTTTTAACAGCAGTTTTTATTGTTTTAATTAATTCATCTATGTCGCTGTCGCTTGTTTCTCGTCCAAAGCTAAATCTTATTGAACTATGTGCAACTTCATCATCCAAGCCAAGCGCCCTTAATACATATGATGGTTCCAGTGATGCCGATGTACATGCGGATCCACTAGACACTGCGAACTTGTCAATTGCCATTAGTAATGACTCCCCTTCAACAAATGGGAAGCTTATATTAATGATATTAGGCAAATAGTATTTACTTGAACCGTTGACCTGAATAGGTTCTATGTCGCTGATTCCAGTCAATAGTTTATGTCTTAATCTCAGATACTTGTTTCTATCCTCAAATATCCGTTCGTAGGCGATTTTGGAGGCGACAGCAAACCCTGCTATTTGATGCGTTGGAAGCGTTCCAGAGCGCATTCCTCGCTCATGACCACCACCAAGCATTTGAGGCTTTATTCTAATGCGAGGTTTTCTACCTACATAGAGAGCACCAATTCCTTTGGGTCCATAAATTTTATGAGCTGAAATAGAGAGAAGGTCAATTTTTAGCTTTTCAACATCGATGAGTAATTTTCCATATGCCTGAACTGCGTCAACATGAAAAATCACTCCTTCAGATCTCGTTAGAACTCCAATCCTTTCAATATCGTTTATAGTCCCAATTTCATTGTTTGCAAACATAATGGAAACCAAGATTGTATCAGGTCGGATATGGTCTTGTACGCGCTCTACCGTTACTCGACCATCTTTGTCTGGTTCGATATATGTCACTTCAAAACCATCAGCTTCTAGCTGACGACATGTGTCTAGAACGCTTTTATGCTCTATCTTGCTTGTGATTATGTGCTTACCTTTCTTTTGATAAAACTGTGCAGCGCCACGAATTGCTAAGTTATTTGCTTCTGTAGCACCTGAAGTCCAAACGATGCTTCGAGGATCGGTGTGAAGGGATTTTGCTATTTGTAATCTTGATTCTTCAATTACTTTTTCTGCATTCCAGCCAAAATCATGGCTTCTTGAGGCTGGATTTCCGAAGTTATCAGAGTATCCTAAGTGCTTGACCATCTCTTCGATAACTTCTGGTGCTACAGGAGTAGTTGCAGCATAATCTAGGTATATTCTTTTATTAATATTCATAAACTTACCTTTAATACTTGACTATTTTAGTCGGTCATTTTTTGGAAGTATAACGAATATTAATCTCAAAAAAAAGCGGGAATTCCCCGCTATTTTTATCCGAGTTTGGAAAGCTGCTCTTTTAGCATTTTTTCAGGATCGTACTTATCCTGGCTTTTCTCACTTGCGCATGTTGTAGAAGGTTCAGGATGCTCTACATTACCTAAAGCCATTTCTTTTAATCGCTTATCGTAGGCAGATTCAATTTCAAGCTCTATACGAAACCTAGTTCCAGAGTCGAAATCCTTATGGTCTTTTACAGCATCAATTGCGCCTTCAACCATTTTTTCAAGCGTATCTTCTTGCTTAGCCCTACGAAATTTCATCAGGTAATCATTCATGTGATGACCTTCAGGTATATCTCTACGGATTGCCATATTATTCCATTTTATCAAAGCCTTTGGCTGGGGTTTTAGTATGGCATAGATGCCATACATGAACAATGGTTTGATTGTCTCTATTGATCTTTTTGCAGATCGACAGTTGACATAACATTGTGATTACATCAAAATCTGTTTTCGAAAATAAAGTGAATGCAAAATCTGATGTTTTAACGACATTTTTTATGTGGCTCTCAATGTTTTACTGAGCATAAGCTCTTACTAATTTTGTTGACTTGATCTTGTAATTCACTCAAAATCAAAGCTTAAATAAATCTAAAATTAACAATAAAAGGTTCTTTTATGAAAAAAGTATTTCTAGCAGCAGCTCTTGCTATGGTTAGTGCAACTTCTATGGCAGCAAGTCTTGGTTATGATAGCGTTTACGCGAAAGCTGGTACAATCAATGCAGATGGTGCAGATCCAACAGCGATTACTATTGGTCTGTCAAAAGAGCTTGCTCATAACTTTTACGGTATTGCTGAGTACACAAATGTAGATTTCGATAGCCTGAAAGGTCTTGATAAGTCTGATAGCTACCAGCTTGGTCTTGGCTACCATACTCGCATCCATCAGAACATCGATCTTTACACTCAAGCGGGTATCTTCAATGAAACTATTGATGAACTAAAATACGATGAAGACCTTGGCTTTGCTCGCGTAGGTTTGAAAATCATTGCCGCTGAGCATCTGAATTTTGACGTATCCTACGGTAGCACTTTCGGATCAGATTATGCAGAGAAGAAAGATCTTACTGCAAAAATGGAATACTTCGTGTCGAATGAATTTGCGTTTGGTGTTGAGTACAGCCACCAAGAATACCTAACCGACTACGGTCTATTCCATGCTGACGGTTCGGATGACGCAACAGGCAAGGTTTCATTCGTAGCAAGCTACAACTTCTAAGTCTGTTTAACCTAATGGAGGGGATTAATCCCCTCTATTTTTATCAAGTATAAAAAATGAGCGCCGATACTTCTTTTATTTTAAACTCTTCCATTCTCCTAGCTTCAGCTAGTCTTGTCGTTGTTACGATTGGGTCTTCTGTTTATTTATCCAAAAGACAAGAAAAATCTAAGCAAGTAGACTCTCGTGTTAGAGATATTAATCTAAAAGTTAATAATCTTATGCGGTCATTGACAGAAGCTAAAGCGATTGGTTTCGGCACTGTGCCTGAGATTGCCATTTATGCTCGTATGATTCTTCTCCTAGAAGAATCCATTTCTCTTAAAAGCAATAAGGAGCTTGAGAAAGAGGTGGATTTGATGCGACATAAAATAGCTGAGTTATCCTCTAACTTTCAAAGAACCAAGATCCGACAGTTCAAAGACCCAATGCAGCTATCTAAGGTTGAGAAGACCATTACGGTTGTAAAACAGTGGATTGCTCAAGCTTTTGCTAAAGGATTTGTGGCAGTAAATCAATTCCATGAAGAGATGGATAATCTCGAAGACTCTAAAGTTACGATCCGTGCATTTCTAATGATCAGCCTTACTAAAAAGCTGCATCAGGCAAAAGCGTTTAATGCTGAAATGCAAGCTATGAAAACTAAAGAGTTTATCGAGATGAATGACTTTTTGCGTAAAGAGTTGTTTCTTACTAGCATCAATAAAATCTTAAGTAAAATTGAGAAAGAAAAGCTAGAACTTGAGCAAGAACGCTCTAAGACCACTGAAATCCATGATCCTCTTGCAAACTTTGAACGAACTTTGAAGTCAAAAGATCATCTTTAATCATCCATTCTTGAGTTGAAGGCTCGTATTTTCTACTGTTTGGATCAACGTTCTTCTTAATTAAGTCCACCAGCATTGGAGAATACGGGAATTTAACATAGACGTTATCCCCTTCTCTACGCAAAGACTTTAGATTTTGTGTTTTGTTCGCATCTTTTTTAGGTGCGGATTTTCCAGAGCTTCCATCAGCTACAATATCTTTGTTTAACAGATTGTTCTTGAGTTCGACTATATCCTTATCCCTCAGATCGCAATTGATACTCTGCATAAACGAATATATGCTTCTAAGCCCCTTCTCGCTGAAAACAGCAAATGTATAGGTGTTACCATCTCTTTTCATTGACAAGCCCTTTCCTGGAGCTTTAGGGATGGATAAATACTGCTTTTCGTCAGTGATGGTGACGGTTTTCCCTGACACTGTCTTATTGAAGTAATCAGGTTTAACCATCTTAGGTTTAGCTATGTCCATGAATTGTCTCAGGTTGACAGGCTCACCATCAACTTTGAGCTTAAACTTAAGTGCATTAGCCAATGTTATTATGACTCTATAATCTGAAAGGAAAGCCATTTGTGCAACAGCCTTATTCTCGTCTTTAATGTATTCGTATCGAGTAAGCTTCTTTGCTTCCTTGTAAGAGTTTCTCGCTTTGATTTCTAAAGTGACAGGTTCAGAATCTTCAGAAGTATTGAGGAAAATGACATCTCTCTCATCGAATCCTGAGCGTAGTAAGTCATTTAGGGTCAACTCTCCTTCAAATCCTTCACGCAAACGGTTATATGCGCCTTTACAAAAATGGAGGTTATCTAGCCCAATAAGCTTCTTAGCAATGTACTCAAAGCCCCTACAGTACGTATTTTTGACTATCCATTTTGTATTGGTTTCGCCTTCAACTTTTTCTGCGTTAAGGAACTTGAATGCATCATCGACATTTGGGGAGTATTTGATGTCGTTGTATACCAGGATGAATGCATCTTCACTGAATAGCACCAAGTGCTTTTCATTGATTCTTTCTCGCAGCTTATCTCGAACATCCATAAGCACTTTTGGGATGTCTTCTTTCTTCACGCCTTTGAGTTTCTCTTTGTAAAGTTCGCTTATGCTGGTCTTGAAGATGCTTTCTAGCTGAGTTTGATATTTGAAAAGGATTGCCCAGCAAAAGGCGTAGTCAAGCTCAGTCCACTCATCCAATGGTAGTGCCGCAAGATGATGCCCCTTTCTAGCGTCAGGTTTATTGAAGCCCAAACCATCTTTTTTTGCTGCCATGTCGCAAACAGAAGATAGTTGATTAACAGCTATACCGATAAGTTCCTGCTCGGTTTTGTTAAAGAGGCTTGAGCTTTCCATGTTGCATTCCTAAATCAGGAGTTATTCTTCATCTACAATTTCATTTTCAAATATATCAGGATTACTTTCTACATTGATCTCAGGTAGATCTTGTTCATTGTTATCGTAGGACTCATTCAAGGCATTGTTATTCATAACTTTTTCCAAATTTATTATATTTAATATTAAAAATTTTGTCTATTTTACAACCATACGAGCATAAATAAAACAAATAAAATTGATCTTTACTTACAAATTAGTATACTCCCTGAAAAATATTAAAAACATAAAAAAAAGAAGAATAATAATGAAACAAAATATTGAATCAGCCTACTACTCTCTTGCAGGCGGTATAAAGATTGGTAATGGTTTGAGTTGCAGGTTATTGAAAGAAACTGATCCTGATATACAAAATTCAATGCTTGTAAATTCCGTCATTACCACATCAAAATACTCTCATATCCCTGTCTCTTTATCATCGGATGATGGTTTATTTTGGCAACCTTGCATCATGCTATACAAAGATAATTCCCCAATTGGATATATGGTATTCACCTTCAATTGGGGTTCAGAGTATATGGATGAGGGGTATTACCAACAAAAGCTAACTTTTGAGCTTAACTACATCTACATCCTTCCAGATCATCGAGGACAGTCGTTTTTTAGTGCATTTATTGATTCGTTCTTAGACTGCTTCCTTGAAGACTTACACAATGATCTCATTTGCTCAAGATTCTTTAATGTCCAGCTTGCATATCACGCAGAATACGCATCAAAGGAAGGGAGACACATTGGTTCTCGCTTCGTAGAAGCGTTTGAAGACTTCTGTGCTGATCATGACTATGAATTTTTAGATATTACCGACTGTTAAAAGGATATTTATAATGCTTAATAAATTTTTCTCATCCAAAAGTGATTGCGAGCAGCCAACGATAGATTTTGGAATTTGTAGGTACGATACGATTCGAAAGCGTTCATTATATGATTCATTGTTTTGTAAGAAATCAAAAACTTGGAAGTTGCCAATAAGATTGTTTGATCGTGGTTTATTTATTATCGGTGATAGCTGGGGAAACTCTGGTCGGGTAACGTTTACTAATGCTTACGCAAAAACCTTGCTTGATTATGGAGCGAGAGTTATCTATATCACTGAATCATTATCAGGACTAAACAGTGATTCGAAAGGTAATGAAATATTAGAGAATATGCATGAGCAAATTGGATTCAAAAATCTTCAACATGACGAGGTTTTGATATCTGAGCTTTCTGGTGAATTCGATCCAAAAACCTTTGATAAGGGTGTAAAGTTATCTATCATAAAAACTAATCCAGGATGGCAATATAAAGACGATATGGCAAAGGGGTTATACAACACTAAACTTATATCGCTTTTAAATAAGATTGCAGAGTCTGGTATAGCAAGCCATGATACACCATTAAACAAACGTGAAGTCGTTGTGATACTTGAAGAATCGCAACCCTTAAATGAATCAACCAGAGATGAGCTTGAGAAAGCAATGTGCTGGCTTAAAGGAAAGGGTTTTGGATTAGTTGTATCTACAGATGACACAAGAAGATACAGGGGAATCGTTAACTCTTTCGGTCACTATGCACTTTTTAGGATGGATGACCCTTATGAAGAAATGTGTTCTCATAACTTTCTAAGGCGTGATAATAGTCATTCTTGTTCTGGATTGAATCAGTATGTTACACGTATTGATAGTCGCGATATTAAGAGCCTTAGAAAACATGACTGTTTTTTTGTTTCAAGATTAAAAGACAACACTGATGTGAATATGTTCTTTGTAATGCTTGATAGTGACAAGCTTTCATGATTATAAAAAGCGCTATAACATATTATAGCGCTTTAGTGTTCAACCAAATTCTGTATCATAGATGACTTGGTTCGCAAACTCATGTGCAGCTTCTGGCTCTAAGCCCTTGCCTATTGCCCATCCTAATGCAAGTGAATACCAATCTTGGCTTTCTGATGGGTCTATCTCTTCCGCTTTGTCATAGACTTCATCGAGATATACTTCTAAAAGTGCTTCTTTATCCATGATTATTTCCTTTTTATTGTTAATTGTATGGAATTTCTCTGTTTTTACTTATTGGAATCAAGACCAACTTCAAACTTCTTATCTACAGCGCCAGGTATTGTTTCCCTGTCTGTGCGACAGATGCGGTAGTAATTATTACCGTTTGCATTATCCGTGATAACGCCTTTCTTATATGCCCACGGTGTTTTAGCAACCACGTAGCTGTTACAGAGGCTTTGTGGATCTTCTGACTCGCAGATGGTTTCACCATCATAAACGAATTTGTAGATTATCCTTGGCTCTTCACTACTTTGATCTAACCCTTGGTAGAAATAGCTATTATCATCAATCTTGCAATCCCAATTAAGCTCATCAACAGCCTCTTTGAAATCGGTATACTGGTCTTTTACAGGGCTTTCTGCGTAAGCGTTAATAGCAAAAGTTGCTGCTAGTATGGTGCTCAGCCTTAAAATGGTCTTTTTCATAATTACTCACTTTGTTGTTTGTTAATGTTGTTAGCGACACCAATAAGCTTTGTAAAGAGCTTAGCCGTGTTTTTCGCGTCCACTAATGCATCATGAGCCTTACCTTCAGGAGTAATGCCCCATTGCTTCAGTGCATCATTAAGCTTTATTTTTTGATTGGTTCCCATCAATGCTGAGTGAACCAAGCTTAAGTTTATAATTGATGTTGAAATTGGTACATCAATTCCTTTCAACTCGCACTCATTCTGAAACTGAAGGTTGTCTACCCCCCAAAAAACAAGTTTTTTATTCTTGATGCCATATTTGACTAATGTGTTCATCACCATGACTAGAGGACTAGCAGATTTAACTTGTTTTGGAGTTACGCCTGTAAGCTTTGTGCAGAATGCGCTTACTTGGTTAATGGTTGGCTTTACGAACAGCATCTTTTCAGACACAAGTGAACCTTGAGCGTTCAACTCAACAATTCCAATTTGAATGATCTCTGGCACATAGCCTTTTGGTGTGGTTTCTTCACAGGTCATCTCTAAATCAATGACTAAGTAGTTATCTTTATTGCTCACAATCCTGCCTTTATTAATTCTCTTTTCTATTAGCCTATATACTTAAAAAGGCTGGAAAAATCCAGCCTTTTTTATTTGTTAATTAAATTCAACCAAGTATTTTGGTCGGATTCGATTCAGGTCAAAAACAATCATTTCATTGTTCATTACTGAAGACTCACCTGCTTTCGCGAATACTGAGTCATGTCCGTCTTTGTGAAGGCTAGAGTCTGAATATTCAGGGACAAAGTACTCACCCATCGCTACATCACATAGGAACATGTAGCATGTGTACTCTTTCTTGCCTGACCAGAAGCCTGCTGAGTAGTTCAATGACTTAGTTGAGTTATTAGAGAAGTACACACCATTACCAAACATGCGCCCTACTACGTGACCCGCAGTCTCTGGTGGGATAATAAGACCATTCTTAAGAATAGATACCACGTTACCAGCACGAGTACCATGCCATAGCGTCCAAACGTTTTTCTGCTCAGACATTTTATTTTCTTCAAAGCCTTTCGTCATATGGTCAATAGTAACTTCGAAAACGCGCTTAACACGCATGTTTGAAGAGCTGTGGTATGACGATTGATTTGATTGGTAAATTTTCTTAATTTCATCGATTACAGTCTGATCTTCAACAAGATTAACTGAACAACCAAACAGTTCAGGTGTTGGTTGATTCTCGCGTTTTTCTTTTACTTCTTTCAGTAATTGCTCGTTGATTTCATCAAGCTGCTCTACTGAGCTTCTAAGGTCGGCAATGATACCAAATTGCTTATCGATTTTTTCTTCTGTATCGAAGAACGTTTCAATAGCGAGTTTTGATTTAGCCTTTTGAGGAATAAGCATTAGGTAATCACAAAACATCGTTCTTACGCTATCTGAGCTAAAATCACCTTTCTTGAAGAATGGCACCATTTCATTTAGAAGCTTTTCCGCTTCATCAATAATGTGTGCATCTACGAAACCAAGTGGCGTTTTAAATAGCCCTAGCTCATCATCGAATTCAATTTCAGTGTTAGACACGATGTTGTGGATGTTCTTCTCGATTAGCTGATCGATAAGTTCAAAAATGACAGACTCGTTATTTGTGCGGATTTGCTCGCGAGCAGCTTTGCGAATAATGTCATTTGGCTTGAAGTTGCTTTGTACTAGATGTGCCTGGTCAATGACTTGCAGTTCGCGATACCCATCACGGATTTTAGAGCGTTTTTTCTTTTCCAACTCTCTTTCCGCAGAGCATTCAGACCCCATCATTTTGGGATGTTGAATCTGACCTCTCGTACCTACTCGTCCATTATGAACACAAAAACTGGAGCCTTCAGTCCAAGCTTTCCAGAATTTGTTGTTGTTATTATCGAGATCAGTTTTAACAAGTACTATCATCTTTAATTCCAATTTTATTTATTAATTAATTGCTTACTTTTGCCGCTGTGGGCTTTATTAGTAGCGAATTATATTTTATTTGTCATTTAAATACAACCGTTCAAACTGGCTCAATCTCACAAAAACTCTTGCTGACCAAGTTGTTAGTTGTTATGATTTAGAAAAATACTAAACAATAAATTAATAAAATAAATAATAAAGGTGTTATGATGAAAGGTATCCCATATTCTGTTGTGGCAGCATCCACAATAGCCATTTCACAGCTTGCTCATGCAGGTGTGAAGGTAGATAATGATTACAATAAAGAGCAAGTTGATGATTTGATGGTTAATGATATCATTGGCGCATTAAATGCAACTGAATCCGAATCTGAATTCTTTATCGATAGAGATATTGCGGAAATGTTCGCGGTTGATGGTAAGATTGAAGGGCTTGACATAGAAGCGTTTCTCGCTAATAATCAATTTGAAGCAACAGCAGGAAGCACAGCTCAATGTTGTCATTCGAACTGCCATACGAACTGCCATAATAACTGTCACGGCAGTAGAAGTTGGCGATAATTCTTGTGGTTTTACAAGATTTCATTGTGAAGAACAAAAAATAAAAAAGGTCACTTCAGAAGTGACCTTTTTTTATTCTTATTAATAAAGGTAGTCAATGTGAATAAAGAAACTGTCCAATACAAGCCTTTTAATACAGAAGAGGTAAAAGATATACTTGTACCCTCTTCAACCATTAATCCATTCCCTTTACTTACTACGATTGATATGAGGAGATTGTTGTCACGCTTTGTACCACCAGCATTTTCTGAAGGTGTAAGATTTATTGATCCCAAGGCAGACCCTTCACTCTATGAGCGGCTTTTCTTAATTAAAGAACTCTACGAGAAACGAACACCTTACAAGGCGTGGTATATCAATCTGAAAAAGGGGGAAATGTTGCCTAGAGGCAAGCGATTCAGAGCCATTCACAACAAGTTTAAAGCGGTAAAAGAATAAAGGGAGCCAGGCTCCCTTTTTATAGTCCACCACCCAAGAATTTCTTGAGTAAAGATTCCCTTCTTTGCTTTTTGTCTTCCTCTTCCTGTTTGATTGCATTACTGAAGCTGTTCACTTTATTGATGAAATCTTCTGGGTAGTCTTCGGTATCAACTTCATTGCGCTCCAAATACTCCACAAAAGTTTCATCACTAACAACCTCTTTCCATTTGTAGGTAATGTCATCATAAATGAATGTCATATTGGTAATATTACCATTCTTAAAACTCACCTCAGGAATGATGTTGTTCGCTTTAAGCATCTGGGTGTATTTTATCAAACCGACCTGTAGACCAATTTCAGTTCTTCTTACTGCTTCTTTGATAAAGTGGATCCCTAAAGCTTTTCTTTCTTTTGGGTGCTCAATCGCGATATTGCTAAGTTCTTCCTCAGCATCACGAATATCTTTAGCAAGCTTTTCCCGTATCGAGTCAAGGTTGTACTTCTCTTTTAAGATTGGGATCATTTCAAGCATTTCGTACCCAATTTGTTTAGAGAAATTGACAGCTTCCTCATTATACAAAACCAAGGTTTCATCTAGTGGCGCAGCCAGGTATAAACCATCAGCTTTAGTCATCCTTGATAGACCCACATAGGCTTGTCCACAACCAAATGTGCCTTGCGTTAAGTCTAGAATGGCTTTATCAAGCGTTTGCCCTTGTGACTTATGTATGGTGATTGCGTATGCCAACTTAAGCGGGATTTGCTTCAAACTACCGTCTTCTTTTGGCTTAACAACTTCCTCATCGGTTTCTTCGCTTTTACCCACAGTGTATTTGAGCTGTTTCCATACATGCTCAGTGACTTTTACGTCTCCACCTCTATCCAACCTGACTCTTACGTAATTCTGCCCTAGCTCAATAACCTCGCCTAAATCACCATTGACGTAGGAACCTGTCTTGTTGGCAATAGCCATTACGCGAGACCCGACTTTAAGCTCTAGTTCTTTCTCAGCGATACAATCCTTAGGATTAATGTTCCCTTTAACAACAGCAGTATAAACCCTTGTAAAGCCAGCAACAGAATCAAGACCATCCCCATTATATTTATTCACCTGCGCATTTGTCGTACACAGCCGTAACGTTCCTGGAGGTGGTGGATTCTTGTTTGTAATTTGATTTATTGTATTCAGAGAGCGTTCAATCTCATGCCCCATACGGATGTTTCTTAGGGACTTAATGTAATATGAGTCAGAAGTACGCTCTGAACTGATTAGACTTAGACAAACGAATTTACCTGTCAGCCATGCATCAGCATTAAATGCGTACACATTCTTACCGTAGCGCTCTTGCAGCGCCTTTCTTTCCTCGTAAGTTTTCACTATAGGTTCAAGCTGACAGAAATCCCCAACTAAGATGATCTGGCACCCTCCGAAAGGCTTTTTGCTCTTGTTTAGCTTTCTTAAGACAACATCGATGTTATCAAAGACATCTGCTCTAACCATTGAAATTTCATCAATCAGAATGTACTTAACCTTTTTTAAGAGTTGAATCTTCTCTTTTTTAATCTTCTTAATGAAATCAATTGGGTCGATGTACCCAGTATGAAATGAGAAGAACGAATGTATTGTTTGTCCTCCTACATTCAAGGCAGACATGCCAGTAGGTCCCAAGACCACAAGGTTTGGGATGGATTTTTTTATTGTCTCTGATAGATACGATTTACCACAGCCTGCCGAGCCAGTGATGAATACATTCTTACCAGATGAAACAACCTGAAATATGAGCTGTTGAATGTCGTTTAAAGAAAGTTGCGCTTGTAGCGCATCAATTTTTCTTATTAGACGCTCTCTTTTTGCAGAATTCGTCAACATAGTATTTATTCATTTATTTTAATAGCATCAAAGATTAGCATTTCTGCGAAATTTTGTATAGATCATCAAAGTTTTACGTCAGATTCCCAATAGTCATCTGTTACAGTGAATTTTGTTTCTTTTACTAATTTACCATCACTGTATGCTTTAACTACGTAACTAGTGCCTGACGATAATTTTTCAAATAGAAAGAATCCGTCTTCATCAACATTGGCTTTTACAGTCTTATTGCCAGATATGAATTCTACTTCATCAGCAATCACATCAACAATGTATCCATCCACACCAACAACAGGAAGCAGCAAGAAATCAACTCGTGTAACTGTCGCGGGACGCGACTGAACATACACCTCATTCTCTTTAGGGGTCATGTTTACGTCTAGTCCAGACTCATCGATAAACACCTTTACTTCATCATCTGAGGGGATCCTTTCAAAAACATAGTGTCCATTGCTGTCTGAAACGGTTTTGTAGTTTGAAGCATAGAGAGTAATGCCCTCTACAGGCACTCTCTTGCCATCTTGCATGTAGTAAAGGATCCCTTCTATTTTGGCATTGCCAAAAGCATCTTTACTCTTATGCTTTACGTCCTGACTTGGCTTAATGGTTGTTGATAGTGAAAGAGATGCAAAAACAGCATCGTTACTAAATCCAAGTTCACCTGTTAGGTATGGCGTAAAATTCCAATCTGCTGATAAGCGGTAATCGATCTTCTCATCTGAGATTTTAAGCCTGGCGTTAATAAAGTTGTTTCTGTGGTCATTGGTCATATAGCCAATTTTACCAGTATACATATACCGAAACGCGGCAGTCAGGTTTTTGTTGGTTTCACTGTAATTGTAAGCAAGATCCAAGCTGCCTTCATCGCCAAGATTGTAGTTTAATCCAAGATTGTGATTCGTGCGGACAATGTCTTCTGACTCCACAGAGAATTCATACTTAAGCGTTGCTCTGTTGTTGAACTTGTATCGATTAATCGTATCGAATTCATAAGATTCTTCTTTTAGTGTAAAAGTGTTTTCCTGATGGTATTTACTTAAACCCCAGTTCTGTGTGAGCTTTAAGTAACTATCATCAAATGCGTCTTCTTCATTAACATCCAAAAGTTCTACGTAAAATGGAGATGATTTAAAATAGTTGAAGTACCCTTTCAATAGGAACTTGTCAGAAGAGATGTTTGCTTGAGTCATGAGCCAAGGTGATGGTTGCCAACCTGCGTGAGCAACATAATCACTGCCTTGGTCAGAATTGAGTAGAGTTACACCTGCTGTTATACCATCTGAAAGCCCGAAACTATTCTTCAAAGCAAAGTTATTGCCTTCGAAATCTGCAAATAGCTCATAGTCCCATTCCCCTTTAGATAGTAATGATCCGCGCTCACCATTAACCTGTATGGTGCGCTCAACATACGTACCCTCTTTAGAAAGGATTCTTAAAGTGATGTTGTCACCGATAGATGCCGATATCCCTTTTTCCTGAATTCGACCAGCATTGTCTGCGTGAACTGTTTTGAGGTAGAAACCGTTTCTGAAAATATCGACTTCAGAGTCCACACCAACATACTCATCCAAATCAAAAGTATTCAAGCTCTCACTTAGCTCGATCTTGTCGATATAAATTGACGCATTGGTTGCCTGTAATGAGGTTAATGGTATGGAAGGGCTTCTGCCTTTACCATATGAGGTGTAATCAAATACCCGACCATTTGGCTTCTCATAGTTCCAATCGAACGAACTAGCGCCATCTACGACCTGTAAGCTGCCAAATAGAGAGCCTTTTTCAACATCCATGACAAACTCAGAAGAAAATCCGTTAGAGAAACTTCCGTTGTCATATCTTGCTGAATATTCCAACATTAATTCCTTCTCTAGCTCACTAGGAGCAACGATTGCATCATGTTGCTCAGAAGCTTTTCGTTTTGCTTCTGAATTACTCATCATTTGAGTTCTTTGTTTTTGGATTTCATCTAGACGTTCTTTTTTAAGCTTAAATAGCGGCTGTAGAAACAGCTCGTATGATCTTAACGTCCACGTTGTGTTGTAAGGCAAGCATTTAGATATAGCATCAAATCTAAACCAGTATTGTTCACCTTCCACAAGAAAATCGGATTCATCAAATCGACAAACAGAATCACCAAATTCATCGTAAGTTTCCATAGCATCAAAAGAGACGATTCTTTGGAATTCAGCATTTTCAATGATGCACATCTTAGATGATGGATTGCACTCAATATTAGTATCTGACCAGTCTGATAGATTTGATAGTGATACAAATGGATTTTCATCATAATCCATTTTCACATGATGGAATGTGTAGAGTTGCTTCTTGAAGAGAATATCAATATATGAATCATCAAGCTCTCCAGAACAGAGAGCTTGATTGTGGTATAAAAACAATGCGCTTACTAATACTAGTCGCTTTTTCATACCCGCGACCTGATGCTATAGAACCGTACAGGTTTTAGCTTTTGCTGGTGCGTCAACTGGCGTAAAGGTGACTTTGTCACCAGAAGCGAATCCTAGTGTTCTCTTGCTCTCTCGAAGAACGGTTGTGTTGCGAATTTCATCGCCCACTTTAAATTCACCATCAAGCTTATATGGGGAGTTGTTCTTAATTTCGATAGCGCCTTTGCCGCAGTTCATAGCGTAATCAGTGACAATGTCACCTTTTCTACCGTAAACAGCAATTGCAGTTTCAAACTTAATATCTAAGTTCATGTTTACGCCTTCAGTTTCTGTACCAACTGAAGCTTGAGCAGCGTTCTCTTTCATTTTTACAATGATGTGTGAACGGTAGTCGCCTGCATCTTCCTGCTTGGAAACGATTCGAACTTTTACGTCACGTCTTTGACCAGGCTTTAGGTTTAAAACTTTCGGAGCAACCCTAATGTCAGACTCAATATTTTCGATGTCAGCTACGCCATCTTTGATATGCTCACCTGCACGAAGACCTTCCTCGCCAATTTCCAAGTATTGTGGATCAATTTCGAGGCGGATTTGCTCACTACCCGTGTTAGTAACAATGAATGTTTTTGTTAGTGGCTTGTCGATGTCAAATTCTAAGCGTCCTGGAGCAACTAGAAAACTAGTGCTTGCTGATGCTGCCGCAGATGACAAAAGAAGCGCGGTTGCAATTAAGCTGCGTTTTATATTTCTCATAAAAATTCTACCCTAATCTCAGGTCTTGTAGCATAAAAATTCTTTTGATTTTTACTCTTTATTTTTACTGAAGCTCCAAGTCGAATATCTGACAAAGAGCCATATCTATTTAGTATTCCATATCCATCCCTGGTTACACTGCCTCCAAAGCGATAATTGAAAAGCATAACTTTATCACTTGGGTGACTAGGATAAGGGTAAGGAAACATAAATTTATTTTTATTTGAAACCTTCAACCGAAACCGCTGATATGGTCTTCCGCATGTTATGGAAAATATGGCAGCTCCAGAATCATCAGGTTGTATCGTAAGAACTTGGTTAAAACCTCCTACGCCATCGAAATGTATACCTTTTATACTATCAATGTCAAGATTATTCCTATTGCAATATGAATTACTTGGGTAATTTGGCGGATTGCATCCATGAGCTAATGAGCTTATAGGGAATGCCAGCGTAAATAGCCCTACAGCGCAAAACTTAGCCAAGTATTTATGTCTCATATTATGACTCCATTTTTTATAACGATAAAAAAACGCTCCACACTGGGAGCGTTTTCTTCGGAGATTATCTATTACAGATAAGTTAGGCGGAATGTTGCTGTACCACGGTACTCGCCAGCGATATCGTTAGCTTGTACGTGTGCCGTACCACCTACCCTAAGGTTAGATAAGTCACCAGAGCTACTGAACTGTGCATTACCACTTGCGTCCATGCTACCACCGTATGTGAATGTATCTACTGTGATTTTCTTGGCATCATCTGAACCATCACCAGTAGTCATCACAATGGATGATTCTACAACTTGACCTTTAACTTCCCAGTTTGCAGTACCGCGAGCAGTAAATACTGCTGCATCAACAGAAGTTGGTGCGGTCACTACATTCACGTTTTGATTTGCAAGAGTTGGTTCGAAATCCAAACCTTTAACTTCTGTCAGATCAATTGGAGCCAAAAGACTTAAAGTTGCGTCGAATGATTCATCTGCATTTGCATGGGCTGTTGCGGCAAACCCTGCAAACATTGATGTTAATGCAACGGATAATGCGATTTTTTTAAAGTTCTTCATAGCGTGCTACCTTTATTATTGTTTATTTGATATTATTTATTTCTTTTTTATTATAATTGATTTTGGAAAGCATGTCACAAAGTGGTTGCTTCACCCCTCATATTGTAAGAATATTCTTATTCAATGCAAGGTTTTTTATGATTAAATTTAATACAGTATTTATTTTCAAATATAATAAATTAAATATCCTTTAGGTATTAATACCATGACATCTACTAACAAAAAAATCAGTGAGCTTAGATCTGGTGAGAGAGTTTCCCTGAAAGACTTTCATGCTATGGGTGGGCTATCTAAAGCTCGTATCAAAACATCCTCTAAACCAGATCAGAAAGAAAAACCCAAAAACAGTAAGTATCGTGCCAAGAAGGTCGAGATTGACGGAATTACATTTGATTCTGGACATGAGGGTGCAAGATATAGAGATTTAAAAGTTTTGGAGCGAGTTGGAGAGATTGAAAACTTAAGACTTCAAGTCGCCTACCCTCTTGAGATAAATGGGATTCTTATCTGTAAATATTATGCGGATTTCGTTTATGTGAAGGATGGTGAGGAAGTTGTTGAAGACGTAAAAGGCTTTAGAACGAAAGAATACAACCTAAAGAAAAAAATGATGAAAGCCATTTACGGTATTGACATTTTCGAGTACTATCACAACCAAAAGAAATTAAAATAACATTACAAATAAAGGGTTTAATAATGAAAACTATTTTATGTGCAAAGTATGGTAAAGAGCTTGAGGCTCTTCCTAAACCACCAATTAAGGGTGAGTTAGGTGAAAAGGTTTACCAAAAATTAAGTGCTAAAGGATGGCGTTTATGGCAAATGTGCCAAACCATTATCATCAACGACCAAGGTCTAAACTTGATGGAAGATGGAGCAATTGCTCATGTGATGGAATCACTAAGCGAATTCCTAGAAAGCAATGAGATTGAGAAAGAACTATTAAATAAATTAGTCAAACAAGATGTTGAGCTGCCAGATGATCTATTAGCCATTGCGAAAGAGCGCGGTTTACTAGATGAATCGGATGATAAAAAGCTCGAACCAGAAGACATGTTCTACGAAGCATAAAATTAATTACAGCCCTATTACCATTAATAGGGCTTACTTTTTTATATATCGATAGGTTCGTTATGGAACTGAAAGTCTTATCCAATGAAGAATATTCTTTTTTTGAAAGGCATCAGTCGAGAAAGAGCAATCCTTTCGAAGCTGAAAACTATGTAAAAACCATAAAGTATAAAGGCAGAGAACTGGTGTTCATTTCTGAAATGGAACCTCATGCCGATATTGCAATCAACAGTGAAAAGAAATGGAAAGTTAAGTTTCATGCAGTTCATCCAGATTACCGATTTGTATTTCATGATAAGGGTCAACTTCACGTATTGGAGCCACAAAAAGACACGATTTATGAATTCGAATATCAGAAGAGACATGGACTCATACACAAAGAGCGAGTCAAGCACTTTAAAGGAAGAAAGTTTTGGGAGTCTCAATGGGAACCAGAAAAGACCGTTAAAGCACTTTTTGAATTTTTGTAAGAAGTAAAATTTAGTTGAATAATCTAAAAACCGCACGTTAGTCTAATTTTTTGACTTCTGTGCGGATTTCTAGGTTATGGTGATTAACCTGCTCGTTATGAGCTTATTTGTTCTTCATGATCATGCATTTTAGAATGCATACTTCATTACGAAGTAGCAAACTACAACCCAAAATGCGAGAACGATGTAAACGAGAGTGCTTTTCTTGCCTATGCTTTTCAATGCGCTGTAAGAAATTATCGCAGGGATCATTGAAATGATACTGCTTGCAATAGCAAACTGCATTTCAATGCCAGACCAATCTATGTTTAACATCATAATAAGCGTTAATGGTGATGAAATAAGTGCAGTTGCAGGGAAAAGATACCCGAGCATTTTTTGATAATCGCCATTATCGTAATGAACGCTAAGAGTCTTCGCAAAAATGAAAATGAATGAGCCAATAAAAAAGTTATTAAATAAAGACACACCAAATGGAACCAATGCAACGATAGCACATAGAACAATTGACGCAGGAATGGTTTCCCAGGAAGGCACACCTACTTTGAAAGCAGCATTTATAGTTACGGCTAGACCTATGACAAAAGCCCCTATCAGCATGTGATAGATACCAAAAGTAAGTTTAGGAAACACCCCTTCTTGCAGTGTTTTTATTGGATGGCTGTGCATCGACTTCATGTATGACCAAAAACTTAGCTTCCTTAAGTCTTCATCAATACTGACGTTAACTTCAATCTTGCCATTGCTATTGTGTTCTACAACTTCCTCTTTTGGTTGCTCTACGGGAGCTGGCGCATCTGAGAACAGTTTGGAATCATCATCAGAGTAGAATTCTTTATTAGAATTGGTACTTAAATTGGTATCAATTTCAGTTGTTACCTTTTTCATATTTAATCCTTTTTTGTTTTTTATGCATTATACTAATATGGTGCTATAAGTGGAATCATAAAAACAATAAAATTAGTTTATAATTTTGGGTTTCTCAATTATTTATATCTTTTATTTCTATTTTTATGTTGATATACTTTTATTAACTGAATAAAAAATAAGAAAGGCATATCGCATGAGCGACAATCAAAAATCCAAAATTGAAGAGCTGGTAGAACAAGCTGAACAGCCGATTGCTCCTAAACAAGAGCAACCAGAAGTTGCACCTATTCCTACTCAACCTGAAGAGCAGCCACTTACTTTTGCTGAAGCAAATGGCGCTACATTCTCTGATGATATGATCGAAGAGTTTAAAGATCTTCCTCAATTCTACAAGAGTGCTCTGTACCTAAAAGAAATTCAAAAACCTGAGAATGAAGAGCTTTACAGCAAGTTGATTGCTAAACATGTTGATAAATCTCTTGCTGACGAAGAAGATGATTTCGGTAATGACAAGTTTGTGAAATCACTTGTTAAATACAATATCATTGAAGAAGATGAAGAGTTCGCCTCAATCCGTAAAGAGGTGGATAAAAATCTTGCCAAGATCCGTGATTCCCACATCAAGAAAAATCTTGAAAGTGCTGGCTTTACTCAAGACGAAATCGCTCAATTCGATAAAGAGAGTATTGAATCTCTAAAAGTGCAAAAACTTTTCTTCAATGAAATGGTTTTTGAACATAACGGCAAAGGCATGGCTAACATTGCTCAAGGTCGCCAGTTTATTGATGCCCTTAAAGTCAATAAAGACGCGATCATGGGATTCTTGGGTAACAAGAATACTCAGTATGCTATGAATGCAATGGGTCTGGCTTTAGCTGTTAGCTCTGGCGGTACTGTTCCTCTTATTATGCAGGGTATCAAGTTTGCAGGCATGGCTATGCAGAATGAAACTGTAAAAGGGATTTTCAAAAACTTTACCGATAAAGTTGAGGGTGAATTTGCTAAACGCGGTATCGATATCACTCCTGCAAAAGAGATTGCTGAAAAAGCTGGTGGTTTCCTTGGCGGTCTGAAGAATAGTCGCTTTGTGAAAGCTGCAATGATTGTTGGCGTAGCTGTTGGTGTAGGCTCTGTTGCAGACCTTGTAACCGATGGTCAAGTTTCTGATTTAGTTGGGCAAGCGCTAGACGGTCCATTAGATGCGGTTGGTCTGAAAGACAGCTTTGAAAATGCTCTTGGTGGTGCAGATGGTACGCCTACAGATGGTGCTCCAACAGATGGTGCAGGCGCAAATGGTGTTGAAGTAAAAGCTGATGGAGCTGGTGACGGTGTAACAACCGAAGTAGTAACGCCACAAGTGACTGAACATGTTGTTCAGAGTGGTGACAAAGCAATGACCATCGCTAAGCAAGCCTATTTCGATGCTACGGGTTCCTACCCTACCGAACAGCAAATCGTTGCGATTGTAAATGACTTTGGTCTTAACGATCCTAACAAAATTATGCCAGGGCAAGTCATTGAGGTTCCGACGAACTTTGACAAATATGCTCTTGATTCATTGGGTAAGGTGCAAGCGGATTGGTTGATAGAGCCACAATCAGCAGCAGCTAGTGCTACAGCAGTTGCGGACATGAGCGCTGGTGGTGTCACAAGCATTCAATCATTCTACAATATAGAGATGATTAATCAGTCATATGGTTCTGGTCAGACTATTGAAGCCATTCAAAAAATGAATGAGGGGCTAGACATCACGAACCTAAGTCCTGGTGATGAAGTTATCCTCGGTGATATGGTTTATAAAGTGCCTGATGTTAGCGATGCTATTATCAACACCACTTTCGGTAAATATGGTGCTCCTGACTTTATCGATACCGATGCATTTGTTGATATGGTCAAAGAGGCAAACCCAGACAAAGACTTGTCTGAAGGCTTATTTGGCTTCCAAACGCTTGGTGGCAACTCAGATATTGGCTCATTGTTAGCTCAAGACGGATTGCTAGAAATCCCTGCTGTTGACTACAACGCCTTGAACCCATCTGTTACAGAAACGACCATTTCAGGTGTTAATCACAATAACATCAGAATGCATGTATTGAATGCTGCTTACCCTGACGGTGTTCCAGAGCTGCTAGATACAAATGTGTTCATGGATGTTGTTAAGGATATGAACCCTGAACTTGATAGACTTCAAAACAAAGAGTATTTCTCTGCGAATGTAACATTCCCTACTATGGATCAGATTCAAGCGCACATTAATTACGTTGATTCACCGAATGTTGAGGTTTACCAACAAACCCCTTCTGAAGCGGTTCAAATTAATAAAGGAATCTCAGCAGAAGACATCAAGAAGAAAGCCCTTGAAATGGCAAGTAAAGCCAATGACAAAGGTTATACGATATAGTAAAGTAAGGGCGGATTATCCGCCCTTTTTTAATGTGAATAAAATGAATAAAGAAATAAAAAGACTTTTAAATAGTAAGACATTTTTTATGAGCAATAAAATTCAACAAAGAATTTTAGATATCAGATACGGAAATTTTGATTCTGGTCTTAAGCCATTAATAAATGCACTAATGATCCCGCTTTTTGACTATTCAGCGAAAGATGAGGTTTTTGTAGATAGGAAGTCAAGACTGTCGATTGAGGATGGTGATAATGGATTCAAATATTACTTGTCCGTGACCTTCAAAGGCGCTATGAATCAAAAATATCATATGACTATTGAAGTGGAATCTAAACTTGGAAGTTTTGGCTATACCCTTTTAAAATCTAATATCCCAGACATTGTAAAGATACAACTTTTGGAAGTGTCCATAATGGTGCTGACTGTCTCGGATGATGAATGGAATGATTTCACAATCTTGGATTCAGAGTCTTCTTTTGGCTTCATGAAAAAATTAGATTTCATTAAAACTAACCAAAGTAGAAATTATGAAATACCCGAAAAGATCGTGAATGAAATTGACTTTAAAGATCTATGTATGGTAAATGAATTTATAAAAGACCTAAATAATTTTTTGGAAAAAAGAAAAAATGAACGTTAAAAAATCATGTTTAGCTCTACTGATCAGCATGTGTGCTGTTTCAACTGCATTTGCAAATAACTCTAATTACGACTTTCCTCACTTTATAACTTCAGGTGAAGGTGTTGTACATGCAGTGCCTGACCAGGCTGAGATCACAATGACAGCCAAGTACATAGCTAAAACACCTGAACAAGCAAAAATAAAAGTAGACTTGGCGGTTAATAAGTTTATGAATGATGTGAAGGATATTGATGAAACTATCTCAATTGAAAGCGCGAACATTCGTATTAATCCAATATACAGCTATCCAGATAAAGGTGAGAGGGTTTTAGAAAGCTACGAGTCTGTTCGAAATGTTCTTTTGAAAACAAATGACTTAGAAAAGTTAAACGGAATTATATCTGTTGGAGTGAATTCAGGAATGAACGGGTTATCTTCAATGGTACTAAAAGTTGCTGATGAAGATAAGTACCGTGATGAAGCGCGACAGTTAGCTTTTAAATCAGCACTTAACAAAGCCAAGACTATTTCAGACAACTTCGGCTTCTCAAGATATAAAGCATATCGCGTAGAATACCAAAGCAATTCACCGCAATATCAGCCTATGAACCTTAAAGCAAATTTCGCTATGAGTTCAGAAGCTAAGTCCAACTCCTATTCAAACTCAACGATTACATTCAGAGACACCGTAGAAGTTGTTTATCAAGCAGATGGAACGTCCTACCTAGATAAGAAGTACTTCTAACAAATAAGCCCCTCTCGGGGCTTACTGTAATTTTTGGTAAACTGACACCATGAAATCTTTGGGAGTAAGTCTATCTGGCTTGCTCCCCTTCATTATTCGATCATAAAAATCTATGAAACGCTCACCAGGCTTCACTGGATGAGTTTTTGCATATTTTATCGCATATGAAGAGTCGTAAATCACTGACATCTCATTCTTCATCGTAGATCTGAATTTTAAGATCTCATCTGCTGCTGTTGCGAAGTCTTTTTTATCTAGCACATGCTGATGATAAAGTGAAAACACATCGGAAAACACTTCCATTTTGTGTATGCGTATAGACTTCTCGACTAACGCGTTTACTGGAGACTCTAGTTTTTCCCATCTATCTTCAGGAAAGTAAGAAAGCAGAGCGTCAGCATAAGCACTTTCACTCTCATAATATTCAGAAGGAATATCTTGGTTATCACGTATAAAATTGAAGCAATGCCCCAATTCATGTAGATATGTGAATCTATCCTTTAACTCCGCTTCAGACTTTGAAACTATGAAGCAATATCTGTATCTGCCACCTTTGAAATTTAAACTAGCAGCGGAAGCTCCATGATCCGATATCTTCTTAAACTTCCCTGTTACATCTTCTGCAATAGAAATAGGTAAATCATTAATAAACTTGCTGTCCAGTTCTTTTAGGTAAGCATTGTCGTTAAGACCAACCTTGATTACAGGGATTATTTTACCACCCAATACATTGTATGCTTCCGCAACTTCTGCGCGAGCACCTCTTGGATAGGCTTCTTCGAAACTTGTCGTCTTAAAAAGCTCATTAACATGAGCCAATATGACGAATGCTAGTACTACTGCTGACAGCGAGTATATTCGAGAACCCAATATGAATCTAAACATCTTAACACCTGTCATCTCGAATAAAGTATATTTTCTCTTATACCCAAAATAACACTTAAAGTCAATAAAAAACCCGCAAAGCGGGTTTTGTTAGTTGATGCTTTTAATTGTTTTAAATTCATCAGACTGAAGCACTGTTTCCCTGGCAAAATTGCCTCTGTCTTCGATTTCTTTTTGGTTCATGATTGCTGACAATACAGTGTAATGAGGCACACTACCCTTCAGAGATTCATAAGTAATTTTAAAAGCAGTAAGAGTGTCAATTTCTAGCGGAATGTTTCCAGCCTGAACCTCTCTGATTAATCTCATAGTGAAAGGTCTGTCAAAGTCACTCACCATATAAGCAGGTGCATCAACATTTTTCTCTTTCTGATCTAGGTAATGAACAATATCAGTTAGACCTTCACCCTTTCTCATTGCTTGCAGAGAGGCGTCAATACCCGCGTAAACATTGAAGTAATACTCATATAGGGTTTCATCTGCAATTTGCTCTACATCTTGTTTCTGGTTGTAGAACTCCTTGTATTTGTAAGCAGCATCAAGCACTTCTTCTCTTGGAATAATTGGCTCGATTAGTACTTTAAAGTTTTCAAATCCAATTTTGCACTTTGAAGACTGGTAGTAAAATGGTGCTTTAGAAGATGAGTCTCTGTCATCTAGAGCAGTCATAAAACACAGATTCTTGCCTTCTGAATTTGACGCGAGAAGATAAGGTTTTGGTGGGTATGCATTAAGTGCCTCTTTAAGTTTACCTTCTACTTCAGTTAAGTCAGAATTACCGAACGTGATTTTATCCAGAGAATGTAGCCTGCTAAGATCAGACTCGCTGAAAAAGAGAGGGACGACCGCTCCATCATAATGAACATAAAGTTCCTCTTCCAGTGTTGATGCATCTGACGGGTCTTTGTACGCGTCATGTATGGTAAGGACTTTTGTCTTATTAAACTTATTCATTGTTGCTTCAATTAAGTCAGGGTTTATAACATGTGTTACACCTAACCCAATACCGATTAAGATGATAATCGACACTAAACTTACTATTACGGCTTTCATATGGGTCAAACCTTATTCATTTTGTTTATTTAATTATCAGGTACAATAGCAAAAACAACATTAATTGAGCAATAGCTATTTGAGGAAGCATTTCTGATATGAGTTTACCTTTAAAGTCTGAAAAATCATCATCATTTGGAATGATAAGGTAAGATTCATTTTCATTATTTGGATTTACCCATACTGGCACATCAGAACCTATCTTTAACTTAACTAATCGCTCATAAGCGGAGGACAAAGGAAAGTTGGTAACTGACATCGAAGATGTCTTGCCGTTTGAAGTCAAATACTCATAATCAATTCTAATGTTTTCAGTGAAAACCAATCTTTCTAGATTAGCATCGTCATTTTCCATCAAATGCGCATTCATAAGAACATCTGTGATGACAGCTCTTTTCTTAGACCATTTTCTTAATTTTTTAGACTGATTTTGGTAGTCTCCAACAACATCTCTCATGTCGATGAGCTTTTCTCTAATGTCATTAACTAGAAAGACAAACAGAAGAAGCGCAAAAATTCCAATCAAAACATTCATAAAAGCACCCATAAAGTAAAAATGAACACACAAAATATAATTGTGCAGTATCCATAATATCTAAAAGGAATTACATTCCTTGGGTCAGTTAAAGAGGACAGTCTTAAGTCACTTCTATTAATGTAGACCTGTCTAAACTTGCTCTCGCTTGCAATCACCTTTTCAATTTCATACTTTGAGCTTGATAGCTTGCCGTATTTGAATACTAGTGACACATGAATGCGTTTGCCTTTAAATTTTGTCTCTACAACTATTTCGTTCTTTTCTCTATCTAAGTGGATAACCTTTCCCTTTATAGCATTCCCATAACTTGACTTGATCGTATGGAGTTTATGAATCTTATAGTAATTAAAAAAGAATGCTAAAATTAAAAAGGCTACCCATAAAAGCAGCCAAATATTCATTTATTTATATTCCGTTTACCTGATAAAGCCTGGTTCTCTTTCATTTTCAGAGGTATTTTCCAGTTTTTGCTTTATTACGTCAACATTTACTTTGGATAAAGAAACAGCGTTAAACGCGCCGAATCGCTTAGAAAATTTTTCAGACGCGCTATTCGACTGAGCTACTTCCTTAGTAACAAGCTCTACATTCTCATTCCACTGTAGAACTGAAGCTAGCATTCTCGGCGTTTTTCTTCCTTCCAGCAAGACAGATTTCTTTGTTTTCAAACCCAATACAGAACGATACTCCTTTAGTAATAGCTTCTCTTGATTTCGTAATTCCATATCTTGCGGATTGTAATCTATACCCTTCGATACTGATCTGGCTTTCTTCCAAATTTCATTGGCTTTATTAAGTCTATCTAAACTACCACTACCAATAATCTCATCAACCTTATCCAGGTTGAATCTTTTAAGCCCCCTTTTGATCATGTAGTCGATAGCGTAACTTCTTGAATGGAACGAGCCTGAAAAGTTCTTCTTGATAATTTTTTCTGGGTTTCCGATGCTTGTATCATAAGTATAATGCTTATCGTTATTTCTTTTAATGAGTGTGTAATTTATAGCATTCTCAATAGCCTTATCTGATCCTTTACTAGCCCAATAATCCGACTCGGAATTACCAATTAAATGATTAACAAGCTCTCTTTGATGCTCTGCTTCAACATCAATATAGATTTTTTTTCCTTTGTATTCATCTAAGACATGAGAACGCACCCACTGAGCCTTTAAAGATTCAATCATTTCATTAGATTGTAGGGTCTCTCTTATTTTAGACAAAATATTAACATGATCATCTATAAACTCTCTAGGAACCCCTAATTCAATTAATCCAGTTCTTTCATACTGTTCCTCGCCAGTAGCATCCAGTATTTCATTCATTGAGTTTAAGTAATACAAAGAATGTTGAGAATCAGTTACGATTAAAATTCTTGAGGGAATCTCAATCGCAGAGATTGAATTCAAAATAGCGTGTAATTCAACTTCTAAAATACCTGCGTTATCACGGTAGCCGAATCTCATTCCCTGCTCACCACTAGCTCGTTCTGCCACCCATGCCCAACCACAAAACCCTTTTTGGTCAGAACTAAGAACATTGCCTTTAGCAGAACCATCAGTATAAATGGTTATATTTTCTGTAGCATATGGAATCGATTTCCTGTGAACTTCAATTGTATGATTAATTCCTTTTTGTGAGTCCCTGTAATTCTGCATAACTTCAGATGCAGGAACTTTATGTTCTTTTTTCATTATGCTTTTTTCTCTTTGTTGTTTGTTTTATACTCCGATTATATCATAACTATAAGAAATAAATAATATGAACTATCAACTAGAATATGTACTATCTCAGGAAGGTGATCTGATAATCGGACTACCTTCTGAACTCGCAAAAAATAAGCCTATTTCAGCATTTTATCATGATGGATCAGTCTGTCTTGTTATTGGTGAGAGTGGAATTCTTTTAGATTTTCTTCCTGTTCCATATTTATCAATATTAAAAAGTAAAGGTTACTTTTTTATCAGTTCTCTCATCGATGACCAGCAACTCATGTTTGAGTCTGTTAAGATCAAAGAGCGATACGAAGTTTAATTATTTAACCCAAGTATTAAAGAAAAAATATTGCCTTATGTCAACCCCTCTGCAATAATTCACTATTATTATCAGAGGGATGGATACCATGAGCTTTTCTGAGTTATCGATTAGATTCAAGAAGTGTTTCAATGACATTCTTTTTCTTTCAGATCTTGTCATCAGGTCGGTTGATGAGGAATCTGTGATATTGCCTGAATTTGAAAACCACAATTCTGGTATTGGGTTTTTGACTTCTGCTCTCAATGATTATTGGCACTCAGGTGAAGGAGATGCTCGTTTCACATCATGTCATGTTGGAATCGTTTTAGCCAATCGCCAAACTATTCAGTACTTAAACCTTTTGAACAAAAAGAAGGTTGAATTCCACCAGCTATATAACTCGCTTAATGAAATATCCAAGCTTGAGATGGACAATTTTCTTGTTACTCTTTGTAAATCGGGTGCAATTCATGCCAGGCTTTCAAGGCTGGGTTTGAGCCGCATCCACATAAAGCAAGTATATCGTCATATTTACAGTGTTGATGGTAATGTGAAGAGTGTCGCCTATTCACATTACAAGCGAGGTAAATCCATTGTTAAGTATGACAAAGAGAAAGCTGAAGCTGATCTTATAGCTTTAAACAAATCTCAGCCACCACACATCAAGATTCAGCTAGAGAAGCTATACCAACACCCGTCTTCAATCCCGCTTGTTCAAGTGAGAACTAACGCTCCAACAATAAAGGCGAACATTTTTTTTGAAGATGTGACAGCCCCACTTACCATTAAAACCAAAATGCCTATATTTGTGCGTTCGACAGGTGATTTTAAGGTTTCATTCGCTCCATCCATGAAAAACAGAAACGTTTCTACGCGATCCGACTCAACCATTGAACCTGAACCGTTCCTACCTAGCATTTCTGTCTATAGAAAAATAAAGCCATAGCTATGAAGGTCTACTGCACTTCCCAGTAGACCGTAAAATTCCCCTTTTTTCACAGCACCTTAAATTTTTCAAAAAAATCGTTGCACTTGTCGCTTTCTTGCGTATACAATCCGCTCAAAGAATTGTTTTGTATCACAGATAAAAACTCAACACGCTTAAAAATAAAGACTTTTGCTGTTGACAGAATGTTTTTTATACGTAATATAAAATGAAATTTTTAGAATAAATCTAAATCAATCAATAAAAGCGAAGGAATTAACGAATGTTAACGAATCTTGATAAGTTAGAAGCTGAAACCAAAAGCGTTATAGAAACTGCTCGTAATGCTGAAAACACAGCAAAAGTTGTTGAGCAAATTATCGAGGGCGCTGATCAAGTAGCAATTGACTCTATGATTGATGTTGAAAACGCATCTCTGAGCCAAGTGTCAAAGTTTGGCGATTCAATGAACGCAGACATTGTAAACCTGATCCACGGTCTTGATAATCAAACCAATGAGGTTGGCGCTCAACTTTCTAGTCTTCAAGAAGAAAAACTATCTGAAAAGATTGTTGGTATTTTCTTTAAGAAAAAAGCGCGTGAAATGCGAGCTGAACGTATCAAAACAAATGATATTTCGGACAACCTCAACGAGCTGATCAACCAATCAAACCGAATTAAGCACATCCTAGAAGGTCAACGCGATATTCTACGTGAAAAACGTGAAGTTGGCTTAGCCACCCTTGAAAATGCGCAGAAAACTTTCGTTGAAGTGGTTGCTAAGCGTGAAGAAGCAGAGAAGAATATCCGAGACGTTCTTGCCCCTGCCCTTACTGAGCTTGAACTTCAAATGCGTGAAGCTGCTGATCAAACTACTCGCGCCGAATTTGAAGCAAAAGTTTCTAAAGCTAAGATTGAACTGAATGATGCAAATAATGAAATTCAGAAACTTACTTCACAAGGTCAGTCACTTGAAAAGTACATCTCAATGCATAAAACTGCGATTGACTCTTTAAGCAACCAGCTAAACAACCAGATTGTTCTAATTGAAAAACTGACCACTGATACTGAGCACCGTACAGTACTTTACGATCAATTCGAGCACTCACTAAAAACTGCTGACCAGCAAATGATTGCTCACGCAATCAATGATATTGGTGCAGCAGTGGATAACAAAACTCAAGAAGGCATGGCTGCTATTGGTGCTGCGACTAACCGCCGCATGGCTGAGACTCTTGAATCTCATAAAGGTCACATGGCTAACAGCACTGAGATTTTGCGCAAGAAACAAGCTGCTGACAAAGAGTTCTATGAGCGCTTTGGTAAAGTTCTTGATGACCACAAAGCTGCAAATTACAACTAATTGTAAAGTTTCTACTTTTCCAAATGCCTGTTAAATCAGGCATTTGTTTTCAAAGGTTTATCAAATGTCTGATTTAATTAATAAAGGGACTCAAGTTGAATGTAATGAACGTACACGCCATTACTTCAATGTCCTAAACCACGTATTACCAAAAGTAGAAAACTTATTCAGAAGCAGCTCAAAACTTCCTGATGGATTAGGTGTAGATCATTACATTAATCTTTTCTATCGTTCGGTTAACGCTCTATCTCTTAAGTACTACTTTAACGGCGATGAACGCGATGAAAGCGTTGAAAGACTTACAATTCAGACAGACGGTAGCGGCTTCCCGACCAGGAAAGAATTCATTTTTCTAGATTCCATCAAAAAGAATATTGAAAATGAACAAGCAAACTACCCTTCTGCTGAGCAATTAAAAGAGAAAATTCTTTCACATGTCATGACTAAGAAAGAAGTTCCTTATGCTTTGCAAAAGAACCTGTCATACAGATTGTACTTGGATTGGGTTGAGTCTAATGATGTCTTCTTGCCTTACAACGAACCTTCTTGGGGGTTAATTGAAAGCAACGAAAAGACAGGGCGACCAACCATTCTTATGACTTGGGCTAACTTCGACCATGATAGAGGCATCCCAACCATCTACATCATGAAGGCTGAAGTAAGCCGAAGAGATTTCGAAGTTGAAGATTTCGTTGATCAGCATACTGATCGCCTAAAGCAAGTTATTAAGGACAACACAATCTCAGCTTACAAACTTCTACAGATTGCTAAAACCATTGATGGAGAATTTGACGACCTTCATCCTGTTGAATTGAAGCGTGTCTCTCTGGGTCCAATTTACTGTAGTGGTATCACAGAGCACAATGACATTATTGAAAATGTGCTTAAAAAAGTAGCTGATACTGATGATAACTGGTTATTCCAATGGAAAGTTGAAACCTTATTATCAAAAGGTTCGGAAATTAAAAGTCGAGGAATTTTATCTTCAAAACAAGAAGTTCAAATTTACGACATTCCAAGACATGATGCTGTTTGCGTAGATAACGGTATTTCAAATTATGCTGTTAGTATGATTATCCCTTACCGCGCATACCAAGCTCTTGCAGATTCTGACCAAAAAGCTTTATTAAGTGAAAGAAAGTTTGTGGTTGGCGATGATGGTGAACTAATTAGGTTGTAAACACCTGATATTTAATGTAGATTACCGCATTAATAACCAAGATAAAAAGTCTTGGTTATTAAAATAATTAATCAATAAATGAATTAACGAGTATAAGATGACAGAATCAAATAAAAACCTAATCAAGATAGATGAGAAGGATATCGAGAAACACTACACTACCGCGATGAATCTGATTAATCGATTCAACTACTCTAACAAAGATAGTGCGAGTGATTCGAGTGCCTCTTCTTTTTCAATGACATCATCACTTTCAAACAACACTCTTGTTGAACTAAACAAGTCAATCTTGAATGTGACTCCAAATGATGCCCTTGCGTCTGAATCTCAGCACAAAGTAATTCATGCATTACGCCGCGCACTGTCTGTATCAACGGCTATCAATGAACAATACACAAACTTCTCAGGTCTTTCAGATCTAGAAGAAAAGATTAAGCGCAATCAATACTTAACTGAAGAAGAGAAGACGCGCCGTTCTGAGATGAGCAAAACTCTCACGATTATCGGTACTCATGTAATTGCATCTTACATTGTTCATGCTCTAGGTGCTCACACTACAACTTCAAATATTGAAGCGCAAACTTACACCATTGATGTAAGCTCAAATCTTAACGCTCTGTACTCAATGCTTAATGGCTTGAACGAAAACGTTAAGAACCAGGCTAAGTCGGATGAAGTCCTAATCAACGTTGTTGTTGATTACTTTGAAAAAGTAATTTCAAACAATCAGCGTCACGTTGAAGGCTTAAAACACTTATCTGCCTATGAGAGTAACACTTTCTTTATTGAAAAAGATAAGTTTGAAGTTCACGGTTTTGATAAAATCTCCAAGAACGCAACTAAAAAAGTTCAAATGAAACGTGTTGAGCCGCATGAGGTTGTTGGTAACGCTATTGCAAAGCAACACTGCTTGAAAATCGTTAAGAAACTTCTTTGTTACGACTTTGAGCGTAAAATGAACCCGTTTGTTGAGATTGGTGGTTTCCCATTCACTATTCTTGGTGACGGTAAGCCTGGTACTGGTAAGACAACATTGATCCAGATGACCTCAACTTTACTATCTGATTACTGTGAGCGACTAGGTCTACCGTACTACTACGAAAACTTCAGTACTGACAATATCAGTGAGTATCAGGGTAAATCTGCTCAGAATGCTAAAGCATTCATCAACAACGTTATGAATCCTGATTGTCTAGGCTTTGGTACGATTGATGATATCGACCAGATTGCAGGTAAGCGTGGTGATAGTAAATCTTCTGCTGGTCAGCAAGAAGTGACAGCAGTTCTTATGGAGTCTTTTGCTGGCGCTAAAACAATTGTTCGCGGCAACTGCATCTTTGGCATGTTTACTAACCATGCTGAAAATATGGATCCAGCACTTCGCCAACGTGCAATTACACGCTTCTTGATTGACGGTCCTAAGACAAAAGAGGATTTTGCTGACCTGTTTTACATTCTATCGAAGAACAAAACAGAGATCCCATATGGCGATAATGAGCCACTAAGCACTCAAGAAATTCAAACAGCAGTTCAAGAAAGCTATGAGCAGCACAATAAACCTCAAGAGCCACAACTTCTTGAAGTTTACGAAGCTACCGTCAAGCAGCTTGGTCATGAATTTGAAAGCTTTGAAGATGTAGCAATTTACTGTGACAACGTACTTTCAGTATACCCAGACTTCTCTGGTCGATCAGTAGCTAACATTGCATCATCTGCGCTTGGTCGTGCTTCAGATGCAGACCTTCCTGAGGAATGGTTCGAAGAACGCTCAGTGTTTATCGACAAGTCTTACGAAGAAAAGCTGGAAATGATCAAGTCATACGTGAAGAAACTTGAGATTTCACTAATTCTTCAAGAATTTAATGCTTACATGGACTCTGAATTCCGCTCTAAGAACAAGAGCGATAATGAAGAAGTTAATGAAAGAGTTCGTCAAGCCCGTCTGAATGAAAAAGCTACCTTGCTTCTTCAAAAAGAACGTGAAGCAGAGAACAATCAGTAAGTCTTATTAGCGGGTGCCAGTCACCCGCTTTAGTAATGAGAATATTTTATGAATTACACTAAGCAACTTGAAAGCATGATTAACAGTCAGTTACTGTTAGTTAATAAACCCCATATGGTAGAGCGCTACAATAACGCTCTAGCAGCGCTTACAGGCAAGCGCACTACTCTAACTGAGTTCCACATCGATATTTGCGGCTACAGCCCTGAGATTGCTGCTGAGATGGAAGATAGCAGCTTTTTGAACCCTAATGGTGTAAACCGCCAGTTCATCATCATTGATGTTCGTCAGGCTAACTTGCGTTCTATTAGCTTATCTTTCTCATCTACCCCATTCGTTATCAAAAAGTTTATTAACGACAATAAAAATGAAATCATGGCGTTAACTGCTTTGGATAGTGTGTTTGGTGAAATCGAAAATAATGTTATTCGCGTTGAGTGTTTAAGTGACATCTTAAATATCCACGAACTATCAATTGTTTGTGATACACCGAAAAAAATTATCAAAACCAACCAAGAAATCGCGGGTAAAGTATCAGAACTGAGAAACTCTGATAGTATTGAATTTCTTTCGGAAGATAAGCTTGAAGACCTTGCTTCGTTGTGTCGTAAGACACCAAGTATTTCTTACGATTGCTATCTCCCTAAAAAGAATAAGTATAAGAAGACTTCAGTATTTACAAACCACTACGGTGGATTTTATCGAATCTATCTGACGAATGGTGATAAATACGTCATCTTTATGGATGAGAAGAAGTTTCCTCACGACCAAGTGCCTAAAGGCATTAAGTGCATCAACTTCCAAGAAATTGATAAGGTTATTGAAATTCTTCTAAAAAGTAGAATTCTTGTTGATAGAAATGGTTCTGAATTGCAAGAAGTGAAAGAGCATCTTAGTAAAATCCGTGATCGTATCGTCATTGACCACCTTGCTAGTAGCCAGGGCGTTAACCATGAAAGCGTTGATTCATATCTAATCAACCAAATGGTTAGGGATAATCCTGATGACTTACCTGTTGAGTTTCATGAGATCAGTCGAATCATTTCGAAGCTTACAAGATCAGAGCGAATCAAAGTAACTAGTAAGTACATTCTGTATACTCACAAAGTTAATGATACTTTGCTTGAGGGTGAGGAAGGTAGCTACCTAATCAACCACTTAATGTCTAATTACATGAATTACTCTTACAATAAGTTGTTTCAATATAACTTGGATGCATTCAAAGAAAGATTTGCGAAATGGCCTGATGCAAAGAAAGCATATGTGCTTTCCTGCTTAAAAGTTTAATCGGCGCATCTCTTTAATTTACCAATAAAAAAACCTCAGATCATTGACATCAAACATAATATTTTTTAAATTATATGTTGGTCTATTATCTGAGGTTTAACGATGAGTAACACTGGGTGCTCCGAACTAAAGAACATTCAAAATGTTTGTAAAAAGGGAATCGGGGGTCTCTGCGGCTCATCTGTATCATTAGCAATTTCCGAAATATTTAGTGATTTAGTAAAAAGCTCAATCATTGTTTGTAAGGATAACAATGAAGCTTCTGAGATTTTGTCTCAGTTGAGATTCTTCTCTGCTGTCAATGAAGATCAAATCATACACATTCCAGAGATTGAAGTTCTTCCATATGATACAGAATCACCGAACGCGTCAGTTTCCGCATTAAGAATTTCTGCGTTCAACAAACTTGCGAGTATGAATGGTGACAAACGTCTTGTTGTTACCACTGCTGCGGCAGCTACCCAGTACATAATGGATTTCGACTACTGGATAAATACTCAGATTAATTTAAAAGTTAATGAACAAGTATCAATTCAACAAGTTGAAGAAAAACTGATTGCTGTAGGTTACGAGAAAGCGAATCTTGAAGTCACCAAACCAGGTGAATTCACGGTTATCAATAACATTCTTGATATCTACCCCCTATCACATGATAAACCTGCACGTATTGCAGTTTCAGACAGTGATCACATTACCTCTATCAAGACTTTCGATAGCATTACTCAAAAGAGCATTGCTACACTTGAGTCTATCCAAATTTTGCAAGCAAGAGAGGTTCCGCTTGATAAACCATCAAGCATCCTATTTCGCAAAAACTTCAGGAAAGAATTTTCATCAGCAACAGGTGATGTAACCTACTCACAAATTTCAGCAGGCGAAACTCCTGAAGGGATTGAGTTCTACACTTATTTATATGATCAGCACACAACACTAATGGAAAAACTGTCTGAAAGGCAGTTTAATGTATTTCTAACTAGTGGATTTAGCTCTCATTACTCTCAAGTTATTTCAACAGCCAAAGAGAGATATGAAGAGTTAAAGGATGATAAGAAGCGAAAAATCCTGCCGCCACAAAAGGTATGGCTAAATTCAGAGAGTCTAATTGACTGTATTTCTAGAACAAACAGCATCTTTCTTTCTGAAGATAAAAAAGGTTTTGATACAGTATACGATACTGAGAATACAGGTTTTAGCAAAAAGCATAGCTTGAGTGATATCATGTCTATGCTTTCTCCTTATGTGAAAAAGGCTGAAAAGGTCGTTTTTGTGCTTCACTCTGAGGCTCGTAGCGACCAAATAGTAGCAATATCCAGACTACTAAGAATGAAATCCCTCTTTGCTAAAAAGTGGGATGAGGCAAAAAACGCTCCTGAAAAAGCGGTGATTGTTTACTCTAATGTAAACACAGGCTACTTCGATAATACTCATAAAATCCTAGTTGTTACCGAAAAAGAAATCTTTGGTATGCCTATACAGGCTAAGATAGAGGATGAATCAGAGGTAGTTGATGAGGATAACAATCATCAATTTATTAAAGATCTTGAAATCGATGATTTAGTTGTACATACACATTACGGTATCGGTAAATACAAGGGGCTTAAGCAACTATCTCTTGAAACGGACGGTAATGAGTATTTCACAATAGAGTACCAAGACTCGGCACTTGCTTTTGTGCAAATCAGCGATTTGCACTTAGTAAATAAATACAATGGACTAAACCCTGAATCTGTAAAAATTGATAGGTTAGATGAAAAAGGCAGCTCTTGGAAAGATGAGATTGCAAAAGTAGTCGATGATATCGAAGGCACTGCCCTAACCCTTATTGAAGCTCAAATTCAGCGTGAAAAAATGGTGGGTATACAGATACCCGAGCCGAAAGCTGACTACTACCGATTTTGTCGTGAGTTTCCATATCAAGCAACGAATGATCAGCTAAAAGCCGTTGAAGATATAAAAAACGACTTGGTCTCTGCACGACCTATGGATAGATTAGTTGCAGGTGATGTTGGTTTTGGTAAAACTGAAGTGGCTTTACGCGCATCTATGATTGTTGCCTCTGCTGGTGCTCAGGTTGTCCTGGTAGCACCCTCAACCATCCTTGCACAGCAACACTATAGAAGCTTTAAAGCTAGGTTTGAATCGTTTGGAATCAATGTTGTAGAGCTAACATCAGGCACACAGAAAATTGAAAAGGAAATTATCCAACAGATAGAAAATGGTGAGGCTCATATCATTATTGGTACTCATAAAGCCATAAAACGAGCTATCGATTACCATAATTTAGCGTTGGTTATTATAGATGAAGAGCATAGATTTGGTGTAAACGACAAAGAAAATATACGTAGTAGATTCTCAGGCATTAATATACTAGCTATGACAGCAACACCTATTCCTAGAACACTAAATATGTCTCTAAGTGGAATTAAGGACACTAGTACTTTAAGACAGCCACCAGCAAATAGATTGAATATCAGAACAATTGTGTCTGAATTTAATGATCAGTTAATTGTTGAAGCTATTAAGCGTGAAATGCTTCGTAATGGTCAGTTATTTTTCTTACACAATAATACAACTTCTATATATGCTAGAGCTGAATATCTTAAAAATCTATTCCCTGATCTAAGGATAGGTATTGCTCATGGTAAAATGCACGCTCTAGAAGTTGAAGCAGTGATGTCAGCATTCTATAAGCATGAATTTGACATGCTCATTGCTACAACAATCATTGAGAACGGTATCGATGTTCCTAATGCAAACACTATCCTTATTGAAAATGCGAACGCCTTTGGCTTGGCAGCATTGCATCAGTTAAGGGGTCGTGTTGGTCGATCTACTCGTCAAGGGTACGCTTATCTACTTACTTCAGGGAACAACATCACTGAAGAGGGTATGAAACGACTAAATGCTATGGAAAAAACATCCAAGATTGGTGAGGGCTACAAGCTTGCGAACCACGATCTTGAAATTCGAGGTGCTGGTGAAATACTTGGTGAAAGCCAAAGTGGTCACATTTCAAAAATGGGTTACTCTCTGTATCACTTTATCTTGAATAAATGTATTGAAATCCTTAAGAGTAATAATTTTGAAAGCTTGAGTGACTTCCAATTACAATCGCTTAAAGAAGGTGATGAGTCTATTAATATAGACGTTGGCGTTAAATACAGTATTCCTGAAAACTACATACCTCATCCTAATTTAAGACTTTACTACTATAGAAGAATATCTATGGCTGAAAAGGTATCAGAGGTAAATGATGTATTCCAAGAAATGGAGGATAGATTTGGTAAATCTCCATATTTGGTCGGAAACCTAATATTTATCACCAAGCTTAAAATGGCAGCGAAGAGACTGAAGATTGTTGGTATTCATGCAAATGAAGACGGTGGCAAGATTATCTTCTCTCGCTCAGTGAAAGACAGAGATTCCATCCTCAACATCTTCGTTAAAGACCCTGAGAATATGCAAATCTCTGCTGTGCATGGTGAAAAGGCAATGATACATTTTAACAAGAAGTTACCTAACACCAAAGATCGCGTTGGGTACATAAGACAGATACTTCTGTAAATGTTTAGAGGACTGCTCCGTAGCAGTCCTCTACATAATTCCATTGTGTTGTAAGATATCAATAATTAGCGCTGCTAAGTAATACATTGATATGAAAATTACTGTATATGAAGGGATCTGACTAACCACTAATGATAATGTTGGATTGTTGTCCAGCACACAATCGCTAGACAATTCTGGATTGTAAAACACCTTCACTTGTCTACCCTGCACTGCCTTACTCATTAATTCTTCTTTTTTCATTCTACAGTATCGTCTTAGAGACCCGTACTTTGCGTAACTTGAAGCCAAATCAAACTGATCGCCTCGATACCTTACTCCATTTACCTCATATGAATACACAATCTGAAAGCGTTCTGAAAATGCATTTTTCTTTTGTGTGACATAAAGAATTTTTCCAGTTACTGAAGGCCACCCCTTTGCTCTAGACACATAAAAGCTTCTGACAATATGATTTACAGCAGATAGAATCATGGCAATCATCATGGCTATCAAGACTTCTTTTGGTGCGAGGGTGAATATCTCAGTGTATTTAGTATCTAAATAATTAAAGAAAACAACCAGTAAGCCACCACTTATTAATACATTAAAAAACATAGTGCCTCTTTTTATTATTAAATTTTTTCGAAATCCTAACAGATAATCAAACAGCCTACAATATCTACTGATATTTAAGAGTTATATCACCCTAAAGAAAGAGATTTCTTACCAGGCTTTCTAGGTCGCCACAATTCATGTGAAGGATCTTTGCCAGCAATTACTGATATTATCTTCATGATTTCGATATTTCCACCAGAAAGCTTCAAGAAATTGTTTGCAACTTCTGATAAGGCACTTACATATGATTCTGATTTATATCTTTTAATTGTTTGTTCCGAAAATCTTTCTGTTATTTCGCTATCTGTGGAAACTTTATTAGTTTCTAGATAGATCACACTTTCCCTAATCTCACTCTCCTTATCAATTACAATGGATATCATCTTTATGATTTCAGCTCCCTCAGTTCCAGGCATTTGCTGAACTGTGACTTCTCGACTTAAATCGTTTTTGTAATACATTTTTGTTTTTATAGTAAAATCAGAAATTGCCACAACGGGAGAACTTGTTTCAAGTAGTGAAACCTCTTCATCCTTTTCGTTAAACTGTCTTACCGTGTATAAGAAAACTTCTTCCATATCATTCATGAGGTCTTTTTATTTATTATTAAAGAATGGTATTATTATAAAAAAGAAAAAATAAACGGTAAATAAGATATGAGACCTAACTTCATTAAAGAGTGGCAGGAAAACAAATTTAAGCATGAAAATGGCGTTATCTTTGATGTGCTTCAAAGGTTTGTAATGGCAAACGGCACCTACTCTTCAGATTACGAAGATAATGATGAAGGGTGTTATCGCTGGACTTCTGATTGTGGTAGAACACAGATTGAAGTTTCATACCCTTTTCCAGATGTTCCTACATATGATGATAGATACGAAATACTTAATAACCCAGTAAGACTAAGTCGCAGGGGTCGAATTGAAGTAATCGAAACCATTTATAAAGTTAATCATGCTGAAACACTGAAACAATCTTGGGATGCTTTTACTAAAACTGACAAGTGGCAGCAATACGTTGATGAACAAGAGAAGCTTGAAATTGTTGTTGACCCTAATGCTATCATCCCTGAAATGATCAAAGACTGGATTGTTATTCATGAGCTAGATGAGAATGGTCAAAAAGTGATTGAGAGCGAAAATACTCATTTCACCTTTAATAATGACGGGACTGAGAATCGATCTGAAATGGTTAAGTTTGACAGTGCTGTTTTCGCGCCCATCTATAAAGAGCAGAAGCGACAACTTGAGTTGGAGTCCGCCAACAAGAAACAAAAAAATCTGGAGAATGTTAGTGGAATGGAGCGATAAGCTCCATTTTTTTTGGTTGAATTATTTATTTCGGGAAATATAATAACGTCAAAAGAATGATAACAAATAAATTATAATAAACGGAATAACAAGAAATGAATAATAATTATCTAGAAATATTAATGCAAATGCATGAGAGTAATAGCTGGATCTTTTACGCTATAGTATTCATGTTTGGCTCTGCTATGGCTACATTCTTAAACGTATTGCTTTATAGGATGCCAGTCATTATGGAGCACGATATTGTTGAAAACGTGAAGTACTATCTGAAGGAAAAGAAAATAGCACACGATCCGATAGAGTGCGGTGCTGACAAGTATAATACCCTAATGGGAAGATCATACTGCACCACTTGTGGAACGATGATACCATTTTATTACAACATACCTGTTTTAGGCTGGTTGCTGTTGAGAGGTAAATCAGGTTGCTGTAAGCAACCAATCCCGATTCGCTACTTTTTGGTTGAGTTCTTTTTTTCCGCCTTTGCTTGTGCTGCATTCGCGATGTTCGGGTTTTATCAGGCGCTAGGTATTGTATTCTTCTCATACTTAGCAATCGCTATTTCCGATATAGACATCAAAACTAAAATGATACCTGATGAGTACACTTACTTACTTTTGTGGTTAGGTGTTATTTTTAACTACAATGGTACTTACACCAGTTTAGAATCAAGCGTGTCAGGGGTGATTGTTGCTTACAGCTTTTTGTATGTGATTAATTACCTTTACTGCTGCATTCGAAATACTGATGGTATGGGTGGTGGTGATTTCAAGTTACTTGCAGCAATCATTGCATGGACTGGCTTATCAAGCACATTAAATGTAGTTGCTCTTTCCTGCTTGTTCGGCATTTTGACATTTTTGTTTAAAGGTCTAATTGCTAAAGGTTACAAACTGGAAAAAGAGGCTGAGATTCCTTTTGCTCCAGCCCTATTACTCGCAGGATTCACCTGTTTAGTTATATAAATCAAACCCCCTTACTTATAGGGGGTTTTTATTTAATTATTTATTGCAAAGATGGCAAAATAATTGATATTATTTGCCATTTTTTATTGACTCTTATCTTTCTTGTGGTATAAGTAATAGTGTGTTATTGCGATGAGTAAAGATTATGAATGAGCATATATCTAAAACCAAGATACAAATAGGTCTCGGTTCTATATTTACAGTAATGCTCGCGTTTGTGGGTGTTATGTCTTACGTTTCAGGGCTTGAAAAGTTTCAGACTGGCGATGCGACTTTTGCAAACAATGTCGTGATTTTCCCCTGTATGTTAGCTTTTCTTCTTTCTGGCTTTATTGTTCTTGTAACTAAAAACATCAAAGCTCTTGAAAAAGTTTGTATGGAAAGCATAAGCCTGGAAGATGAATCCAAGTTATCAAATTTTTTGGACACAATTAGCTTAGCAAAAAGAGTACCTCTAATTACGGTGACAGCCATCCTATTGCTTACTGGCATTGCAGTACCTACTGTTATGAGTCAAATGGTTCACAATAGCATGTACACAATCGCTCTGTTTAGCCTAAGCACACTACTGTCAACCGCAGTTTCAATATCTGTAGTAAAGAGTGAAATCTCCTACTTGCTAAAAAAATAACATAATCTTACATATCGCAGCACAGGCACTTCTAGTAAGTGCCTTTTTTACGCTTACAATAAAATCAAACGTATGATAAGATTGAGGAATCAATCAACAATGAATCTTTTAATAAATGAAAATACAGGATATTCAGTCAATCTCACTTGCAATAAGCGAGTCAAACCCAAGTTCAATTGCCCATGAATCAGGTTATACCCCCATCCTGCAATCAAGATTGGTTCTAGATTCAGGCAGTGATCATGAATCCATTAAAGATCTCATCCAAAAAATATTCAAAGTCGATTTCATTGACAATGAAAACTTCAATATCAAGTTTCTGAACAATCAAAGAGAACCCGTTACCTATCCCGCTCCTGACATTGCAACCGCAGTTGCTAGCCAAGACAAGCAAAGACTTATCAAGTACTTCTTATTTAAACAATTCCAGATTACAGGTTTGGATGTTGAAATCCCGACTAAAAGTAACGTATCATTCACCTCAAAGATAAAAAGAAGAAAATAATGAAAAGAACAAAACGAGCAAACTGGTTTTTTCACAAGAACAGAAAAACAGGTTCAAAGTTTAAGATCAGATAGCGCGACATGTCCTTTCTTATTTAATTAAATTAAGGATTAAAAAATGAAAATAAAATTATTAATACTGTCTTTGGGTGCTGCCTTGTCAGTCAATTCCTATGCAAGTGATTTCTTTACTGTTAACACAGGCTCTCCTGAGGTAAAAGTAGCAGAATCTCACGCTGAGCCAGTTAAAGTCGAGTCAGAGACTCAATCAGAAGCGATTGAAGATCATAATGGGATAAATATTGAGCAACAATCTGATTTTATTAGGAATACTGTTGCAAAAAAACAAATGTCTCTATATAATTTCGCTACAAATAAAGAAGAAACTTTCATGTTTGAAGAGATTGATAACGATGTCAATTACGCTAGAAAGTTTATTCCGCCATCTGAAGATGTAATTGCTATGTTCGACTACTTTGTTGAAGAAGGCGCTTCTCCAGGTACGGCACTGCTTTTAACTTACAAAAAGCTTGATGAGGCAATCCAGTCACTTAATGACTCATCAGCAAACAAATAGGATGATATTGAATGAGAGCTGCTACAGTCGTTGAAAGAACAAAAGATGGGATGTTTACTTATGATATGCCTTCTCGACTACTTAAATCCCGAAGCGTATTTCTAACTGGTCAAGTTACTGATGATATGGCTGATGAAGTTTCAATGCAACTTTACTGGCTTGAACAGCAAAATGAAGACAAAGACATTTACATGTACATCAACAGTCCTGGTGGTAGCGTAACCGCTGGCATGGTCATTCACGACACAATGAATGCAGTTAAGCCTAACATCGTGACTATTTGTCACGGACAGGCTTGCTCAATGGGAGCCTTCCTTCTTGCTGCTGGCGCTAAAGGTAAACGCTTCGTTATGCCTAACTCAAGAGTTATGATTCATCAGCCGCTTGGCGGATTCCAAGGTCAAGCATCTGATATCCAGATCCATGCTCAAGAAATCCTTTCAATTAAGGATAATCTCAATCGTCATTTGGCGCACTATACAGGTCAGCCGCTAGATGTGATTGAACGAGATACAGACCGAGATAATTTCATGAGCGCAAGAGCTGCGATTGAATATGGTCTTGTTGATGGAATGAAAGGCATTGATGTTTTAAATAGACAATAAAAAACATTTGTATAAAATAGAGGCTTCAAGCCTCTATTTTTTTATATTAAATTCGGAAAAACTATGAAATTAGAACAAAAGCAAGGCTTCAGAGTCTCTGAAGATGGAGCTTATTACATCAATATTGAGTCTGAAGATATCCTAGAAAGAATGAGAAAGAAAAACATTTCTTTATCCAAAAAAGCAAGAAACTTAGGAATTTGTATCAAAGCGGCACCTGTCATTGCATTCTTTATTGCCTACCCTCTTGGGGCATTGATATCTAGCATTATCCAGAAGCCTGTAGAAGACGCTTTTTACATCGTTGCCCCCGTAATTGCCATAACGTTATATATTAGCCTCAAAAAGCTCTCTGGAGCGCAGCAGGATGTGATTGAAGCGATGGGTAAACAGGTAGATAGTGCCGTAGCGGAAACGCAAGAGATAGCCTATGGGGAAAGAAATGTGAAGGAGGATGTTGAAGATCAGGAAGCTGATTCAGATTCTGGTTTCGGAGAAGAAAATCAGAAGCACACAAGAAAGGCAGATTAAGCTAATTGAATTTCCGCACCTTTACGGTGCGGTATTATTTAGTTCTAGCAATGTTTCATGCACTACATGGTCTGTCATTAAAGATTCAGCATACTTATTTAACCTATCATCTCCAATTTCATTTATTCGAACTGCTTCGCGTTTTAGCATTTTACTATTTGCTATCAATAAACGCTCCATATTATACGTTAAATACCCATCCTTACTAATGTAGAATTTTGCTAAATCCACAAGAGATAAAGTAATTCTTTCACCATTTGGCGTGTTGAAAGCGCTGTTTTTCTCAATCTGCTGGCTAATGCTTTCATTTGTCATTAAGTATTGAATGAATTGTTTGATAAGCGCCTTATACTTTCTCAACTCCATTGTACGTTCGTTCAATAAAGGGATAACGCTTGGATCTGTTGGCTTGTCTGTAAAAATAACTTCCTGAGTATTTTTAAATCCTTCGCAAGCTTTTATCTCACCTGTCGTTTCAATAGATCTCGATTTCTCCATTAGAAGTCCATGCTTTAATTCAGTTGGAGTTGTATCAATTCTATATGGATACAAAGAGCAAACTTTTGGTCTTCTTGAATAGATGCTGCACTGTTTAAATTCATTTAAATTTCGGCACGGAACAATTGCGGGATTGACAGAAATAAACTCTAAGAACACCGCGACTTTACGATCAGACTTCGTTTTTATTGATACAAAGAAATTATCAGAAAGATATTTTTTCTGTTTCTTGTAACTTCTATCGGGAAACTCAGGACTTACAAGGTTTCGTATGTCGTATGCTGATAGTGATAGATTTACAGCAAAATCATCATAATGTTTGAAGAAATATTCTTCTGGCGTTAAGGAGATGCCACCGTAGCAGCAAGCTCCACAACCATTACAGCTAAAATTAATCAACTTTCAAATCCTCTAAAGCTTTTATTATCGAATCGACCCGATCTCTGGATACACCAGAAATTGTTATCTTGCTATCGTCTATATACAACACTTCATTGTGAGATACTTCTGTAAAGTGCATAACATCATACACGGCTACCTCATGGCTTATACCCTTCAGCTTTTTGTGTCCCTTATAAATCGCTTCGACTTTATTATTAACTAAGTTGAATGTCTCTTGAGCTATGTATACAGACCCTGGCTCAGCCAATGATTCGATTCTTGCCGCAATGTTAACGACCCTTCCGATAACCGTATATGCAAGACGCTGGCTAGAACCAATGTTACCGACATGACAATACCCACTGTTAATTCCAACACGAATTTGAATGTTTCTTTTTATGCCGTGAGTTAGCCACTTGTCATTTAGTTCGTCCATAGACTTCTGCATTGCAATGCTCATTTGAATGCAATTATAGGCATCCTTATAAGCACCTTTTGTGACAGGATCACCGAAGAACACCATCATGCCATCACCAATATACTTATCTACCGTCCCGCCATGCCTTAACGCTATTTCGGTCATTTTTGAAAAGAAATCATTCAGAATTATAGCTAAAAGCTCAGGCTCTAAAGTTTCAGATAATGATGAAAACCCAACTATGTCAATAAAACATACAGATATTTTCTTTCGTTGCAGATTTGTGCTTATATCATCACCTTTTTCATACATCCTTACTATCTGCGGAGACAAGTAATTAGAAAGTATCTTTGAAAGCTGCTTTTGTTTCTTTCCTTTTTTCAACAAATCTTCACGTATCGCTATCAATTTGTTTGTTCTATCGTGCTTCTGTAGTGAAACGATGACAATGAATATCATTGAATAGAATCCACCAGCCCACTGCATTAGCGTAGACGTTTTGTCCATTTCTGGTAGTAAGTTGTATCCTTGAGCGGCTAAAGCCACAAATAACGACCACGTCATATAGTAGAACCAGTATTTAAGCCCTCCTGCTGATATGTATATATAGCTTTGAATAATTAAAAGCATAAATACTAAAAGCGGATCGCTTTTCAAGTGGCTAAAGGTTAAGCCACATAAAACTGAGTCTACGAACAATAATAGCCTATGAAATTTATCACCAATCTTTGGTGTAAGCATGTAATCGAGAAAATACGATACGACCAGGTAGAAAAAAATTGACATAGCGAGTATGTCAATTTTAGGGCTGAACTTATTTCCAAGATTTGATTCGTACTCAATATAGTAAGAACCAAATATGATTGTTAAATAAATAAATCCAAGAACCCTTACCAACCCAGTTTCATGTCTTGAAAATGTGTTGTTAGTTTTCATATCTCATGTTTTATAGCATGAATAAAAATGGGGCGCATAGTGCGCTTGATACGCCATTGCCAACTGGCGCTCCGAATTTGTTCTTTTTACAGAATTTCTTTACGGCTGTCTTACAAGGGCTTGAACCATCAGGACATTGCTGCTTAACGACATCTTGTGGTGACATTGCCATTAAAAACACACCAGAACAAGTCATAAAAACACCAAGAATGTTTTCATTGTCTTTATATTGCTGAGCTGATTGTTGAGCGCTTTCATCAGATTGAAGGTCATGCTTTTTATAGCAAATGTCACTAGCAAATGATGAGGTGGAGATTGTTAACATCAAAAAGAGAATTAACTTTTTCATTTTATTTAATCCATTCATTTTTTGTTAATTCTACCACCCCATTATAAGCATATCAATTTATATGCTTTTAATTCACAGCTTTGGCGTCTTCTTCAGATTTGCTATTCTCAATCTGCTCTTGCATTTCTATCTGTCTCATGTGTTCAATAACACGCTTTTGATGATTGATAGAGCCGTAAATTGAGCTGAACATGGTTGTTGTGAAGTCCATTTGAATTGATTCAATCATTTGTTTGAAGAATTCAATAGCGCCAAGTCCAAATTCCTGAAGAGGGTTTTTCTGAGCGTAACCCCTTAAGTGGATCCCTTCCCTTAGATCATCCAAAAGCTCAATTTGTTCGAACCAGTATGAGTCTAAAGTTTTAACCATCACCGTTTTGTAAAGCATGATATCAGCACGAGCATTATGAAGCATATTCAGCTCGTTAAGCGTTTCTTCAAATCTTGCATACACGAGTTGAAGCAACTCTTCTTTGATGCTCTCAATGCCATAACCTTTATCGATGAGATCACTAACTATCGGTTTGACATCCCACTCAACCTGCAAGAAAGTATCAAGTGAATCTACATCCCAAGTGTAATCGTTGTTACTTGGAAGGTACTTGTCTACAAGAGCATATACTGCGCTAGCAACTATGCCTTTAACGCGTTCAACACATTCGTCAGGGTTAAAGTCATCTTTTGTTGCAATCTCCAGCCACTCTTGACGCATTGCAAACATCTGTAAGCGTTGTTTATTGATGATATCATCGTACTTGAGCAGTTCTGCTCGCATGTTCGAGCCTAATCCCTCGCATTTAGCTTGAGCCTTCACTATTGCTCTATCTAGTAATGGATGCGAAAGTTCATCATCATCACCGAAACCAGCCGCTCTCATCCAGCTTCTTGTGCTTTCACCACCAAAGTTTAGCATTAACTTATCATCTAGCGACACATAGAATTGAGAGCTACCAGGGTCGCCTTGTCGTCCAGCACGACCCCTCAACTGAAGGTCAACTCGACGACTTTCATTACGACTAGTGCCTACAACATGAAGACCACCAATGCTCTTAATATATTCAGACTCGTCTTTAAATCTTGCTTTAACTTGTTTGACTTCTTCTTCATCTACAATGTTGTTGGCTTCAATATAAGCCTCACAGTTACCACCAAGCAAAATGTCTGTACCTCGACCAGCCATGTTAGTACTTACCGTGATTGCATTTCTCTCACCTGCCTGTGCGATGATGCTAGCTTCTTTTTCATGGTTTTTAGCATTTAAAACATTGAATTTAAGACCAGCTTTTTCGAATATATTTGAAATCAAGATACTTTCTTGAACAGAATCTGTACCCACAAGAATTGGTCTGCCAGTCTTATGGATTTCAATAACATCTTCTAAAATCGCCTTGTACTTTGTTTCCTTAACCATGAAGATTTTATCTTGCTTGTCTTGACGCTGAACAGGCTTGTTAGAAGGAACCACCACTACATCCATGCCGTATACTTCTTTGAACTCATGCGCTTCAGTATCACCCGTACCAGTCATACCCGCAATTGATTCATATTGTCTGAAGAAGTTTTGTAGAGATGTGCTTGCAATCGTTTTGTTATCTGGATTGATCTCAACACCCTCTTTAGCCTCAATAGCTTGATGTAGACCTTCAGACCATCTACGCCCTTCTTCAACACGACCTGTGGAAGAATTGATGATCTTGATTTTTCCGTCTGACACAAGATAGTCTACGTTATTTTCATACAAATGTTTTGCACGAATTGCAGTTTCCATTGACTTAACCATGTATGTTTTGTCAGGTTCATACAGGCGACCAACGGTATCAATTACACCGTGCTCAATAAGTAGCTGCTCAAATTTCTCGTAACCTTTTTCAGTTAATTGAGCTGATTTCGTTTTAGGGATAAGAGCTGCATCAGCATCGACTTCTTCAACCTGTTTGCTACCAGTCGTTTCTTCTTGAATCTTTGTTGTGAAGTGCTCTGCAAGTTCCTTCATTAGAGCAACCTCTTGAGAGTCAACATCGCTAGCTCCACTGATAATTAGTGGCGTTCTAGCCTCATCAATTAAGATTGAGTCCACTTCATCGATTAGAGCAAAATAACACTCTGGTTGAACTTGCTGGGAAACATCTGGGGCGATGTTTTTTCTTAGGTAATCAAATGCGAATTCTGAGTTTGTACCATATACAATATTACAAGCATAAATTGGTCGTCTCTCTTCATTACCTAACTTGTTGTTTAGAGAAGCCACGGAAAGTCCAAGGCACTCATATAACGGTCTCATGATCTCAGCATCACGGCTTGCCAGATAGTCATTAACAGTAACAACATGAACCTGATGACCAGTAAACGCTCTCAATACTACAGGCAAGGTTGCAACCAATGTTTTACCTTCACCCGTCTTCATTTCCGCGACATTACCATCGTTAAGGATAAGTCCACCGATAAGCTGGACATCGTAATGCTTCATACCTAACTTGTTCTCACCTGCCACCTGGCATAGTGCAAATGTACGCGTTGCTATGGCATCGATACTTCCATCTTTCTTATACTCGGCTCTTAATTCATTTGCCTTGCTTAGAAGCTGTTCATCAGTGAAATCTTTGAATTCTTCATAATGCTTAGCAATTTCAGGTAATTTTTTATTGTATTTTTTTAGTATTCGATCATTTTGCGTCCCGAAAACCTTTTTTAAGACTTTCACGGCAGCATTATCTTTACGTGAGTTAGACATCATTAACCTTTATTCAATTTTTTATTTGTTATTTAAATTGTCAGTTGATAATACCAAATATTGAAGTTTACGCAAGGCAAAAGAAAAGCATAAAAAAATCAGAGGGCAATATTTAAACGCCCTCTGATTAAATGATGATCGCTATAGGTTGAGAAATATCCAAAATTTACTGTAAGTGATTGAGTATATTATCAAACCATATAAGCAATGAACCAAATATGAAAGATAAGGTTTATACAATCTTGTAAAGAGGTTTACCTGTATGGTCAATAGTATAGATATTTCCAAGCGGTCTACTAAAAGCGTGGATAGCGCTCAAGACTTTATTCCCTTTAGAACCAGCCTTTCTTAACAGACTCAATCTCAGGGCTACATTGCAAAATACAAAACCCTTTTCTCTCTCGATATTTACATCAGGAACTTCACGGAGGTTCTTTTCCACATACGTTTTCAGTATTTTTGATTCACCCATAGGTGAATTATTAATGTCTTTAGAATATCTGTCATTACCATTTCTAGCACAGTTTATACGCTGAGTAGGGATAACTTCTAACACACAAGTATTGTTTCTTTGGCAATGGTTTAGTAACTGTCTACCACCGTACTTAAGAAACTCATCAACCTTTTCGAATGGATCTGCCAAAGAACCATCACCTTTTCGATAATCGTAACTGTGGTTGCATGTGTAGCAAAATCTTCTCAAGACTTCATTGCCACTTCTTACGCGAATCATTGCTCCACCATACATGCCTTCAGAAGTATATCTGGTGATCAATTGAGCGAGAAGATTTCTAAAGTTTTGTATGTTGTAATCTGTTACCTGCATCAATTCTTGATGCTTGATGATAACTGCAACAAAGAATTTTTTTCTTTCACCCATGATGCGAGAATAGAGCATTCTCTTTTCCTCAATTACATCAAGAGGGTTTCTCATGCCCTGAGCTACCTGTTCATTTAGCTGTCTGAATTTTGGCATTAATTCAAGCATCAAGCCTGTTGGCTTTGGACTCATGGTAACTTCTAAATACCCTTTCCCTATTTCAGATAGTTTTCCTTCATCACCGATCTGTATAACACTTGCCCATTTACCAATGATAGTAGGCTTACCAATTTGCGCGATTGAAGTTTCATCGACTGATGCTTGTTCAATTAAAAGAATGCCTGTTGGTGTTTCCTTGGAATTATTAGGATCAGCTAGACAAGGATTGTGAGCATTACGATGCGTCTCAGAAAATGAATCAATTGTAGGAATGGTTGTACCACTAGTGGTGTCTTGCGCCCTTTTAATCAAAGTTTCTTCTGGAACAATGTATACTCGAACCTCTTTACCACCCTCTGTTACACCGTCAGCATATGACTTAAGAAAGTCGTGATTATCCAGAACATATTCCCTTGGATAAAACACTACACCGCCGTGTAGGGGCTTTAGTTTTTCACTTATGCTTTTGTCATTCATAATCTATTTATTTCATTAATAAAAATTAGTTGTTTTCGATTTGGAACTTGTATTTTATATTTATTTGCGTATAATCACAACAATACTAAACGAAATGGTAACAGATTTTTATTGAAAGGAATAGTAAATGAGTAAAACAAACAGAGCAAAGTTTGTGATGTGTCCTGTACATGGAGCAATTGAAATCAGTAGTTGTGAATCTGCTGCGATTGACCATTACTTAATGCAAAAGAACAGACACATTCTACAAAACGATGTCCTTCAATATGTCTTCCCTGGCGCAACCCATAACCGATTTTCTCATTCAATTGGTGCTATGCATATTGCAGGTCGTGTAATCAGTAAGATTATTTCTGTCAAGACAAGCGAGTACCTAAAAGAGCGGTTCGCTGACAATGTATCTTCTGTTAGCGAAAAGCATCAGTTAGCATCAGATTACCTTATTAATGTAATTAGATTGGCTGCGTTGTTTCACGACACAGGACATGCAGCATTTTCGCACCAGATTGAAAAAACGAACTGTCTTCATTATATCTTCGAGAATGAATCGACTTTCCTAAAACTATGGGAAGGAATCGACTTCGAACAGTTCTATGAAGAAGTGCCTGCAACTATTGAGCATGAACACTACAGTGTAAGAGCTGCATACGAGATTATGACTGATATTGATGCTGAAAGGCTTGGTATCCGCATCAAAGATGTACTCAGCGTACTAGAGACTACAAAAAACGAACCATCAGATACTCTAATCAGTCACTCTGATGCTTTATGGGAGATCTTCTCAGCGAAGTCATTCAACCCAGGGAAAGGTTCTGAGTTGTCCTCTAAAGAGAAAGCAACGAAAATCCTTAGTCTATTGCAAACAATTTTATCAAGTGAGCTTGATATTGATAAGATGGATTATCTAAATCGAGATAGCTTTTATTGTGGTGTCGCGCATGGCACAGTAGATCTTGGAATTATCATCCAAAATATCAGTGCTCATTATGATGAAGAATCTGGCTGGTTTGGAATGACAGTTAACTCAAAAGCTCTAGGTATCCTACAGAACTTTGTTTATTCCAGATACTCGATGTTTGAACATGTCTACAACCACAAAACTTCCAACGGTTTTGAGTTGCTATTGAACTTGGCTATTGAAGAAGTAATGTCCGATGAGGAAACCAGAAAAGAAATTGAAGGCTGCTTCACCTGTATCGAAAGCTTTGCGGATTTAACAGATGATTACCTATGGCAGAAAATCAAAAATCATAGCAAGAAATTTGTGGGATCTTACTGTCGAAAACTAATCAGAAGACAGCGATTGAAGTATCTTGGTCATTTCGACTATAAAGATTCTTTCGACATTAAAGCTAAGATTAGTGAGCTTGAATCAAAAACTGGTTCATACGTAAACTACAGAATTATTAGTACAAAATTCTCAAGCATTGACAAAGAATACGATCAGATCAAGGTTTCAAGCAAGTGTCCAATTGACAACTCTGTGTCTCTTGTAAATATTGGAGAAGCTTCAAGTTTCTTTGGGAAGCATACTAATAAGAAAGAAATCTTCTTCCATGAAACTTAATTAGAAGGCGACCAAGTCGCCTTCATTAATCAATCCTAAAACTTTTGACTCTTCATGCCTTTAGCATTATATTTGAGTCAATAAACAAAAAATATTTAAATAATTAAAATAACGAGGCTTCACAATGCAGTTAAAATGGATAATTGCGATTATCGTTACGGCAATAATCGTAGGCGTGACAGGCAACACATTCTTGGATTACAAAGGAAAAACGGATCAAATCGGTGCTTTCCTTAATAGTTACGGTAATAGTTTTGCAGTAACCTATGATGATGTAAAAATGACATCCCTTGGATCTGATGTATTTACCATCAAGAATTTATCTATCACTTCAAAGAATCTTAGCGTTCAATCTAGCAATGCGACGATTAACTTTAATGATATCCAACAAGGAAAATTCAGTATTCAAAACGCAAACTTTAAGTATTTTGATTACACTGGTAATGCTGAAAACATTTATGTTCACAATCTTAATTTAGGTAATAAAGACAAAGATATCTCCATTTCTCTGAATCGCGTTACTATCAATGGTAAAGGAAATTTAATTGATAATGCAGATATGAACATTCAAGTTAAACAAGCATATGATAAGTTTCAGTTAGATAGTGGATTGACGACCTTTGATGGCGATCAGTTGACGGTTTCTTTGAAGTCTACATTAGACAAGGCAAGCGTTGACAACAATCAAATCTATGAGGGGCTTAAAAAGGGTGTCGTTAATGAAGTGAATCTTGACGTTAAAAACGTAACAGCCTTTAATAAGCTAATTAAAGAATACCCTTCTATCAAATCTGATTTGAATTCTTACGCTGTAAAATTTGTTCAACACCACTACCCTAAAGCCAAGAAAGCAGGTGTGGATATGATGGACTTCTTGAAAGATCAAAAGACACTTAGTATATCCATTAAACCTACTGCGGATTTAACGCCTTATGATTTCTTACAACTTAAAGCAATTGATAGCCTTACATTGTTTGATGCACTAAACCTAGAAATCAAAAAATAATAAAGCATGTTAAACAAAGCCATCAACCTGATGGCTTTATTTAGTTATAGAGAAATGAAATGAAAATAAATAACCAAGAAATTGAACAAGATATATCTTTATTTATTGAAAACAGAGAAAATATCAAGCAACAATACATTAGCTTATCGATCTTTGGCTCTCTCAATCTTTTTAAAACTATTGAGCAATGTGTTACAACTCTTAATCAAAACTATACTATTCAAGATACAGTTTCCCTCTCAACTCTAAATGATGACCGTGTAAGCATTATTAACGGATTGTTATCTACATATAAATGCTTCAACAATACCTTTGATGAGATATATTCGTTTTCTCATTTCAAGAAACATCTATCAAAGTCAAACATGCATTTCATAATGGAAACCGAATCTCACCCAGCTATAGATAATCTAAATAGAAAAAGAGATAGGCTCGACACCTTTCCATTTTATGATCTGAAAGAAGATGATTGCATTTTATTACAGAAAGAAGATTCATTGATTGTGCTTAACTCCTGCGGAGTTTCATTCATATATCAGGAAAATGATCTCGCAATAACGATTTCTCAGAATGTAATTACTATTTTATCAGGTGATAAAAGAGCTACATTTTGTAGTGCTACCATAAAGAAGGAATCCTCTGAAATAACAGGAATTGCAGCACATACTTGCTCAAAAACTGATAGTGACTTAGCAATAGTAATTTATCTTTCTAAAAACTATCAGATTGGACTATTTAATAAAATTGTGGATATAGATGGATGCAAGACATCTTTAATTTGTGTAGAAAAAGATAAATTATATGGTGGGTTATCAAAACCTGACAGCATGATTAATATCATTAAATCTGGAGATCCTATCTTGTTTGCATTGTTAATGCATAAAGAAATTGATCTACAAGAGTTCGAATTTAGTGAACTGCCCTACTCTAAAATTGTCAATATAGGTTAACAAAAGGTATCTAAACCAAGACATTCCGCTTTCGTCTTATGGTTGCCTAGAATGGTGCTCAGAAAGCCTCTATTACATTGGATAAGCGTTCAGTGTGATGGAGGTTTACATAAAACAAAATACAATGCACTATATTAACTTACTTCCAGCAGTTATTGTCAGCAATGTAATTAATGTACCTATTGATATAGTCAATTGCCGTACTTGTTTTTCTCTTTGTGCAAGGTTCAAAATAATTTCTTGATTCATAGCCATTTTTAGTATGAAGGAATACTTGAATGGTGTATGACTTAACCTCAAAGTTTGCATCTAAGTTGTCTCGAACCTCAATGTATGATTCTTTGTTTGAATCAGGTTTAATAATCACCTCTCTTGGTGATACTAGCTCCGTAGTTATTGAGGTATTTAATTTAGTAATCTTATTAACTAAATCATTAAGAGACATTGTTTAATTCCTTTTATTTAGCGCACAAAGCGAAATAGCTTGAGGTTAAGCCTCTTTTTTCAATTTAGATATCCTATGCTGCAATTTTGTTTCGCACTTCCATTACATGCATAGATGTCCCTAGTTTTACATCAGTTTTAGCAAGAGTTACACCGTAATTTCTCGAAATCTGATCGAAGTTATCCACGACACTTTTAAGCTTTTTATCATGAATCTCTTCACCAAGCATCTTCTGAATGTTGTATAGTCCGTTGTATTGTTTTAGGACTTCAATAACTTCTGACTTTGATATTTCAGGGGTTCCAGGAACACCAAGCGAACTGAGTCCATGAATGGAATAGTATTCACCAAGCATTGCTTTTGGTAACGCAATTCTCGACTTAAGCCACTCTTGAGTCTTCGTGGATGTCAAAGCGGCATCTTTAATCTCGACACTTTCGCTTATTAGTGAGAAGCACAATGGGCAATTGGTTATCAGCGTAACCTTGCATTTGCCAGTGCCAATTTTATTGCAGATAATGCTACTGATATCAAACATCTCAAGTTTAGAGACTTGTACAGATGCGTATCCACATTGCTTTAAATAAGCTCTGTGCTTACCCAATAGTGCCAAATCCGAAAAGCTAAAGTCATGCTTTTTAATGCTATAGGTGTCAACTAATTCCTTTCTCCAGCTATTTACCATGTCTGAAAAAACGAATAGCGCATGTGTAGCACCAATTGAGCTGACGATTTTATCCGCAACATCAGCCATAGCAGTATGACTAACCTGCGCTTGCTCTTGTTTCAACATTTGAAACAAATATTGTCCATCAAAAATCACCAAATGCATAACGTAAACCTTTCTTTTTTAATTGCCTTAATAATACCAAAATTATTGCAAATGACAAGTAATAATGCTATTTTTTATCAAAAGTTTAAGGAGTAACTAATGTGATAACTCAAATCTCTATTGGCGATTTTGTAATTTGTCAAAATGCCAACATTATGCTTGATAAAGGCTTTACCGCGCTTACTGGTGAAACTGGCGCTGGTAAGTCAATCATTCTTGACGCTTTGGCGCTCGCCCTTGGTGAAAGAGCAAACTATAACAAAATCATGATCGGTAAAGACCAAGCCACTATCACGGTAGCCTTCGATGTAGTTAACTACCCTAAGGTTATCTCATGGCTTGAATTTAACGGCTTTTCTCATGACGGAAACATTATCATTAAGCGAATTTTAAAATCGAATAAAAAAAGCCGCTCATTGATTAATGGCGAACCAATATCTACTACTCAACTCAAAGAGCTAAGTAATCAATTGGTTTCAATTTATGCTCAACATTCCCATCACCAACTCACTAAAAAAGAAAGTGGTCTGAGCGTTTTGGATTCGTGCCTAGCTGAAAGCTCCGCCCTTGCAGCTACGAAAAGCAGTTATAAGGAATACATGCTTACCATAAAGAGCCTGCAAGAAGCTAAAGACAGACTGGAAGCTATGAAGGTTCAGCAAGAGCTAAACCGCTTTTATCTGAATGAGCTAGAAGAACTAAATCCCGATGATGATGAGTATGACAACTTAAAAGAATCCTTTACTAAGCATAGTAATAAAGAAAAGATCTTATCTGATATTAGTTCAGCAGCTTCTGTCTTAGAAAATGAGGATTTCTCAGTTGCGTCAGCAATTACTGAAGCGCAGAAAAAGTTGAATCACCTACTTGGTACAGATCAGGTGATTGATGATGTCTATGGAATGCTTGAAGAAGCTTCAATTAACGTTCAAGAGTCAGTATCAAATCTTTCAGCCTTATCGAATAACTATGAAATGGATGATTTTGATATCAATGAAGCTGGTTCTCGTATCGCCAAGTTTGAAAGCATCGCGAAAAAACATGATGTTAACCCTAATGATCTTTTAAGCGTTAAAACCAGGCTAGAAAGAGATGTGAATGGATTTGATGAAGTAGAGCAAGAAATCATCGAACTTAAGGAGAAATCAGAGCAAAAATTTGAAGCGTTTAAAGAGCATGGATTGGTACTCCATTCTGAGCGCCTGAAAGTAGCAGAGTTGATTGAAGCTAAAATGCAGGAGATGATGCCAGGCTTAGGACTTGAAACTGCTCAAATTTCATTTGAGCTAAAAATGACAGACACAGCTAAAAGCACAGGTTTAACTTCTTGTGAAATTTTGTTCAGCGCGAATAAAGGGACTGAGAAACAACCACTTTCGCAAGCCATTTCTGGTGGTGAGCTTTCAAGGGTTTCACTATGCTTGCAAGTTGCAATTTCTGAAAGAAGTTCGCTACCTACTTTGATTTTCGATGAGGTTGATGTCGGTATTGGGGGTAAATCAGCGGATTCTGTGGGCGCTATGCTTAAGCAGCTAGGAGTTAACGCGCAAGTGATTTCTATTACACACCAGCCGTCTGTTGCTTCTTATTCTGATCATCATCTTGTAGTCTCAAAAGACAATACGCAAGATACTGTCTCAAATAAGATTGTTATGCTATCTGATGAAGAAAAAATTAAAGAAATTGCGCGTATGTTAAACGGAGATGAAAATTCACAGGAGTCCATAGGATTGGCTAAGAGTATGATTAGTCGCAGTTAATTTTTAGTGTAAGGACAAAGCCAATTTGATATAATGATATAAAACAATCATTAATCTAATTAATTATGTCAAATTACAACGCACTATTAGCCAAAGCTTCGTATGTTGAGCATGGACAAAACAAAGAAATCCTTAATGGCTGGAAATTTGAAGAGGTAGAAAGTGGAAAGTACATCGTTACCCGTAGTAACGGTACGAAAGTCGAACCACCTTCCGCCTCTGAAGAAGCCAGTAATGATCACTGCCTCCTGAAAGTTGGAGATGAATTACCAAAAGTCGGTGTGATAGCACAAGATGAAACTGGAGACTTAATCATTGGTGACTACAAAATTCAAAAAGGTAAAGATTTGCTTTTTGGATGGAGCGCTAAGAAAAGTACAGGTAAGTCTTACAAGGTAACGGATCCAAGTGGAAAGCAACACATTGCTAAAGTTGGTGAGTACTTCATTCCAATGAATGGAGTTATAGAGCTTGATGACTTTGGTAACATAGCTGTCCCTGGTGGCAACTCCATTCGTGTGCTAAAGAAAACTTACGAAATAGAATTAAAGGTACAGAACAAGCGAGAAAATGAGGGGTTTTCTTGCTATATAAACATTAAAGAAAAAAATAAATCAACAAACGGTAAGGATGGCACGAAAGGTGTTTTTTACCCTGCAAAAAACACTAAAGCTGCATACTTCACTGAGCTTTACGGTGGAGAAGAAATTATTACTGCTTATTTCCACCCTACCGCTGAAATAAATAAAGTTATCACTGAAACTCTTACTCATGAACAAGCGTTAAAAGTTAAAAAAATTAAAGAAAAAATCAATATCGTTTTATCTGAATGCAAGCAGTTCAATATAGATCCTAACGAGCACCAGGAATATCATTTTCTTAGAGAAGAGCTGTTAGATATCAATAAAGAGTCCAAAAAATACCCAATGGATGTAACCACTGGGTATAGAGCTTTCGGATTGCAGCCTGTTAAAGAAAAAAATCAAACAACTGGTTACTCAAGATAGCCTTTCATGAACGCAGCCATGCCTGTTAGTTCTTCCTCACCAGAAGCCTCAACTTGTTGAGGCTTCTCTTTTGGCTCAACCTCTGATGGTTTAGGTTCAACATCCTTCTTATCTACAGAACCATTCGTCCATCTAGCCAATATGTCAGCAGGATCTTGCTCAGCAGATATTACGTCAGACGCTTTTCCTTTTTTGATCTGCTCGATACTTTCCATGAACTTTGATGAATAGTCATCTTGAATATCTTCCTGAAGTTCGATTTCTTTTTCTTCTTCAGTGAGGCTTAGATCTTCATCACTTGAATTATCAGTAGTGTTAGGTTCTTCAACACGTTCATCTAGATTATCAGTAGAATCAGACTCTTCAATGCCTTCATCTGAATAATCAGTAGAATCAGACTCTTCAACTTGTTCATCTAGATAATCAGTAGAACCATATTCCTCAACACCTTCATCTGTATTATCAGTAGAATCAGATTCTTCAACGATTTCACATGAATCGTTACGTACTTCTATTGGTTCTTGATCTTGTACAAATGAGTTTTCAGGGGATACATCAACAATTCCCTCGGGGTTTGTATCTTCGTGATTGCCCGATTGAGTTGTTGATAACGAATCCTCTAGCTCGACTAGAGAACCAAAATCAACATGAGTGACAGTTGATTCAGTTTGTATATGATCATCTAAAGTCTGGATTTTATTTTCATCAACGTCATTTATATCTACATCTGTTGAATTAATGCCTTCATTATTATTTGAATCACTTTTAGATTCAGCATCTACGTGACATTCATCGACAAAATTTTCTTCATCTGAAATATGTGGAGAAGTTGAATCTTGAGATGGCGCTGATTGCTCCAGTTCTTCATCTGAGCTAAGTTCCGCTTCTACTTGGTTTTCTGATTGTTTAACATGATTTACGATTCCATCCATCTCTTGTTCGCAATCTGTATCCTTGCCTAAATCTTTTTCATCAGAATCCGTTACAATTTCATCAATTATTTGAGAGTCTTCCTCTATTTCCATTTTATTGGATTTCATGTTTTCACTTGAAGAATTTTGAATGTTCTCAGAAGAATCATTATCGTCATCATTATTGATTGGATATGAGTCATTTTCTATTAGTTGAACGGTGTCATTTACTCTACCCTTTGAAGAAGTTGGCATATGTCCCTTATCAAGAAGGTACAGAATCCTTTGATTTCTAGTCATAGACATTCTTGATGGATCATTTCCAACCCAGTAGAACTTTTCAGTATCAGTGTTTATAGAGTCACTTGTCTCACCTCTAAGCAACAAAGACATCGTTCCGTCTTTAGATAGCCTCATGGGATGACCTAGCGGCTCTGACAGGGAATGCATTCTATCAAGGAGAACTTTTGTCTCATCGAAATTTTGAGGGTTTACAAAGTTGTAGGTTTTAGCTACAACCTTACAGATTTTGATATTTCCCTTAATCGTTGAATAAAGAGATTTGACCATTGGGTAAACATTTTTGGATGAATAATGCTTAGTTGTAAATTTCCCTGAATTCATCCTCTTTAAAGGAATAATATCAATCAAAAACTCATTACTCTTAAACGCAGTTCTTGCATGGTCTGAATCAAAATACATGTCTGCTGTTTGTTTAGCTGTTATATATTCTTTTGTTTTTGGGTTATATTTTTGGTACACCTCCAAATAGGAGTTTGGGATCACTTTATAGTCTTTTGTGAGCAAACGAATAGCAAAGCCACCAACCATTCCAGATTGAAACGTCTCATGTATTGATTGTTTTACATACTTTCTGGCTTCTTCAATTTCGCTACTAATAAAGGTTCTAATTTTATCGTGTGAATATATAATGCCAGGGAATGAAAAACTAGAATATTTAGCCATTTCAGTTTTGATGGAATCTATTTCATCATCTTCTTCTTTTTCTAATGCCACTTGAAGTTTTTCTGCTAATGACTTGTAGATCTCGAAATCTTTAGGAATAACCAATCGACCAAAACCTATTAATGGTTCATTACTATCCTTGTCTTCACAAAGGACAGTTGCCCACTTAGCAACATAGTTGGTTTCATTATTGTTGTAATCTTTCTCATCTAGAAAGCAACGGGTAAATAGGAGAACCCCTTCCCTTTTATCCTTACCGTTATCTTTCGTTGCAGTACAAGCCTGTTTCGCCTTTCTGTCATCACGGCTAAACTCTTTTATTGAAGGGCTATTTTCAGTTACTTTATCTAATCGAAGTTTAACATTTACAAGCTCACCTTCATGAGTCACACCTAAGACGCTATGAGAATTCTCAGCGCCTCTTTTATTATAAACTCTTGGGTAAAGTATGATATTCATATTATTTCTTAAATAAAAAAGTGGATATAAAATATATCCACTATGTTATTACAGTTGTCGATTTTTTTAAACTAATAAAAAACTAGAAGAGTTCAAGTTCGTCATCGTATGAACTAGCTTTTTCCTTAGACTCTTTTTCCAGTTCCTCTAAAACACCAGGCTCGGTTGGATCGAAGTTTCGCTTGGTTTCTTCATGAATGTTGTGAATCTCTTTCATTTCAACAACAGAGTCTTTAATTAATGATTCAACTGAAGACGCTAGGTTCGTGATGAAGCCATAATCAACATGGTTTTTGCTTCTTGTTACATTTAATCTTGTTGATGATTTAGATTGAGAGAAAATCTCTGGGTCTTCAGGATTTCCACCAAGCTCAACAAACTTCTTCATCAGCAGCTTACTGTCCACACTTGGTTTAGTTTCTGATGTAGAAAAGCTAATAGCTCCAACCTGAGTTTTCTTGCCTACAGGAGCGATGTTAACACCTTGGATCTGTAATAGCTCTTCAACTCTGCTACGAGCAGTTTTCTTCATCTTATCAGATTCTGAAGCCAGCTTATTGTATAAAGCATACTCAGCAATTGCTCCTTTAAGACCTGAAGGCATATCGTTTACTGTTTCGAATTCCTTATCGTAGGAAACAACAGGTACAATGCCCTTCTGAACGTATTCATTGTAGTAATAGTCACCGATGTCTTTAACGGCTAAACAAAGATCATCATTAATTGGTTCTACCGTTACCATACAAGAAAAATCTTCCACCGATAGAATAGCAGCAGCGCAGTGATCGATTTTCACACCGTACTTGCCTTCAATGAATGCTTTATTTTGAGCCATAGCAGCTCGGCTTCCATCACCAATATCTTTATATGCAGCTTCAGCCTTTTCATGGTTTTTAGGGATTCTGAAATCCACCATCCAGACCTTATCAAACTTATCTTTGTAAAGACCACCGATATTCGCAGACATCCAAGGGTATTCATCCCACGGCTCACCAGATTTAACCTTTGCCACTAGTGCGTCTAGCGGTTTAAGCTCATAGCGATGCATTTCTTTGAGGAATTCTCTCATCGCATCATCTTTCAATCTCATACTTCTCAATGCGGCATTGGGCATAGATTGTACGTTAGTCATTGCTAGTTTTTCTTGAACCACAGTAGAAACACTGTGAACATCATCATTACCATAACTTACAAAACCACCATTATGGGATACATATAAAACCCCCATATCGCGTGGATTGAAGGTCGAAAGACGTTTAATCGAATAGCGCAATGAATTCTCAACTTTCTTGGATAGTGACTCTGGAGTAAGAGATTTTTCTACCCTTTCAATGTCAAGCTTAAGGATTTCAGCGCCAGAACGAAGCCAGTCATCCATGATGTCTTCAGACACATGCGGAGCAACTTGCTTGAAGTAAGTCTTTAGTTCGTCAAATTTAATTTGCATTTACTTTTTCCAAATTTATTAATATCATTGCTTTCCTTAATATTAACACACATAAAATCAATTTCGTAATAAAAAATGAAATTTCACACACTGAAACTGTGTCCTTCAACGGACTTAAAAGCACTAATCGGCAAGTTGTCGCATGATGAATTTGGAAAAGCAATGATGTTGCTTTTTACGCTATGGGAGCACGGAGACGAACAATCTAATCTAGATATAGACTCGGAACATGTTCTAGCTATCTTCGGAAAAGCAGGTGATGCAGAAGATTTTGTTAGCAAGGTAAGCTCCATTGATAGTGACATACTTACAGTATCTCTAGACTTAGAGAGTTTAAGTAATAAGGTGTCTTCTTATTTTCTAGCTAAATTGCTAAAGAATGAACAGCTAGAGCAAGCAAAGCTTGCAAATCTTCGAATGCTTAATACTCGCTCTTCGCAACAAAGCAAATCTTTGTTCGATGCGATTAACAATGAAGATAACGAACTTGCTGTTAAGTATGTAGATCCTACCTTGGAAGTTCTTGGCGAATACAATGGTTGGTTGCCCACAAAAAGGTATGAAACCGAGGGGCAGGTATTCCGTGTTAGGGATAAGCACCTAGCGCTTTTAAGGCAGGCATTTCCTGGCGTTGATGTTGATATGGAAATTCTTGACATATATGAGTGGCTTAGGGATAATCCGCTCCAAAGAAAGCCATTAGCAATGATGAACTCATTTATTCAACGCTGGTTGTCAAACTCGCTTACAAGTAGTGTTAATGCGCTAAATGAAAAAGATAAAGAATTCAATTTTGATGATCTACCTGTAGATTTTTAGGTAATAAATATGTCTATATCCGATACTGTTTATCATTATATACAAAAAACAAAGAAAGTCGATAATAAATCACAAGATATTGTGTGTTTTACCTCTGTTGATGCAGAGTTGATTGTGGCTGAAATGCAAAGATACGGCATTACGGATGACAAAATTGAAAAATTTGTATGCAAATACCTTGAAGATCGAGGTGATACACCTCAGGCTTTAGATACAATTCTTGCTGCTGCAAAGCGTTACTCGTACCAGCCGTATGTCGCTGAAATGTTTAAAAGATTTAGCTCCTATTTTGAATCCTTTCGAATACCAAAAGAACCATCGAAAGTCACCGACTTGTTCAGGGAGTGGGTTGATGCATTAGAGCGTAAATCGATAAACCCAACTACAATACAAGAAAACTTGGATAACCTTTTATCTGGATGGACTGGCTCTTTCGCCCCTACTCCAAACCAGTTTGTGGATTTTTGTGAAAATTCTCGTGTAATCGTTAATCAGCAATTTGTAGAATTTATGCAGAGAATGTCATTCAGATATAAGAGATTATGGGATGACTCAGGTGTCTTTCGAGTGTTTTTGTACAATGAGTTTGTACAAAACAATCTGGAAAGTGTAGATTTCAAAGAATTAGAAATAGAAATTACAAAAGACCCAAGATACGTTGATTTTCCGCCGAACGTGTCTCATTTGATTACAATATCAAAGTCTCTCCTAATCGAAGGCTGTGTACCTCCTTGTAGGGCGTACAGTGTTGCAACAAACCCTAAAAATGAATTGCACAATAATTGGATTATCAAAGAAACAAGGCGAAGAATTGGCGGTTTCGATCTTAGAGTCGGTGAGATGTCAAAAATGAAAGCTAGATTTGATTCAATGTACGCGATTGTTCTTGATGAGGTATACAGCGGAAAGCTTACAGAAACACAAGCGAATTTGGCACCAGTTAAGCAAGACCTTCCTGACGGAGATCCAGTTAAGAGCGCAGAATTTTTTGCGAATCTGCTGAGCGGGATTTAATATGAATGACTTACTATACAACGAATTAAAAAGATATATAAATTCAGTTGATTTTCTTGAATTCAATGGCTCTGTGAACAAAATCAGCCTGGAAGTCATGTTTATAATCGCAAAGCATTCAAATAAAATGAAAAAAATCTTTGAAAATGATAGCTTGTATGATTATTATGTGTCTAATAAAAGAATTTTGGTTGATGAAGCTCTATCGATTGATTCGGGCAATACTCAGTTTAGGAATAACCTTAACTACTACTTGAACACTAGATGTCTCAATCACCCTGGATTTAAAAGTGAACTGCTAGAAATTTTTATTTTTGAGCACATCATTTAAATAAACTAAACAACTAATTAAATTAAGGAATAAATATGTCTTTTAAACCATTTGGCGTTTTAAATGCTTTCATTTCAACAAAAAATGAGGCTTTCCAAAATCTAACTGCTGACAGTATCAATAAATGCCTAGAAAGCCTGCCTTTTAAGCGCGTATCTGGCAATGTTCGACACTATTCAGGTTGGGTTCCCCCACATTTTGACATGCAGGTTCTTGGGGCTGTATCAGAAGGAAATATTCTGATGGCGCTTAAAACTGAAGAAAAGAAAATTAATACTTCAGAGCTTAAAGAACTGTTGGATTCTGAGATCGCAAAATTTAAGAAAGAAAACAATGTTGAGAAAGTGCCAAAAGACGAGAAATCTCAGATCAAGACCAAGCTTGAGAACGAACTTCTTAAAACAGCACAGAGTAAGTTTTCAACCACTCTAGGATGGCTGTGTATCGCTGAGAAGCGCCTAATCCTAAACACTGGTAATATGAAGCAAGCAGAGCGCTTCATTGACCTTCTAGAGCGCACAATCCAACTAACCGATAATGAGTTCAAAGGTTTTGAGTTTGCTCCACTACAAGTGGCTACAGATATCCCTCTTAAAATGACAGCTTGGGTTGAAGACACAAACACAATGCCAGATCAACTTGAGCTTATGAGTGAGTGTGTCATTCGCGAACCACAGCGTGATGGGCGTAAACAAGGTAAGATCTCGTATTCAGCTCAAACGCTTGAAGGTGATCGTAACCTAGAAATTTATCTTGGCGAGAAAAATTACAGTGTTGTCAACCTAGCATTGTCTTATAGCAATGAAGATGAAGAAGTCAATGCGCGTATGAGCATTGATGAAAGCTTTATGATTAAGAAATTCAAGCTAGGCTCATGCTTCAAGGAAATTCTTAAAGGCAATGAATATGACACGGAGCTACAGCAGTTCGACACTGAATTCAACGCTTTCACAAAATACACAAATACCGTGCTAAACGGTGTTATCGAATGCTTTGGTGGTCTTGCTAAAAATGAAGAAATTTCTAGTCAAGATTAAGAAGCCGATTGTTATATTGGGGCTACTTGTAGCCCCTTTTCTTCTTAATTCACTCCTTAAATCTAATCACAAAGCACCCATTTCTATTAATTTACTTAAGAAAGTAGATGGAATCTATGTTCATCAATGCAAAGGTTTGATGAGCGATGATTTAGTCATTACTGCCAGCCACTGTTTCACAGGTGATGATGAAGAGTACATTCCTCTCTATATACATTCAGGCGCAAAATACTACGAAGTAATGAAACCATTTTATGTTGGTAAATACACTGGCTTAACAGGTTCCGACATTGCCTTATCTGGAAAGTTTAGTTCTGAACTTATCGGTGAGTGTCAAGATTATGGATATACTGCAAATTACCTTAATATGTGTAACTTAACACCTAATGGTGATGGTTCTGCATATTATTCAGATAATTGTATTTACCCTAAGGGAATGAGCGGTACTGTTCTTGTAAACAAAAATCAAAAAGCTTGTTTAGTATATTCTGGTTTTTATGATATTATCGACAAAAATAAAAATTCAATAAAAAAAATAGGTGTTTTTAAACCTCTAAAAGGAATAAAAAATGAGTATGTTGATTGATGCTAACCCTGTAGATCTTAAAGCAGTGAGTGAATTCGTATCAAACTTTAAAACAAGAAAAGCCTACGTTGGCATTTTTAGTGATGGACTTGACCTCTCAAGCGTTACCAGTAAATTTGAGTCTATAGAAGATATGACTAGTGTTTACAGTAATCTACCAGTGGAAATCAATAAGTTCATCAATGGTTTTATTTTTTGCAATGACTTCTACCTGCTTTTTGGTAAAAATAGAGTTATTGGAAATGTAGCTGCAAGTGAATCGTATTCGGAAATGTTAAAACTTCTTCATCTTATAAGAGAAAAAAGTTTGAAAACCGAAATTAATTAGTTTAAGTTATAAAACAAAAATTATGAATAAAATTATGAATAAGATTATAGCTTTTACTTCTATTCTTCTTTGTTCTAATGCTATCGCCTCTGAAACCAATCCTTTCCTGCCATATCAGTATATTGAAGATAAAGCGGCAATGTGTGAAAAGGTGGATCCAGTTGAGCAATCGCTTTCTGAAACAGGAAGGGCTTCCGTTAACCAAAATCTTGACTTCGTGGCTGAAGTAGATGGTGTCAAGATTTATTACGATTCAGCTAAAGACGTGTATGTAGAGATTTCTAATAATGAATAAAAATAAAGTTAACAAATTAAGTTTAATAATTGGTTGTATACTGGCTGTTTCTACTTTGTCTGGTTGTACCTCGGGTAAATCCATTCCTAAATCACTGGAAGAAGCATTAAATCAGGACAAGATAACCAATAATGTTGTAAATGATTGGAAGAATGAAGAGCCTCCAATTCGATTTGTTCCTATTAACGACCTTTTAATTTTAGAGGAAGGCTCCCCTATACCAGATAAGTTTTCTAATAAGAATATTAAGACTGGTTTTCGAGGTAGTGCTACTCTAAAAGACCTGGTTCCAATTTTAAAGCAAAAAGGTTTGTATCTAGTAATTCCTGACGAAGCTATTAGAACCATGCCAATAGTAATGATTGACTTTGATGGTAAGCTTGGTCATTTACTCGATGCTTTTGAGGCAGCTTATGGCATCAACTTCAGCTACCATGCTGGCGATATTGTTACTGTTGAGAAGTTAACGTCTTACCAGTTGCGAATTCCTCAAGATGATGTGATAGCCAAACAGATACAAAACGATCTCAAATCAATGGGTGCTGAAGAAGTAAGCTACTCTGTAAATGCGGCTACAATCTTCTATAAAGCTTCAAAAGCTAATCATCAGAAGATTACAACGTATCTTGATAGGCTGACAGTGAACACCAGCTTGGTTTCAATGCAAGTAGCTATCATAACAGTGCAAGTGAATAGGCATAAAGCTGAAGGCATTGATTGGAGTAAGTTTGGAATCAAAATTGGTGACGGCGTTCAATCTGGTGACACCGTAACCAGTGATGATTCATCAGATGACTCGTCAGATTCTGACAGTGATAATAGCAATAGCACTAATCCTGCCGAAGAACTAGGAAGCTCAATTAGAGATGTTAAAGCAAATGCATCGATAACTGGTACATCGTCAGCCCTGGAGATCGGCAATGGTGAGTTTACTCTTTCAAACGTTATTGATTTCTTATCTACCTATGGTAAAGCTGAAACATCACAATCATTAATTATGAAAACCTTATCAGGTCGAGAAGTAATGATGAGCGTTGGTGATAAAGTTCCGTATATAGATGAGCTTAGTGGAACATCAGATACTGAATCCGATAGTGAATCTTCAGATGTCTCTGTTACATACCTTGATTTAGGTACAAAACTACATTTGAAACCTTGGTTTGATGCAAAATCCCAGCTCGTTACAATCGATTTTGGCATGGAGATTAGCAGCTTAACTAAATGGGTAGAGCTAAACGCTGGTAATCAATTAGGAATGGTTTCTCAGCCTCAAACTCGTGAGCAGAAGTTTAGTGATGTTATTAAGATCATGGCTGGTGAGTCAGTAATCATTGGCGGTATTAGTTTTAATGAATATAGCGATGATAGAAATGCCCCATCATTTGCTGAAGATTCAGATATTGCTTATCAAAAGCAGAACTATTCTAAAAACAGTACATTTATAATGATCCGTCCAACAGTTACCATTTTTGGAAACAGATAAGAAGAAATAAAAATGAGTGAAGATAAAAAAGGCTTTTTAAGTCGAATTTTCAAAAGAAAAAACAAGCGCCAGGAGGCGCTTGTAATAGACGATTCTCCTACTCCTAATTCTTTGGCTGTTGATGATTCTGACTCCGATGCAAGCACACCTGATGAAAGCTCAGTCATCAATGTTAGTGACGAAAAAAATAAGAAAGTTTTTTTTGCTAAAAAGTCCAAGAAACAAGATAAGAACAAGCAGACTAAAGAAAAGGAAGTCGTTGTTTCTGAGCCAATCGAGTTCTACATGGGTTATTATGCAAAAGTAACCAAAAAGGAAGTTAAGGAATATTTATTTAACTTTGCTTCAGCCAATGTAACGCCTATTGATAATGCTTTCTACAACATAGTTTCTTATGGCGAAGGTTATCTTTGGGAAATACATGAAGGTGGTTCAGGTTGCGGAGCTTTAACCTCTATTATAGAAGAGCTTGATGATTCAGATAGCGTTACCATAATCAAGGAAAACTTTTCATTAGCAGTGGTCAAGGATGAAGAGAAGATTTCTGTAGCTAAAATTAGTGCTGCTAACTTGAAGTACCACAAAGAAAACAAAAATATTGTTTTCAAAGATAAGATGAAGAAATTTACTTCTTCTGGATATGGATTCTTTGTCTTTAGTTTGATTATGCTTACAGCTTCATTCATTCTGCTTGGCGCTTCTATGGTGAACAGACAAGATGAAAAGAACAGAATCACTAATGAGCATCTATATGAGAGTAGGACTAAAAGCCCTATGCTCGAAATTAATAAGCTCAATAGATACATGACAAATGAGAATAGCGGCGTTTATGTGAAAGATATGCGTTATGTGGTTGCAACAAACACATGGAAGATCACTACATCCCCTACTCCAAATTATGATTCTATCAAGCAAAACGTTATTGATCGTGTTACTAAGAAAGAAGAAACGGTTGAAGAAGTAAAGGATTCAATTGAAGATCTAGAAAACACAATCGCTAATACTGAACCTAAAAAATCTAAGAAAGATGTTTTGAATAAATTAGCGGAGTAGATATGCCATTTTTAAAGAAAAACTTTTTCAAATTTGCTGGAACTCTTATTTTCTTCATTGCACTATCAGTCATTGGTCTTTCTGTATACCTTTTTTCCAATCCTGGTGTTGAGTATGAAGAAAAGGCTGTTGAAAAGTTTGCCTATGAGCAGTGTAAAAAAGAATCTGTAGAGCTTGGTTACGCTGTAACAGTCCATCCTAAGAGCAAGTACCTTATTTTGAAGAATGTCGGTCTTGAAGACTGGAAAGAAGAGCTTGCCAAGTCATCAATAGTTATCGAAAGGTGCAAAGGATTTACTCTTAGAGAGTACTGTATGGGTGAATCATGTAGGGCTTTTGGTGATAAAGAGCCTATGTCTGGAATAACATTCGCCCTTAAGCCAGCAAAAAAAGTCATTATAAAATAGTAAGTTAAATCAATTTTAAGCGAGCCTCGGCTCGCTTTTTTATTGTCTTAAAATAGTTAATTTTTACATTTATCAATAAATAAATTTTTTTTACTTTGTAAATGATTAATAAAAAAGAGAATTAAGTTTGCTAAAAAAATTGTTTTTAATTATTTAAAAAAAATGGTTGCTAGGTCACATTATTAACAATATTATTTAGACATGTGATGAACATCACACAAAACAAAAAAACAAAACGAACAAATTAATAAATAAATAAATAATAAAAAAGGTAATTAACAAATGTTTAACTTAATCATCTCAATCATCGCAATCGCTCTAGTTGTAGTTCTAGCAGGTGCTTCACTTTACTACGGCGGTGACGCGTTCAACCGTGGTTCTTCTGACGCTAAAGCGGCAACCCTGATCAACCAAGCACAACAAATCCAAGCTGCTGCAACTCTGTTTACAGCTTCTGAAGGTGGTGCTCCTACTGCGATTGCAGACCTTGAAGGTGCTTACCTAAGCTCTACTCCAAGCCTACCTGTAGGTGCTGATGGCGCTAACTGGGAGCTAGGCGATGCTAAAAACGCTTCTACTGCTACTGTAAGTATCGTTTCTGTTGAGCTTCCATTCGCAGCTAAAACTGAAGACGGTATCACTAAAGATATCTGTAAGACAGTTAACAAAAACGGTGCTGGCGTAGTGTTCTGTAGCGTTGCTGCTGACGGTACTTTCACTGATGCAAACCTAGTAGCTGGCGCTGGCTCTGCTGATGTTGATGTTGATGCAATCGACGTTAGCTCTGGTACTGCTAAAGCTAAAGTTCACATGACTATCTAATAGTCTTTAGAGGGGGAACCTCCCCCTCTTTAAATAACAATAAAAAACAACAATATAAAATAATAATAAAAAATAATAATAAATTTAAAAACAATAAATAATAACAAACAAATAACAATAAAGTAAAAGGAAACTAAACTATGTTTAACTTAATCATCTCAATCATCGCAATCGCTCTAGTTGTAGTTCTAGCAGGTGCTTCACTTTACTACGGCGG